>CAYZSN010000059.1:0-4665 GCA_964481095.1 uncultured Oleiharenicola sp. | reverse complement strand
CGGAGATTGGCGGACTTCGGCGTCTGCAGCGGCATCACCGGCATGAACCGCACGACCTCGCCGCCGGCCTCGCGGATCGGGTCGCAGAAGCCGCGGCTGCTGATGAAGCAGCCGAGGCCGTCGAGGAGGAGGCGGACCTTCACGCCCTCGCGCGCGCGCTGTGCGAGGAGCTTTACGATGCGTTTGCCCACGGCGTCACGACCGAGGATGAAGGTCATGATGTGGATGCTGTGCTGCGCGTGGAGGATGCCGTATTCCAGCCGCGCGAAGGATTCCTCGCCGGTGGTGAGGAAGCTCACGCGGTTGCCGCCGACCGGCGGACAGGCGCCGTTGAGCGTGAGCACGCGGGCGGCGAAGGTTTTCCCGGCGTCCGCCGCCGGCGCGCCCGGCAGCGTCGGGCACAGCTGGGCCTTGCGCGCGGCGAGCTGCTTCACCTTGCGGCCGCCGAACATCAGGTAGAGCGGCACGCCGACGTAGGGGACGAAGGCGATCGCGAAGAGCCAGGCGAAGGTGTTGCCCGGCTGCTTGCGCTCGCTCATCAGGCGCGCGATGGCGAAGAAGGCCAGGAGGAAGCCGGCGACCGTCAGCAAGTGCGGCAGCAGCCCGTTGGTCAGCGGGTGTTCGCGCAGGGAATCCCAAGCCTGTCGCAGCATTTCCATCCGCCCTGATAGAGGCTGCGGGCCAAGCCTTTGGCAAGGCGCGGGCACAAAAATCCCGCGGCCTTGCGGGCCGCGGGATTTCCCAAAGTGGTGGTGGAGACTGGAGTCGAACCAGTGAACGGGAAGACCCGAATTGATTTACAGTCAACGTCCTTTGGCCACTTGGATACTCCACCATCAAAAGAACGAACGGCCAAGGTATGGGGCGGGTTCGGGCTTTGCCAAGCGGTTTTTTAAAAATGTCGGGAGCGGGTGCCAGCGGGAAGTTTCAGGCAATGATGCACCTTGGATTGTCATCGCGAGGCCGGCACGGCCGGCCGTGGCGATCCAGCTTGATGGATTGCTTCAACCTTCGCCAAGACTACGCCTGACAAGTCGGCGCCCGTTTCACGGGCTTCTGGCAATGACAAACCTGGCTCACAGCAAACCCGCCTCGCGGAAGCTGTAGTAGCCGCGGCCCTGCGGGTCGGCGGCGGGCAGGCCGATGATGATGTGGTCCAGCAGATCGATGTCCACGGCCTTGGCCGCCTCGCGCAGCTGGCGCGTGACCTGGATGTCGGCCGCGCTGGGCGCGGGATCGCCGCTGGGATGGTTGTGCGTGCAGACCACGGCGGTGGCGCCGTGCCGGATCGCCGCGCGGAACACCTCGCGCGGGTGGGCCAGGCTGCTGGTCGCCGTGCCGGAGGTCACCTCGACCTGGCGGATCAGCCGGTTCTTGCGGTTGAGGCAGAGCACCCAGAATTTTTCCACGGTCAGGCCGATGACCTGCGGCCGGAAGTGCGCGTGGATTTTCTCGGGCCGGTTCAGGATCTCCTCGACCGCGCCGCTCTGGGCCAGCACGCGCGTGGCGATTTCCATGGTCGTGACCAGCTGCAGGGCCTTGACGCGGCCGATGCCGGTCAGGCGGCGGAAGTCGGCCTCGTTCCACCGGGTCAGCGCGGCGAGGGAGCCGCTCTCGGCGATGAGGCGCTGGGCGATCGTGAGGACGTTGTGGCCGCGGCTGCCGGTGCGCAGCAGCATGGCGAGCAGCTCGGAATCGCTGAGCGCGGCCGGGCCGAGTCTTTCGAGGCGTTCCTGCGGACGCTCGCCGACGGCGAGATCCTTGACCCGCAGGGCGGGATCGGGGGCGGGGATGTTCATGGGCCGGGGCGCTGTGCCCGCCGGCCGCAGGCTGCGCACTTAGAAGTGCTTCACGTAGGCGTTGCGTCGGAGCTTCTCGAGCCAGCGTTCGGTGGCCTTGCGGCCGCTTTGCTGCACGAGCGTCTTTTCGATGTCCGGGCGGACCTCGTCGATCGGGAGGGTGCCCGCGTACTTGCGGTCCTCGACGAGAAAGAAGAATGCGCCCTCGGGCGTTACGAGCGGTTCGCTGCGCTCGTTTTTCTTGAGGGAGAAGATGACGTCGCTGAATTCCTTGCGGAGGTCGGAGCGCCGCTGCCAGCCCCAGTCGCCGCCTTTGCTCTTGCGCGAATCCTGGCTGTACTTGCGGGCCAGGTCGCCGAAGTCGGCCCCGGCGTTGAGCTCGCGCGTGACCGTGTCGGCCCTGGCCTTGAGGGTGTCGTCGGTCTCGCCGGGCGCGCGGGCGATCTGGATCAGGCGCAGCTTGACCGAATCCTCCTGGTAGAAGCGGTCCTTGTTTTCGTTGTAGAAGGCCTCGATGCGGACCGGGCTCACGGTGCTGGCGGACTTGGACTGCTGGCCGCGCATATAGCTGTAGATCATGTCCTCCTCGATTTCCTTCCGGTAGTCCTTCTGGGAGATGCCGCGCGAACGGAGGTACGCGAGGTACTTGCTGCGGTCGCCGTCGAACTGGGTGATGATCGTCTCGGCGAGCTGGTTGTCGATGTAGCTGGCCGGGACCTTGCGCTTCTCGTCCTTGTAGAATTCCTTCACGATCAGCACGCGGTCGATGAGGTTCTGGATCACGTCCTCCTGCAGCGCCTCGAGCTTCTCGTTGAATTCCTGTTCATTGTGGCTGTCGTGCTGGATTTCGCCGATCAGCGGCCCGATTTCCCGGCGGACATCGTCAACGGTGATGATCTTGTCCTCGGCGATGGCCACGATGCCGTTGGCGTAGCGGAGGTTAAGGTTGTCCGAGGGCGGGCCGGAGAGCTGGGCCCGGGCGGACATGGCTCCCAGAAAAAGGCCGGCCACGGCGGCCAGCAGGCGGGAGGGGCGGGAACGAAGGGAACTCATCATGTCGCGGGTAGATTGTGCAAAAAAGTGATAATTTCTTTCAACCTTGCAAGCGCGGTGGGGGCGGTCAAGCGGGGAAACCGGCTGCTCATCTGGATGAAATCGTCGCGGCGGCCGGAGTTGCGGAGACACTTCAGGCGGTTGCCATCGGTTTCGACGGACAGGATGCCCTTTTGTTCCGCCCGGACGCGAATTTCGGTCACGAGCAGCAGCGCGCGGACGGTCTCGCCGAACTTGCCGAAGCGGTCGCGCAGCTCCTGCTCGAGCTCCTTGACCTGCCTGGGGGTCTCGGCGAGGGCCAGCCGCCGGTAAAAATCGATGCGCAGGCGGGTTTCCCCGATGTAAGCCGACGGCAGCCGGGCCTGGACGCGGTCGATTTCGCCCTCCCGCTCGGCCTGCTTCATGGCGGTGAAGCTGTCGGTGGCCTCGGCGCGGGTGACGGGGGCGTCGGCGCCCTCGCCGACAAAGACGAAGTCCAGCTTCACGGCGGCGCGGACGTGCGCCGCCTGCTTGTCGCCCTTGAGCCGCGCCACGCTCTGGCGCAGGAGCTGGCAGTAGAGCTCGAAGCCGACGCCGACGATGTGGCCGCTCTGCTCGGCCCCGAGCAGGTTGCCCGCGCCGCGGAGCTCGAGGTCGCGCATCGCGATGCGGAAGCCCGCGCCGAGCTGGTTGTGCGTGCGGATCGCGGTGAGGCGCTGGCGCGCGAGGTCCATGACCCGCGCGTGCCGGTGGAGCAGCAGGTAGGCGTAGGCCTGGTGCTTGAAACGGCCGACGCGGCCGCGGAGCTGGTAGAGCTGCGACAGGCCGAAGCGGTCCGCGCCTTCGATGATCAGCGTGTTGCAGTTCGGGATGTCCAGCCCGCTCTCGATGATCGTCGTGCACACGAGCACCTGGTATTTGCCCGCGACGAAGTCGGTCATCGTGCGCTCGAGGCCGTCGGTGCCCATCTTCCCGTGGCCGACGCCGATGCTGAGGCCGGGCAGCAGTTCGCGCAGGCGCGCCGCCACGTGGTCGATGCTCATGACGCGGTTGTGCAGGTAGAACACCTGGCCGCCGCGGCGGATCTCGTGCTGGATCGCCTCGACCACGAGCTTCTCGTCGTAGCTCTTGACGATGGTCTGGATCGGGAGGCGGTTGACGGGCGCGGTCTCGATCGTGCTGAGGTCCCGCGCGCCGGTGAGGGCGAGGTAGAGCGTGCGCGGGATCGGGGTGGCGCTGATCGAGAGCATGTCGTCGTGGGCGCGCCACCGCTTGAAGACCTCCTTGTGCTTCACGCCGAAGCGCTGCTCCTCGTCCACGATCACGAGCCCGAGGTCGCGGAACTTCACGTCGGCCTGCACCAGCCGGTGCGTGCCGATGAGGATGTCGACCTTGCCCGCGGCGAGCGCGGCGAGGATGCCGGCCTGCTCCTTGCGGGTGCGGAAGCGGCTGAGCATCTCGACCGCCACCGGGTAGCCGGCCATGCGCTCGCGGAAGGTGTTCAGGTGCTGCTGGGCGAGCACCGTCGTCGGCACCAGCAGCGCGACCTGGCGGCCGCCCATCACGGCCTTGAACGCGGCGCGGATCGCGACCTCCGTCTTCCCGAAGCCGACGTCGCCGCAGATCAGGCGGTCCATCGGGCGCGTCCGCTCCATGTCCGCCTTCGTGTCGTGGATGGCCTTCGCCTGGTCGGGCGTCTCGACATAAGGGAACGACGCTTCGAGCTCCTGCTGCCAGGGCGTGTCGGGCGAGAAGGCGTGACCTTCGAGCAGCTGGCGCGACGCGTACAGGTCCAGCAGGTCGTGCGCCACGTCGGCGACGGCGCGACGCACAC
>CAYZSN010000058.1:0-8966 GCA_964481095.1 uncultured Oleiharenicola sp. | reverse complement strand
CGCTGGCTGTTCTGGTACCCGGGACTCCTGTTGATGGGCGCCGGCCTCATCCTCGGCGGCGTGCTGCTGCAGGGGCCGCTGCCGCTCGGCCGCGTGACGCTCGATGTGCACACGCTGCTGTTCGCCGCGGTCGCGGTGCTCAGCAAATTCTTCGCGATCCGCGCGGGGCTGCGCCGCCCGCAGCCCGGCTTCGACGACTGGTTCCGCCACCTCACGCTGGAGTCCGGCCTCCTTGTCGGCTTGCTGCTCATCGCCGCCGGACTCGCCCTGTCACTATGGGCGGTGTCGATCTGGGGCGGCCAGGGTTTCGGCCCGCTGGTGCAGCCCGGGGAGACGCTGCGGCGCGTGATCCCCGGCGCGCTCTGCCTCGTGCTGGGCTGCCAGATGATCCTTACCAGCTTCTTCCTGGGCGTGCTGCGTCTCGACACGCGCGCCGATCCCGCATGACCGTGCCCGCCGACTCGTCCCGCCGCTGGCTCTGGGCCGCCGTCCTCGTCACGGTCCTCAAGCTGTGGCTGACGCGCGGCCAGGAAGTCTATGCGCTGGGTTACGCGGCGCACGACGACGTCCTCTTCCTGCGCCTCGCCAGCCACCTGCTGCATGGCGAATGGCTCGGGCCCTATGACCAGCTGACGCTGGCCAAGGGTCCGATGTATTCCTTCTGGATCGCGGCGCTGGCGCTGCTGCATGTGCCGCTCTATTTCGCGAACCACCTGCTGTACGCGGCCGCTTGCGCATTGCTCGTGCAGGCTTGCGCGCCGGCCCTGCCGTCCCTCGCCGCCCGCTTTGCCGGCTACACGCTGCTGCTTTGGAATCCGATGAGCTATGACGCCTCCAGCTTGGGTCGCGTCCTGCGCCAGCACCTCTATTCACCCGAGGTGCTGCTGATTTTCGCCGGCCTGATCGCGCTGCATTACCGCCGCGACCTGCCCGCGCGAAGGCTCGCGCCCTGGGCGATCCTGCTCGGGCTCGCGGGGGCGGCATTTTATCTGACGCGGGAGGAGGCGGTCTGGATCGTGCCGAGCACCGCCCTGCTGGGCGGTGCCGCGCTGGGGTTGGCCGGGCGGGCTTCGCGGAGCGCCCTGCTGTCCCTGCTCCGCGCATTCGCCCTGGCCGCCGGGTGCCTGCTGTTGCCGCTCCTGCTCGTCTCGGCGCTCAACTACCGCAGCTACGGCTGGTTTGGCACGGTGGAATTCCGCGCCGCGGAATTCGGCGATGCGTACGGCGCGCTCACCCGCATCCAGGTGGGACCGGCCAGGCCCTTTCTCCCGGTCCCCCGGCAGGCGCGCGAGGCCGCCTACACCGTGAGCCCGGCGTTCGCCGAGCTGCGGCCGCACCTCGAGGGCGACCTCGGCGCCGGCTGGGCGGACGCGTCGAGCGGGGTGACCGGCAGGCCCGCATCCGAACACGAGATCGGCGGCGGCTGGATGACCTGGGCGCTGCGCGATGCGGTCGCCGCCGCCGGCCACGCGCACAGCGCGGGCGAGGCGATGGCCTATTACCGGCGGGTCGCGCTCGAGGTGAACGCCGCGTGCGACGACGGACGCCTGCCAGCCGGGCCCAGGCGCAGTGGTTTCACGCCTCAGTGGCGCCCCGGGCTGGGCGGCGAACTCGCGCAGGCCTTCCTCGAATTCACGGATTTCACGACCTCGTTCAGCCGGTTCAGCGCCTTCGCCCCGCCCAGTGCCGGCGACGAGGCCGAGCTGAAGCTGTTCCGCGACCTTACGCACGAGCGATTGAGCGGCGATCCCTTCACGGCGCTCGACTATCGCCGCGTGCAAATCCTGCACGGCATCGGCAAGACGCTGCGGCCGCTGCTGCTGCTCCTCCTGGTCGGCGCGCAGCTCATCGCGACCGTGCGCGCGGTGCAGCTGCTGGCGAACCGCACGTGGAGCTACCCGCTGACAGTCGCGGCCGCGGCGTGGGGCGGCGCGGCCGTCTACCTGCTGCTCACGGCGATGATCCAGGTCACGTCCTACCCGATCCTGGCCATTTCCTCGTTCGCGCCGGTCTACTCCCTGCTGTTGGTGTTCGTCGCCGCCACGGCGTGGGACGCCGGCGTCGCGTGGCTCCCATCCCCCGCGGAACAAGCGCCCCCGGTCGCACCGAAGCCGGCGGCGGCGCCGGTGATTGTCCCGCCGCCGACGGGCCTGCTCCGCCTGGTCCCGTGGCTCGCGGGCTCCGCGGCGCTGCTGCCGTTTGTGATCTGGCAGGCGGAATTCGCCAAGCTCTTCTGGTTCGCCGACGACTTCTTCCTGATCGACCAGCTGGCGTCGTTCGGTTTCTGGCCGTGGGTCCACCTGGTGTTCGCGGAGAACTTTGTGCCGGTGTTCAAGCTGCTGTGGGGCGGCGCGCTGCTGCAGTTTGACGGCAGCTACCGCGCGATGCTCTGGCTGATGTGGCTGACCCATGCGTTCAACACGTGGTGCCTCGGTCGGCTGCTGGTCCGCCATGGGTTGTCGTGGTTCGCCACCGGCGCCGTGCTGCTGCTCTTCGCGCTGCCCGCCGCCAACATCGAGACCCTCGGCTGGTCCGTGCAGTGGTCCGCGATCCTCGCGGCGTCGTTCTTCCTGCTCGCGCTGCTCTGGCACGAGGGCAACGACCGCCGCACCGGGGCGCTGCGCCGGCACGGCCCGGTGGTCCTGTTCGCGGCGCTGAGTGCGTGCTGCTTCTCGCGCGGCGTGCTGACCGGCGCGGTGCTGGCCGCCGGCGCGGTGCTGCCGCTGCTGTTGGGCGGCGACCGCCGCGACCTGCCGAAGCGGCTCGGCCTCGCCGGACTCTACGTGCTGCCGTCGGCCGCGGTGGCGATGGTCATCCTGTTCTATTCCGGCGGCAACCACCAGCATCTCGCCGGCCATCTCGGGCAGGTGCTGCAGTTCGCCGGCGGCTTCTTCCTGCTCAACCCGGCGATGCTGCTGCTCGACCTCGGCTGGACGACCGGCGGGCTGTGGCTCGCGAGCCTGCTGAAGATCGCGGTGCTGGCCGCGGGCTTCCGCCTCGCGCCGGCGCGGTTGCGGGCGCTGCTGTGGCTGCTGCTCGCCTTCGACCTCGGCAACGCGGTGCTGCTCGGCATCGGCCGCTACCACACCGGCATCATGACGTGCATCAGCTCCCGCTATTGCTACAGCTCGCTGATCGCCGTGCTGCCGTTCCTCGGCGTGATCGCCGACCGGGCGCTCGAGGCGGCGACCGCGCGCCGTGCCTGGCACCACTGGGCCGCGGCGGCGCTGCTCGTCGTGCTCGCCGGAGCCTGCCTGCGGACCTGGCCGGCGGAGCTGGCCGGCTTTGTCGGCTGGCGCGGCACCGACGCGCGCCGGCAGATGGCGCAGCCGGCGGTGCGCGGCTCGAAGGAAACGATGCCGGCGCTCGACTTCATGCATGTCGAACGCGGCAAGGCGCTCACGCGCGCCTACCACCTGCATTGAGCGCTCAGCGCACGTTGACGGACGCGGACTTCGCCGGCGGCTCGCGCCAGTTCTTCCAGGTGTCGAACCAGCGGATCGCCGCGCCCTCGCAATCGACCGCGCCCGCCACACCGCCCCGATAGGCGACGCGGGCGCGCACCTTGCACTGGGTGCCGGCGGCGCCGGCCGTGAAACTGAAACCGCGGTCGGCCGTCGTCCCCAGGTCCTGCTCGGCCCAGGCGCCGGTCCAGGTCCGGCCGGCGTCGATGGAATACTCGGCCTGCAGGAAGGCGATGGCCTCGCCCTCGCCGGCATCGGTGCTCATCCACACCCGCACGTCCACCTTCGCGCCGGGCGCGGCGTCCGGCGGCACCAGCAGTTGGAACACGCGGTTGACCGCGGCGGGTGCCGGCAGCGCGGCTAGCAGCGCCAGCGCACCGAGCCAGCCGGGGAAGGGAAACCGCACGGGGGAAAGAGAGCTTCGCACGTTGTCGTGAAAGCCGCGCGCCCGCCCGGTGCCAACTTCATTTTCCGTGCGTCCCCGCGCCTCCGATTATCCTTCGCCAGTGGCGGCTTTGCGCGGGAGATTGTCATAGGCCCCGCCCACGCCCGGCCGGCCGAGAATCGGCTGGAAAACACCCTCGCCTCCCCTATGGATGACCGCTCCGTTTCCCATGGCCAAAACCATCCTCGTCACCGGCTCGTCCGGCCTCATCGGCTCCGAAGTTTCCGTCTATTTCGCCTCGCTCGGCTACGCGGTTCATGGCGTGGACAACAACCAGCGCGCCGTCTTTTTCGGCCCGCAGGGCGACACGCGCTGGAACCAGCACCGGCTCGCCCGGGAGCTGAAGGGCTTCGTCCATCATGAGCTCGACATTCGTGACCGCGCTGGCGTGCTCGCGCTGGTCAAGGAGGTCAAGCCGTCGGTCATTGTCCACACCGCGGCGCAGCCGTCGCACGACCGCGCCGCCGCGATTCCGTTCGACGATTTCGACACCAATGCCGTCGGCACGCTGAACTTCCTCGAGGCCTCGCGCCAGGCGTGCCCGGAGTCGCCCTTCGTGCACATGAGCACGAACAAGGTCTACGGCGACGCGCCCAACACGATCAGGCTGGCTGAGCTCGCCACGCGCTGGGACTATGCCGACCCGGCCTACGCGCACGGCATCCCCGAGACGTTCACCATCGACCAATCCAAGCACTCGCTGTTCGGCGCGTCGAAGGTCGCGGCCGACGTCATGGTCCAGGAATACGGCCGCTACTTCAACCTGCCCACCTGCGCGCTGCGCGGCGGCTGCCTGACCGGCCCCAACCACAGCGGCGTCGAGCTGCACGGCTTCCTCTCCTACCTCGTGAAGTGCAACCTCGAGGTGAAGGAGTACCGGGTGTTCGGCTACAAGGGCAAGCAGGTGCGCGACAACATCCACTCGCTCGATGTCGCCCGCTTCATGGCCGCGTTCGTCGAAAATCCGCGCGCGGGCGAGGTCTACAACCTCGGCGGCGGCAAGGCCAACAGCACGTCGATCCTCGAGGCCTTCAAGATCGCGGAGAAGTTCTCCGGCAAGGCCCAGGTCTTCACCTACGTCGACCAGAACCGCGCCGGCGACCACATCTGCTATTACTCCGACCTGCGCAAGATGAAGGCCCACTATCCGAAATGGGACATTACGCAGTCGCTGGAGGAAACCATCCGTCAGATCGTCGAAGCCTGGAAGCAGCGGCCGAAAGCCTGAGCCCGCCGCCGCGATGAAGTCCTATTCCGCCGCCACCATCCGCCGGGGCCGCAGCTGGGCGGCGGCCTGGCTGCTCGTGGTGGCCGTCGCGCTGTCCAATCCCGGCCGCACGGCGGTGGAGAAAATCCTCGCCCCGACGCCGTGGCTCGCCGAGTACAACATTCCCGAACCGACGGCGTACTCCAAGGCGGCCCGCACCGAGTCCGCCCGCCAGCACCGCGTGCTGATGGCCGAGGCTCCCGCCCAGCTGGAGTGGGCCCTGCAGGGCGATGAACGGGCCTTCGACTTCTCGTTCGGCTACCTCGCGCAGGCCCTCGCCGAGAACAAAAGCAACGGCGCCGACATCTTCGTCGACCTCGTCCGCAACGGCGACCCAACCCCGCTCGCCCACCGCCGGCTGCTGCCCCGCGAGGTGCCGGCGGACCGCGAGGAGCAGCGGCTGCATGTCATCCTGCCGCCGTTTCCCGCCGGCTCGCGGCTGGTGCTGAAGGTCGGCCCGGGCGACAGCGGCGACAACGCCTGGGACTGGGTCTACCTGGTGGACGTTCGCTTCACCCGCGCCCCGCGGTACCTGCCCGAGCAGTTTCCCGGCTTCAACCGCGTGCCCGAGCTTGTGGAGTCGAGCCACACCTACCCGTACCAGCGCAATGGCGTCGCGTCGCTGTTCCAGGCCAACGCCCCGGCGCGCTTCGTGTTCAACCTCGATGGAACCGAACGCCGGCTGCTCCTGCGCTACGGCTTCTTCGGCGGTGCCTACACCAACGGCAACACGACCGACGGCGTGCGCCTGGCGGTGGCCGTCGAATCCGGCGGCAACCGTGTCCAGGTCGGCGAGCGCCTGCTCGATCCCATGCGCGCCGCGGCCGACCGCGGGCCCCAGGCCATGGCGCTCGACCTGCCGCCCGGGAAGCGGAACGCCAAGCTCGTGCTGACGATCGACCCGGGCCCGAACGGCAACAGCTCGTGGGACTGGACCTACGTCAGCGGTTTCACGCTGGAATGACGCCCATGCCGCTGCCCCGCTTTCCCCTCAAAAACGTCCTCGCGCGCGAGGGCAACAATCTCGGCCTGGCGCGCCTGCTGGCGGCGGCGCTCGTGCTCTACAACGGGGCGTTCGCGACCACCGGCGCGCCCGCGCACGTCTGGATCAAGTGGGATCCCGCGCTGCGCCTGCTCGGCTACGACGGTTTCTTCGCGGCCTCGGTCGGCAACCACATTTTCTTTTTCCTGGCCGGCCTGCTCGCCACGCACAGCTTGCTGCGCCGCGAGGATCCCGTAAGTTTCATCGTCGCGCGCACCGCACGGGTGTGGCCCGCCCTGGCCGCCGTTGTGCTGGCCACGACCCTGGTCATCGGCCCCCTGTGTTCCAACCTGTCGGCGCGCGAATACTTCCACCATCCCGCCACGTGGCTGTATTGCTTCCAGAATCTCCTGCTGCAGGTGAACAATTACCTCCCCGGGGTCTTCACGGCCAATGCCGGCCTGCCGCACGTGAACCCGCCGCTGTGGGCGCCCGCCTACGTGGTCTGCGCCTCGGCCATCATCCTGGCCCTGTTTGCATTCAGCCTGCTGCAGCGCCGCTGGCTCAGCTTGGTCGTGCTCGCACTGCTGTTCCTCGACCCGTTGCTGCCCCGGCCGCTGTTCCTCTTCTGGCAGCAGAACCACCCCGAGAACACGTACCTGCCGGCGAGCTTCGCGTGGGGCGCGATGTTTGCGGTGTCGCGGGCAAACATCATGCTCACGCCGCGGCTGCTGGTCATCCTGCTGGCCGTGTTCCTCGTCCTCAAGCGGACGATCCTCGGGCCGCATGCTTTCCTGCTGCTGTTCTTCGTGACCCTGCTTTACGTCTGCGCGCTACCGGCGGTGCGCCGCTGCCGGCTGAATTTCGACCCCGCCTATGGCATGTACCTCTGGGGCTTCCTGATCCAGCAGGTCATCGCACAGCAACTGCCCGGCCTCGGCTGGGCGTACAGCCTGGCCATGTCGCTTCCCCTGGCCTTCGCGGTCGGCTGGCTCTCGTGGCGGTGGATTGAGCGCCCTGCGATCGGTTTCGCTGCGCGCGTCGCCGCCCGGCGCGAATCGCTGGTCCTGTCCTCCTGAATCCCCGGCCGGCGCCGCCGGCACCCCCCAGTTTCCGTCGTCCACATGTTTCCCCCCCTATTCCTCTGGCTCGACGATCATCCCGCCGTCTACTGGGCGGGCGCGGCTGCCGCCACACTCGCGCTGGCGGCACAGGTCGCGGCCGGGCTGCGCCGCAACCCCGACCCTGCGACGGCGTGGCGGCGCGAGTGGATTTTCGCCGGGCTGGTGCTGCTGTGCCTTTTCGCGTGGCGCTGGCCCTTCCTGTTTTGCGCCAGCGAATACAATCCCGATGAAAGCCAGTTCGTCGCGGGGGCGCTCACGCTGGCGCACGACCCGGTTTTCTGGCGTTCCGTGGATGGCACGACCTCGGGCCCGCTCAACTTCTACGCCGTGCTGCCGCTGCACTGGCTCGGCCTGCCGCTCGATTACTTCACGGTGCGGCTGGCCGCCTTGATCCTGGCCGGGGGCACGCTGTGGCTGCTGTGGCATTCCCTTCGCCGAGTCGCCTCCCCCGCGGTAGCCGGGCTGGCCATCGCGCCGGCCGCGCTGTTCCTGTCTGTCGTCACCGAGCCCGATTTCGTCCATTACTCCTCCGAGGCCGTGCCGCTCGCGCTCATCGCCACCGCTGTCGCCCTGGCGCCGCGCCATTCGCGGGCGGCCGCGTTCGCCGCGGGCCTGCTCCCCTGGGCCAAGCTCCAGGCCCTCCCGCTCGGCACCGCGTTTGTGCTCTGGCAACTGGCCATGGCCCCGGCGGCCGCGGGCCGGTCGCGCGGACGCGAGGCGCTCGCACTCATCGCCGCCGCCGCCGCGCCCTCGCTGCTGATTGTCGCCCTCGTTGCGGCGGCCGGACAGTTCGCCCCGTTCTGGCACCGTTATGTGCTGCAAAACATCGCCTATGCCGGCGGTGGCGGGCAAACCGCGGCGGTGCTGCAGGACCTGTGGCGCCAGGCGGGCGAAACCGGCCTCTTCCCCCTCTGGGCCGGCGGCAGCGGGCTGTTGGTTCTCGTAGCCGCGGGATTTTATCTCGCGCGCCGGCAAGCCCCGTCACCCCGCTTCTGGCTCGGGGCGGCCCTGACTGGCGCGGCGTTGTTCGCCATCGTGTTGCCGGCGCGGGCTTCGCTGCACTACGTCCTTCTCCTGCTGGCGCCCCTGGCCTGGTGGAGCGGCGCGGCCTTCTGCGATCTTGCGGCGGGCCGGCGAACGCTCGCGGCCCTGACGCTGGCGCTGGCCCTGGGCCTGCTCGGCCTCCGGGCGCACCAGCCGGCGCCGGAGATGATCGGCCGCCTCGCCGAACACTGGCGCACGCCGCGCACCGCGCTGGCCGAGGTGCTGCGCCACTGGCGCCGCGACGGAGCCCGGCTCAGCGTCTGGGGCTGGATGAATTCGGCGTACGCCGAGAGCGGGCTGCCGCAAGCCACCCGGGACATGCTGACGGTCTGGTCCATCCAGCCATCGCCCCAGCGCGCCTACCACCGTGCCGGGTATCTTGCCGATTTCCGGGAACGACGGCCCGAATTGTTCCTCGACGCGGTGGGACCCGGGGCGCCCTTTTTCGAGAACCGTTCCATGGCGGGCCACGAGACGTTCCCGGAACTTGCCGCCCTCGTGGCGGAAGACTACCAGCCGGTGATCGAGCTGGGACCCGCGCGCCTCTACGCGCGCAGGGATTTCCTCGCCGCGCATCCGCTCGGCCGGGTGGAAATGCGGCGCCTGGTCGCCCGCGGACGGCCGGTCTATGACGAGGCGC
>CAYZSN010000057.1:0-13021 GCA_964481095.1 uncultured Oleiharenicola sp. | reverse complement strand
ACCTGCAGGACGCCCCGCCCGACCTGCGCGCCTCGCTGGTGGCGGAGGGCCGCGGCGCCGCGCGCCGCCTCAACCGGCTGGTCGGCAACCTGCTCGACCAGACGCGCCTGGAAAGCGGCACCCTGCGGCCGCGCCTGGACTGGTCCGACGTCCGCGACCTGGTCAACGCGGCCCTCGAGGGGGTGTGCGATGAACTGGCGTCGCACCCGCTCGAGGTCGCCGTGCCCGACGACATGCCGCCCATCCGCGTCGACTTTGCCCTCACCGAACAGGCGCTGGCCAATCTCCTCCTCAATGCCGCGCGCCATACGCCCGATGGCACGCCGATCTTCGTCACCGCCGGGCTCGACCGCGACGGCCGGCGCGCGTACTTCACCGTCGCCGACCGCGGGCCGGGCTTCCCGCTCGCGATGCGCGAGCGCCTGTTCAAGAAGTTCGAGCGCGGCGACGCCGCCCGTGCCGGCGGCCTGGGCCTCGGCCTCTCGCTGGTGCGCGGCTTCGTCACCGCCCAGGGCGGCGAGGTCGTCGTGGGCGAAAACCCCGGCGGTGGCGCCGTCTTCACGATTTACCTGCCGCACACCGCCCCGCAATCGCCCCCGCCGGAATGAGCGCCACCAAGCCCCCTGTTCCCAGCCTGCTCGTCATCGACGACGAGCAGCAGATCCGCCGCCTCCTGCGGGTGACGCTCGAATCGGGCGGCTATGCCGTGCGCGAAGCGGAGAACGCCACGCTCGGCCTGCAGGAAATCGCCCATGCCGCGCCGGACGGCGTGATCCTCGACCTGGGCCTGCCCGACCTCGACGGCACCACCGTCCTCCGCCGGCTGCGCGAATGGTCGCAGGTGTCGGTGCTCGTGTTGTCCGTCCGCGAGGCCGAGGATGACAAGATCGCGGCGCTCGACGCCGGGGCCGACGACTACCTGACCAAGCCTTTCGGCGGACGCGAACTGCTCGCACGCGTGCGGGCCATCCTCCGCCGCAAACCGGGCGCCGCCGAGCCCGCCGTGGTGCGCCTCGGCGACATCGAGGTCGACCTGGCCGCACGGGTCGTGCGCCGGGCCGGCAAGGAAGTTCACCTGACCGGGCGCGAATATGCGCTGTTCAAGCTGTTGATCCAACACCGCGGCAAGGTCGTCACGCACCGCCAGATCCTGCGCGAGGTGTGGGGCCCCGCCGCCGAGGAGCGCACCGACTACCTGCGCGTGCACATGGCCCACCTGCGGCAAAAGCTGGAGGCCGATCCCCATGCGCCCCGCCATCTGAAGACCGAGGCGGGCATCGGTTACCGGCTGCTGGACTGATCCTGTCCGGAAGAATTCAGAAGCCGCGAAGCCCGGAAACTTCCGAATTCATGGCTTTCCGGCTTCTGAACAAGGCCGGGCCGACTTTTGCCTCGCGTTGCGGGACAATTGCCCGGGTAATGACCCGCTATGCCATTTTCCAAGCTCGGGCTGCCGCCCGCCCTCCTCAACGGTGTCAAGGCGATGGGTTACACCGACCCGACGCCCATCCAGCTCCGCGCCATTCCCGTCGTGCTCGGCGGCGGCGACCTGATCGGCTCGGCCCAGACCGGCACCGGCAAGACCGCCGCCTTCGCCCTGCCCGTTCTCGCCCGCCTCGGCCGGCATGAGCCGCGCGGCCCGCGCGTGCTCGTGCTCGAACCCACGCGCGAACTCGCCGCCCAGGTGGAGACCGCCTTCCGCGACTTCGGCCGGTTCACCGATATCCGCGCCACCGTCGTCCACGGCGGCGTCGGCTATGGCCGCCAGCGCAGCGAACTCCAAGCCGGCACCGACATCGTCATCGCCACGCCCGGCCGCCTGATGGACTTCCTCAACGAGGGCACGCTGCGGCTCGGCGGCGTCAGGATCCTCATCCTCGACGAGGTCGACCGCATGCTCGACATGGGCTTCGTGAAGGACGTGAAGAAGATCATCGGCCTGTGCCCGAAGGAGCGCCAGACGCTCTTCTTCTCGGCCACCGTCCCGCCCGAGATCGAGGAGGTCGCCCGCTTCGCGCTGCGCAATCCCGCCCGCGTCGAGATCGGCGTGTCCCGCACCGTCAACCAGTCGGTCACGCATGCGTTCTATCCCGTGGCGCAGCACCTGAAGTTCGACCTGCTCGTGGCCCTGCTCGAGCGGACGGACTTCCAGAGCTGCATTGTCTTCTCACGCACCAAGCACGGCGCCGACAAGATCGCCCGCAAGCTCAAGGCCGCGAACCACTCCGTCGCCGTCCTCCACGCCAACCGCTCCCAGTCGCAGCGCGTCGAGGCGCTCGAGGGTTTCAAGTCCGGCAAGTACGAGGTGATGGTCGCCACCGATATCGCCGCCCGCGGCATCGATGTCGCCGGCGTTTCGCATGTCATCAACTACGACATTCCCGCCAATCCCGAGGATTACGTCCACCGCATCGGCCGCACCGGCCGCGCCGCCGCGGTCGGCGACGCCTTCACGCTCACCACGCCCGACCAGACCGGCGAGATCCGCGACATCGAGCGCTTCATTGGCCAGAAGGTGCCGCAGCTCAAGCTCGAGGGCTTCAACTACGGCGCCGCGCCGCGTCCGGCAGTCGGCTTCCAGGGCGGCGCTCCCGCCCACGGCCAGGGCGGACCGCATCCGCGCCCGTCGCACGGCCACGGCGGCGCACACCCGCAGCGCCCGCCGCAACCCCATTCGCCGTCCCAGCCCGCCCAGGCGCGCCCGGCAGGCCACGGTCCGTCCGGCGGCCAGCCCGCGCAGCCGCCCCGCAAGTTCGGCGGGCTTTCGCGCGGGCGGTGGCGCCGGCATTGACCGATTCTTGAGGCTCGCACCCGGCGCGTCCGCGCCTAGCCTTCGCTGCATCATGAGCGGCGTTGCCAGCCTGCCATTCGCGAAACGGTCGGACGGACTGATTTTCCGGCTCACGAACCGCGATATCATCGAGCGGAAAGCCGCGACGATGCAGGCGATGGCCGGCATCATTGCCGCCGAGCATGCCCCCGCCGTGGTGGTGGATTTCCGGGCGATTCCGGGCGAGACCAGTTTCCTGGACCGCTTCGAGCTTGGGGAAACCGCGGCCCGCTACCTGCCGCCGATTGCGCTCGCCGTCCTCATGCACGAGCGCCAGATGGACCCGGGGCGGATCGGCATCAAGGTGGCGGCCAACCGGGGCCGGCACATCGAGATGTTCAACGATCCGGCGGCCGCCGAGGCGTGGCTGGAGCGCAATGCCCGGCCGCCGGAAGCCGCGCCCTGAGCTCAGCGCACCTGCAGGGTGTCGGCTTCGTAGGCGAGCCCGAGCGACGGGATCGTGACCGCCTTCCGGCCGCCTTCCTTCCTCACCCGGCCCGCCACCCACGCGTCGTGGCCCGCGGCCTTCGCCGCCGCCAGCGTGGCCTCGACCGCGGAGGGCGCGACGTACGCCGCGAAGCCGACGCCCATGTTGAAGGTGGCGTACGCCTCGCGCAGGTCGATCGGGCCGGCCGCCATCAGGAACCGGAACAGCGCCGGGATCGCGCGGGGCTCGGTGACCTCGTAGACAAACGGTTCCTCCAGCCGCATCAGCTTGCGCCAGCCATGCCCGGTCACATGCGCCACGTAGTTGAGCTTCACGCCGCTCTGCTGGCACTTGACGACAAAGTCCACGTAGATGGCCGAGGCCGCGAGCAGCGCCTCGCCGTAGGTGCGCGCGTCGCCGTGGCCGACCGGAGTCTGGTATCCCTGGGGCAGTTTGTCGGCGATCAGGCGGCACAGGCTCAGGCCGTTGGTCTGCACGCCGGTCGAGGCGAGGAAGATGATCGCGTCGCCGTCCTTCACATCGCCGGTGATGCGCTGCGTCTTCGGGAAGATCTTCCCGATGGCCGAGCCGGCCAGCACGATGGTGTCGGGATTGACCAGGCCCTTGAGCGTCGGCGTCTCCCCCCCGCCCCACACGGCGCCGGCGCGATGGCAGCCCTCGGCCCAGCCGGCCACCAGCGCCTGCATGCGGGCGGCGTCGGTGAACCAGCCCGAGTCGCCCACCGCCGCGTGCATCGCGACCGAGATCGGGCGCGCGCCGCAGGTGACGAGGTCGTTGACGATCGTCGCCACCGTATCGATGGCGATTTCGGAGTAGAAGCATCTGCCCGTCTGCGCGTAGACGGCGTCGGCCACGAGGTTCTTGGTGCCGAGGCCTTCCTCGACGTGCGCGAGGAAATGGTCGGCCGCCTCGATCAGGTAGGCGCTTTCGCCGCGCGTCGTCGCCGGCTCGGCGTAGCCGTGGGCCGCGAGTTCGCCGGCGGTCTGCCGCGCCGCCTGCTGGCAGGCGCGCTTGAACGCATCGAGCTGGTCGTAGCGCACCCCGGAACTTTCGTAGGACAAAGACATGGTTTAACCACTAATGAACACTAATCTGACACTAATGGGATGCATGGTTCGGGATTAGTGATCCATTAGTGTGGATTAGTGGTGCTCAATAGGATCGTCCGTCGGCTTTCTCGAAGTAATTCACGAAGGCCTGGTTCACGACGCGGAAGCCGCCGGGCGTCGGGTAGTTGCCCGTGAAGTACCAGTCGCCGCCGTGGTTCGGCAGCGCCTCATGCAGGCTCTCGATGGACTGGAAGATGATCTCGATCTCGCCCTTCCAGCCGTTGGGCTTGGGGGACACGAGCTGCGTGATCTTTTGGGAAATCTGGTCGGCCGTGAACGGCTCGTAGATCTTGCGGACGTGGTTGACCGGCACCTTGCCCGGGTTCTTGAGCTCCTCGCGGCACAGGCGGTAGACGTCCTCGATCAGCCCGCCCTGGCCGCTTTCCTTGAGCAGCGTGATGGCGGCCTCGAAGGCGACGAACTTGCCGATCTCGGACATGTCGATGCCGTAGCAGTCCGGGTAGCGGATCTGCGGCGCGGTCGAGGCGATGACGATTTTCTTCGGGTTGAGCCGCTTCAGGATGCGCAGGATCGAGCGCCGGAGCGTCGTACCGCGCACGATCGAATCGTCGACGCACACCAGGTTGTCCTTGGGGGAAATCACGCCGTAGGTGACGTCGTAGACGAGCGACGCGAGGTTGTTGCGCGACTTCTCCTGGCTGATGAAGGTGCGCATCTTCACGTCCTTGGTCACGAGTTTCTCGCCGCGCGGCCAGTTGTTGAGGATCAGGTCGTCGACCAGCGCCTCGGTGATCTTCCCGGCCCGGGCGGCGTCGAGCAGCGTCTGCTTCACCTCGGCGCGGCGGCGGAAGCGCAGCTCGCTCATCAGGCCGAAGTACGCCACCTCGGCGGTGTTGGGAATGAAGCTGAAGACGGAGTTCTCGAGGTCGCCGCCGATGGACTTCCAGATCTGGTTGGCGAGGCCGGCGCCGAGGGCCTTGCGCTCGCGGTAGATGTCGGCGTCGTTGCCGCGCGAGAAATAGATGCGCTCGAAGGTGCACTGGGTCTTGGGCAGCGCCGGCTTGATGCGCTCCACGGCCACCGTGCCGGCCTTCTTCATGATCACGGCGCAGCCCGGCTCGACCTCGTGCACGTCGCGGGCCTCGAGGTCGAACACCGTGCAGAGCGGCGCGCGCTCGGAGGCGAAGGCCACGACCTCGTCGTTCTCGAACCAGTGGCAGGGGCGGATGCCCGAGGGGTCGCGCGCCACGAAGGCGTCGCCGTTGCCCAGCACGCCGACGAGCGAGTAGCCGCCGTCCCAGTTGGCCGAGGCGTTGCGCAGGACGCGGGCGGGGTTGACCTCCTCGTTGATCCGGCGGGAAATCTCCGGGCCCGGCAGGCCCTCGCCGCGCAGGGCGCGGAAGATCTGCTCGTGCTCGTCGTCGAGGCAGAAGCCGATGCGCTCGAGGATGGCCTGCGTGTCGGTGGCGAAGATCGGGTGCTGGCCGATGGCGATGAGGCTGTTGTTCAGCTCGGCGGTGTTGGTCAGGTTGAAGTTGCCCGCGAGCATCAGGTTGCGGGTCGGCCACGAGCTGCGGCGGAAGAACGGGTGGCAGGCGCTCAGGTTGTAGCCGCCGGAGGTGCCGTAGCGCAGGTGGCCCAGGTAGAGTTCGCCGCAGAAATCGAAGTTCTTTTTGACCGTGTCGGGAAACTCCGGGTGGATCGTGCCCTCGCCGACGAGCGTGGTGTAGCGCGAGGTGAGCGCCTGGAAGATCTTGTCGAGCGGGTTGATCTCGACGTTGCGCTCGCGGAACATGTACGGCTCGCCGGCCGGCACGTCGAACTTCACGCAGGCCACGCCCGCGCCGTCCTGCCCGCGGTTGTGCTGCTTTTCCATCAGGAGGAACAGCTGGTAGAAGCCCCACAGGGGGGTGCCGTACTTTTCCTGATACCAGGCCAGCGGCTTCTTCAGCCGGACCAGCGCGATGCCGCATTCGTGGGAGATGAATTCGCTCATGGCTGGGAAAGCTTGGAGCTTGGAGCACGGAGCCTGGAGCAAGAAACCGAATGAGACGATGCGAGCAAACTGACGGGGCTGGCTGCCAGCTCCTTGCTCCTCGCTCCTCGCTGGCGCTCGGCGCCCACACTGCCCCCGGCCGCAAATTTCAAGGGAAGCGATGAGGGGATGCTGAGCGTCACGGCATTAAAGACGTTCATTGGGGCCAGCCGCGCGGTTTCGTCAACGGCTTTCTCGGCCCTGCCCCGAATCAGTCTCAAATTTAACTACAGAAACCACGGAATGCACGGAAAGCATGGTCAGGTTTCCGTGTGTTCCGTGTTTTTCAAATCGGCGCTATGGCCGTCCCGCCGCTTGACGAGCCGGGCCGCTTCGTGAGTATCGCGTTTCAGACCATGCTGACGCTGCACGGCTCACCGGCCTTCTCTTCCTTTCGCCTCCAAAAACTCCTGGCGGACCTCACCGCCGCCGGCCTGCCGGTCCGGGCGCTCAATGCCGAGTTCGTCCACGTCGTTGACGTCACCGCCGACCTGGCCGCCGCCGAACGCGAAATCCTCGACCAGCTGCTCACCTACGGCCCCCGCCGCGCCGCCGGCACCGCGTTCACCGGGCTGGTCCAGGTTGTCGCCCCGCGCCCGGGTACCATCTCGCCCTGGTCCTCCAAGGCCACCGACATCGCCCACATCTGCGGCCTGGCGAAGGTCAGGCGCATCGAGCGCGTGATCGCCTACACCTTCGACGTCGAGGGCCCCGGCTCGCGCTTCCCGTTTTCCCCGCTCGATTCCGCCCAGCTGAAGCTCCTCCGGCCCAAGCTGCACGACCGGATGACCCAGGTGGTCTTTGGCGACCTCGAGGCGTGCGCCGCGCTCTTCCGCCGGAAGGAACCCTCGCCCATGGCCAGCGTCCCCGTGCTGGCCATGGACCGGACCGCGCTCGTCGTGGCCAACCAGACGCTGGGCCTCGCCCTGGCCCAGGATGAGATCGACTACCTGGTGAAGGCCTTCAAGGCGCTCGGCCGCGATCCGACCGACGTCGAGCTGATGATGTTCGCGCAGGCCAATTCCGAGCACTGCCGCCACAAGATCTTCAACGCCTCCTGGGAAATCGACGGCGTCGCGCAGGACAGGTCGCTGTTCCAGATGATCCGGAACACCCACCAGCTCCACAGCGAGGGCATCCTCTCCGCCTACAAGGACAACGCCGCGGTTATCGCCGGCACCAAGGGCGGGCGCTTCTACGCCGATCCCAAGACCAACGAGTATGTCGCGCACCAGGAGGACATCCACCTGCTCTGCAAGGTCGAGACGCACAACCACCCGACGGCGATCTCGCCCTACCCCGGCGCCGCCACGGGCTCGGGCGGTGAGATCCGCGACGAAGGCGCCACCGGCCGCGGCGCCAAGCCCAAGGCCGGCCTCGTCGGCTTCACCGTCTCCAACCTCCGCCTGCCGGGCGCAGTCCAGTCGTGGGAAAAGGATTTCGGGAAACCGGGCCGCATCGTGTCGGCGCTCGACATCATGCTCGAGGGGCCGCTCGGCGGCGCGGCGTTCAACAACGAGTTCGGCCGCCCCGCCATCAATGGCTACTTCCGCACGTTCGAGCAGGAAGTGCCGGCGAGACTTCCCGCAGTTGAAGGCTCCAAGTTGAAAGGTGAAAGCCAAGGCCCTGGAGGCTCGGTCTCTCAACCTTCAACTCTCAACTCTCAACTCCCCTCAACGGAGTTGAGGGGCTACCACAAGCCCATCATGCTCGCGGGTGGCGTGGGCAACATCCGCGGCGAGCACGTGAAAAAGGGCGTCATCAACCCCGGCGACAAGCTCATCGTCCTCGGCGGACCGGCCATGCTCATCGGCCTCGGCGGCGGCGCCGCCAGCTCCATGGGCAGCGGCACGGGCAGCGAGGACCTGGATTTCGCCAGCGTGCAGCGCGACAACGCCGAGATGGAACGCCGCTGCCAGGAGGTCATCGACCGCTGCTGGGCGCTCGGCCCCGACAACCCGATCAGCTTCATCCACGACGTCGGTGCCGGCGGCGTCTCCAACGCCCTGCCCGAGCTCGTCAACGACGCCGGCCGCGGCGGCAGGTTCAACCTCCGCCAGCTCCCCAACGACGAGCCCGGCATGTCGCCGCTGGAGATCTGGTGCAACGAGTCGCAGGAACGCTACGTGCTCGCCGTCCCGGCCGACCGCCTCGCGACCTTCTCGGCCTTCTGCGAACGCGAACGCTGCCCGTTCGCCGTCGTCGGCGAAGCCACCGGGGAGAAGAAGCTCGTCGTCGAGGACCCGCATTTCGGCAACAAGCCGATCGACCTTCCGCTCGAGATCCTGCTCGGCAAGCCGCCGCGCATGCACCGGCAGGACGCGAAGCTCGCGCGGCCGCTGCTGCCGCTCAAGCTGCGCGGCCTGACGCTGAAGGACGCCGTCAACCGCGTCCTCGCCCATCCGACCGTCGCGGACAAGACCTTCCTCATCACCATCGGCGACCGCTGCGTGACCGGCCTGATCTGCCGCGACCAGATGGTCGGCCCGTGGCAGGTGCCGGTCGCCGACTGCGCGGTCACGGCCGCGACCTTCGACGTCTACACCGGCGAGGCGATGGCCATGGGCGAGCGCACCCCCGTCGCGGTCAACAATGCCGCCGCGTCCGCGCGCCTCGCCGTCGGCGAGGCGATCACCAACCTCGCCGCCGCCCAGATCGGCGACCTTGGGAAGGTCAACCTCTCCGCCAACTGGATGGCCGCGCCGGCGCAGGCCGGCGACGGCGCCGACCTCTACGCCGCGGTGCAGGCCGTGGGCATGGAGCTCTGCCCGGCCCTCGGCATCACGATTCCCGTCGGCAAGGACTCGATGAGCATGACGACGATCTGGCAGGATGCCACCGGCGAGAAGCGCATGAGCGCGCCGGTGTCCCTGATCGTCTCCGCCTTCGCGCCCGTCACCGACATCCGCCTCTCGCTCACGCCGCAGCTGAAGTACGATCCGTTTGCACAGGAGGAAACGGAGATAACGAAGGATTCCCAGTCCAAGGATACGGGTTCTGCCTCAGTTTCCTCTGTTAACTCCTGTGAAAATTCCGGAAGGATTGAGGATACGGTTCTACTGTTGGTTGACTTGGGCCGCGGCAAGAACCGCCTCGGCGGCTCGATCCTCGCGCAGGTCGTCTCCCAAATGGGCGAGGCCCCGCCCGACGTCGACAGTGCGGCCGACCTGAAGAATTTCTGGAAGGTCATCCAGCAGCTCGGCGCCGCGGGCAAGCTCCTCGCCTACCATGACCGCTCCGACGGCGGCCTGCTGGCCACCGTCGTCGAGATGGCCTTTGCCGGCCACACCGGCGTGGACGTCGACCTCCCGCACCTGCACGACCCGTTCGGCGCGCTCTTCAACGAGGAACTCGGCGCCGTCATCCAGGTGCGCGAGGCGGATCTCGACGACGTCTACCTCGCCTTCCGCGAAAACGGCCTCAAGGCCTGCGTCTCGCGCCTCGGCACGCTCAACTCCCATTTCGCGCTGCGCATCACGCAATCGGGCCAGGAAATCCTCAACGAAAACCTCCCGGCCCTGCGGGCCGTGTGGTCCGACGTCACCCGCCGCATCCAGGCGATGCGCGACAACCCGCAGGGCGCCGAGCAGGAGTTCCAGCTCAAGCTCGACCGTGCCAACCCGGGCATCCGACCGGTTCTCACGTTTGAAATGCCCACTTGGGCAACGACACCGGCCGGCAAGGTCCAAGGATCAAGTAACAAGGATCAGGAGACTGACTCCATTCTTGGTACTTCGCACTTGTCACCTGTTACTTCCCGCAGCCGGCCACGTGTGGCCGTGCTGCGGGAGCAGGGCGTCAACAGCCAGGTCGAGATGGGCCACGCCTTCCACCGCGCCGGCTTCAAGGCCGTGGACGTGCACATGACGGACCTCATCAGCGGGCGCGTCTCGCTGCAGGATTTCCGCGGCCTGGTCGCCTGCGGCGGCTTCAGCTACGGCGACGTCCTCGGCGCCGGCGAAGGCTGGGCCAAGAGCATCCTCTTCCACCCGAAGACCCGCGCCGAGTTCAAGGCGTTCTTCGAGCGCGCCGACGCCTTCTCGCTCGGCGTGTGCAACGGCTGCCAGATGATGAGCAACCTGAAGTCCATCATCCCGGGCGCGGGCCTGTGGCCGCGCTTCGTGCAGAACCAGAGCGAGCGCTACGAGGGGCGCTTCGTTTCCGTGAAGATCGAAAAGAGCCCGAGCGTGCTCTTCGCCGGCATGGAAGGCTCGGTCATCCCGATCGTCACGGCGCACGGCGAAGGCTATGCGGAGTTCCCCGACGCCAACGCCGCGCAGGTTTTCAGCGAATCCGGCCTCGTCGCCGGCCGCTACGTCGACAACCACCACCGCGTCACGGAAATGTATCCGCTGAATCCCAACGGCTCGCCGTTCGGCATGACCGCACTCACCAGTTCCACGGGCCGCGCCACGATCCTGATGCCCCACCCCGAGCGCGTGCACCGCACCGTCGCGATGAGCTGGCACCCCGCCGACTGGGGCGAGGACTCCCCGTGGATGAAGCTTTTCTACAATGCCCGTGACTGGGTCGGCTGAACCGGCCGCATGCCTGCGCGCCCCACGATCCTCACCGTCGACGACGCCAAGGCGGTGCGCCTGCTGGTCGGGAAGGCGCTGGCGCCGTACGCCTGCGAGACAACCGAGGCTGCGAACGGCTTCAACGGCTTCTTCGCGATCGAACGCGCCCGGCCCGACCTCGTCCTGCTCGACGTCAGCATGCCGGTCATGGACGGCCTGGAAATGCTCGAGCGGCTCAAGTCCACGCCCGAACTCGCGGACATCCCGGTGCTCATGCTTGTTTCCCGCTCCGACCATGCCGTCATGGGCCGGATCGCGGAACTTGGGGCCACGGACACGCTGCTGAAGCCCTTCGATGAGGCGGCGCTGCTCGCGAAGATCCAGGGCGTGCTGCAATTGAAGCCGGCGAAAAGATAATGGCTGTCCGTTCCGGCCGGTCTCGTTCGTTGGAGATTTGGGCTGCCTCTCCCGGGCTCCTGACACCACGCTGTCAGTTCATCCTGCTAGGATAGAAACCGCCTTTCATCCCGCATGTCCGAACCCGTCCCCGTCGCTTCCGCCGAAACCACCGTGCCCGCCCCCGGCTTCTGGGCCAACGTCTGGTTTGCCCTCAAGGGCGGCCACGCCGATTACACTTCACTGCCGCTGAACCGGGCGGTGTTGCTGCTGGCGGTGCCGATGGTGCTCGAGATGTCCATGGAATCGCTCTTCGCGGTCGTGGACGTGTTCTGGGTGTCGCATCTCGGCCCGGGTGCCGTGGCCGTCGTGGGCCTCACCGAGGCGATCATGTCGCTCATCTACGCCGTGGCCATCGGCATCTCCTTCGCCGCCACCGCCATCGTGGCGCGGCGCATCGGCGAGAAAAACCCGGCGGCGGCCTCCGAAGCGGCCGGCCAGATCATCCTGCTCGGCGTCACGCTCGCCGCCCTGCTCGGGCTGGTGCTCGGCACGTTCGCCCCCGACCTGCTCCGCTTCATGGGCGCCAGCCCGGAGGTGGTCGCGCTCGGCTCCAGCTTCACCCGCACGATGCTTGGCGGCAATGCGACGGTCTTCCTGATTTTCCTCATCAACGCCGTCTTCCGCGGCGCCGGCGACGCCGTCATCGCCATGCGCACGCTCTGGCTGGCGAACGCGCTGAACATCCTGCTCGGGCCCTGCTTCATCTTCGGCCTCGGGCCGCTGCCGGAGCTGGGCCTCACGGGTGCCGCCATCGCCACCAACATCGGCCGCGGCATCGGCGTGTGCTACCAGCTCTGGCACCTGACCGGCCGTGCCGGACGCATCCGCCTGCACTGGTCCGATTTCAAGCCGCGCGGGGAAATCCTCGCCACCGTGCTCAAGACCTCCGGCAACGGCGTGCTGCAGATGTTCATCCACACGACGAGTTGGGTCGGCCTCGTCAAGATCCTCGCGCTCTTCGGCGCGCCCATCCTCGCCGGCTACACGATCGCGATCCGCGTCGTCATCTTCGCGCTGATGCCGGCGTGGGGCCTGTCCAACGCCGGTGCGACCTTGGTAGGCCAGAACCTCGGGGCCAGGCGGCCTGACCGCGCCCGGGACGCCGTGCTCATCGCCGTGAAGTTCAACGTCCTTTTCCTCGGCCTCGTGGGCGTCGTCTTCGTCGCCTGCTGTCGGCCGATCATCGGCCTGTTCGCCACGGATCCCGTCGTCTTCCGCGAAGGCGTGCGCGCCCTGTGGATCGTGAGCCTCGGCTTCCCGTGCTACGCCGCCGGCATGTGCTTCGAAGGCACGTTCAACGGGTCGGGCGACACTTGGACGCCCACGCGGCTCAATTTCTTCTGCTTCTGGCTCGGGCAGATCCCGCTGGCGTGGGCGCTGGCCGTCCCGGCGGGCCTCGGTCCGCTGGGCGTCTACATCGCCGTGCCGGTTTCCTTCAGCGTGCTCGCCCTGTGGAGCGGCCTGCTCTTCCGGCGCGGCAGGTGGAAGGAGCAGAAGGTGTGACCGGCCTCAGGCGCGAGTGGTACGCCGGCGTCGTGCCAGCCAAAGTGCGCCACTGCCCCCGAGCAACAATGCCCAGGTCGACGGCTCGGGCACCGCTTGGACGGTAGCATCCAGAAAGAAGGCACCGCCAGGGATCGTGCCCAGCAACGTGACCCC
>CAYZSN010000056.1:0-4125 GCA_964481095.1 uncultured Oleiharenicola sp. | reverse complement strand
CCGGCGTGCCGGCGGAATCCATCACGGTGCACGCCGCTGCCGGCCGGTTGGTCGTCCGCGGCCGGCGACCGGCCCCTGAACCGCAGTGTCTCCGCTCCGAGCCGGCCCAGTTGCTGGCCCTCGAGATCGACCAGGGCGAGTTCGAACGCGTCCTGGACCTCCCGGCGGACATCGATCCGGCCGGCCTCACCAGCGAGTATCGCGACGGGGTGCTGCAAATCCGACTGCCGGCCGTCACCTGAGATTTCAACCGTCGGCCGCGCTGGTCATGTCGCCCGATAACGTGCTGACGGAGCCGGCGCTCCTGCCCGCGGCGGCGCCGGCCATCCCGGCGACGCTGCCGATCCTGCCGGTGCGGCAGATCGTGCTGTTTCCGGGCCTGGTCGTCACCCTGACGGTCGAGGATCCCGCGGCGCGCCAGCTTTTCGAGGAATCGATGCCGAAGGAGCGCATGATCGGCATCTTCACCCGCAAGCCCGGGGGACCGGAACAGCCCGCCCTCTCGGATCTCGCCAAGGTCGGCGTGGCGGCCAACGTGCTCAAGTTGATCCGCGCCGACGACGGTTCGCTCAAGGCCACGGTCAGCATGCTCGCGCGCATCAAGGCCGGCCGGGCGCTGGCGGCGCAGCCCTTCCTGCGCGCCGAGGTCAAGGTGCTGCCGCAAACCGGGCCCGAGCAGGACGACAACACCTGGCGGGCCGTCGTGCAGGAATTGCGCGACCACGCCCTGCAATACGTGAAGGCGGCGCCCGACCTGCCGCCATCGACCACCGGCCTCGTCCGCAGCCTCGAGGATCCGGGCCAGCTCGCGGATTTCGTGGCGGCCAGCCTGCCGCTCGCGGCGGCGCAGAAGCAGGACCTGCTCGAGACGCTCGACATCCCGCGGCGCGTACGCGCGGTGCTGGTGCTGGTGTCCGACCAGCTCGAGATCATCCAGCTCCGGCAGAAGATCGACCGCGACGTCGCGGCGCACTTCACCGACGCGCAGCGCCGGGCCTTCCTGCGCGAGCAGATGCGCACGATCCAGAAGGAACTGGGCGAGGACGGCGTGGAGCACCAGGCCGGCGAATTGCGCAACCGGCTCGCCGCCGTCCACCCGCCCGAGGCCGTGCGGCAGCAGGCCGACCGCGAGCTGCGGCGTCTGACGCGACTGCCGCCCAGCAGCAGCGAGTCGTCGCTGGTCGTGACCTACGTCGAGCTCCTCGCCGAGCTGCCCTGGAACAAGCTGACCGAGGACAACCTCGACCTGGCGCGCGCGCGCCAGGTGCTCGACCGGGACCATTTCGACCTGGACAAGGTCAAGCGCCGCCTCATCGAGTACCTTGCGGTGTGCAAGCTGAACCCTGCGCGGGCCGGCCCGGTGCTCTGCCTCGCGGGCCCGCCGGGCGTCGGCAAGACCAGCCTCGGGCAGTCCATCGCGGACGCGCTCGGCCGGAAGTTCGCGCGCATCAGCCTGGGCGGCGTCAGCGACGAGGCGGAAATCCGCGGCCACCGGCGCACCGACGTCGGGGCCATGCCCGGGCGCGTCATGCAGGAGCTGCGCCGCGCCGGCGCGCGCAATCCCGTCATGATGCTGGACGAGGTGGACAAGCTCGGCTCCGACCAGACCGGCGATCCCGCGAACGCGCTGCTGGAGGTTCTCGACCCGCGGCAGAACCACGCCTTCATCGACCATTACCTCGACGTGCCGTTCGACCTGTCGCAGGTGATCTTCATCGCCACGGCCAACTACATGGACGACGTGCCGGTGGCGCTGCGCGACCGCCTCGAGATCATCCGCATCCCGGGCTACACCGACGGCGACAAGCTGGAAATTGCGCAGCGCTACCTGATTCCCCGCCAGCTGGTCGAAAACGGATTGAAGCCCGAGCAGGCCCGCTTCGAACCGGACGCGATCCGCCGGGTCATCGAGGACTACACGCGCGAGGCCGGGGTGCGCGGGCTGGAACGCCAGCTCGGCACGATCTGCCGCTACCAGGCCGCGCTGGTGGCGGAGGACAAGGCGCTCGATCCGGTGATCGGCCCCGCGCGGCTGGAACCCATCCTCGGGCCGGTCCGCTTCATCCGCGAGGCGCGGCTCACCGTGGCCAAGCCCGGCATCGTGACCGGGCTCGCCTGGACCCCGGTCGGCGGCGAGATCATGCACATTGAGGCGCTGCGTTACGCCGGCAAGGGCGGCATCCTGCTGACGGGCCAGCTCGGCAGCGTCATGCGCGAAAGCGCGCAGGCCGCACTCAGCCTCGTGCGTTCGCGCGCGGACAGCCTGAAGATCCATCCCGACGACCTGCGGGACCACGACATCCACATTCACCTGCCGGCGGGCGGAATCTCGAAGGATGGCCCGTCGGCCGGCGTCGGCATGCTGACGGCGATCGCGTCGCTGTTCACGAACCAGAACGTGCGCGCCGACATCGCCATGACCGGCGAGATCACGCTGCGCGGGCTCGTGCTGCCGATCGGCGGGCTGAAGGAGAAGCTGCTCGCGGCGCACCGCGCCGGGATCCCGAACGTGATCATTCCCAAGCTCAACGAAAAGGACCTGCAGGATGTGCCCGCCGACGTGAAGCGGCAGCTCAGCCTGATCCTCGTGGAGAACGTCGATGAAGTCCTCGCGGCCGCGATCGAGCGGAAACCGGCCGGGCCGGCGCGGAAGCGGGAGGCGCGCAAGCGGACGATCCGCCGGCGTGGGGCGAAGAAATCGTGAAATCGGGCAGCAGGCATCTGGAATAGCAAATTTCGAGCCGGCAGGGTGCGTGCTCAGCGATGAACGATTTTGGAGCGGCTTGAACAAATCGTAGCCGGACAAGCCTTCGAAACCATCACACCCTTCGCTGCGTCATCCTGAGCCGTGCGAAGGATCCAAGGGAAGCGGACGTATTTCCACCAACGCCTGGATCCTTCGCACGGCTCAGGATGACGGCTGGGGTGATTGTCCAGCCACACTATCATTTGTCACGGCCTGGCTGCCGCCTTAAGATCCCGAAGGGATCGTGAAATCGGGCAGCGAGAATCTAGAATCGCAAATTTCGAGCCGGCTTGCCTCTGGTCCGAGATGACCAATTTTCGATTTTAGCTGCCCGATTTCACGATTTCGGGGTTCAGGGCAAGGCATGATTCTGCTTACCGAAAAATTACGCTCACTGAGTTTATGCGCTGGCACACAGAGCATCCAATGGAGCATGGACCAGAACGAGCTTTCCGAGCGTCTGTGGGGTTTTGCGGCCCGCGTCGGCAAGATTGTCGATGCGTTGCCCGACACACGATTGGGGCGCCACGTCGCCGGGCAGTTGGTCCGTTGCGGAACTTCAACTCCGCCGAACTACGACGAAAGCGGAGCGGCAGAAAGCCGGGATGACTTTGTGCATAAACTGAGCATTGCGCTCAAAGAGCTGCGCGAAAGCCGGGGCTGGCTCAAGTTCATCGTGCTCGCCGGACTGCTACCGGGAGAAAAGATGCGCGAATTGATCGATGAATCCGAACAGCTCTGTCGCATCCTGGGCAAGTCGGTCATGACCGCCAAAAAGAACCGTCAAGGCTAAGGCGGAGAAATCGTGAAATCGGGCGTCGAAAATCTAAAATCGCCAATTTCGATCCTCGATCCGCTCTGCTTCGAGAGGAGCAATTTTCGATTTTAGCTGCCCGATTTCACGATTTCGGGGTTCCCAATAGCCCCGCCCGTCAAGTCTGTTGATTGATCAGCGGCGTCGTGCTCTCGATGATGCCGCGGTTCATGGCGTAGCGCGTGAGGCCCGCGATGTCGTGGATGTTGAGCTGGTCCATCACCTGCTGGCGGTGCTTTTCGACGGTCTTCACGCTGATGCAGAGCACAGCGGCGATCTGCTTGTTCGTGTTGCCCTCGGCGATGAGCTGCAGCACCTCGCGCTCGCGGGCGGTGAGCGACTCGGTGGTCTTCTTGACCGGCTGGCCGTTGACGAAGGCGCGGCGGTAGTGCTCCAGCATGCGCCGCGAGACCGCGGGGCTGAAGTAGGCGTTGCCGTTCTTGGCCTCGCGGATCGCCTTGATGACCTCGTTGGCGGCGGTCTGCTTCAGGAGGTAGCCGATGGCGCCGGCGTCGGTGAGCTGCTCGACGTATTCGTCGTCGCTGTAGGAGGAGAGGATGATGAC
>CAYZSN010000055.1:0-14927 GCA_964481095.1 uncultured Oleiharenicola sp. | reverse complement strand
GCAGGCGGTCGAGCAGCTGGCGCACCGCAGGTTCGTCGGCCGCGAGCAGCCGCGCCGGCTCGGCGCACAACTCGAGGTGCAGGTTGCCCACGGCCCAGCCGATGCCGGCCGCCGCGGACGGCGCGATCTCCAGCGAGATTTCCACGACCGCCTCGGGTTGCTGGCTGATGACGTAACGCGCGGTCGCGCTCTGCCAGAAGGTTTCGCCGTGGCGCAGCGGACGCTCCAGCTCGAAACCAAACTCGATGCCATCGGCCGCCTGCCCGCGCCAGATTCGCTTGGCGAGCGTGAGGCGCTCCACATTCAGCGACACCTCCGCCAGCTTGGCGTCGGGCGAGGCAATGGCGGCGTGGATCAACTGCATGGGGCGGAGCGCCATGAAAGCTCCCGGCGTGCCAACCAGGCAAGTCAGGGTTTCCCCGCCAGAAACGCCCGCCAGCCGCCCAAATGGGTAATGTCCTCCGCTCCGGCCAGCGCCGCCGGCTCGCAGAGGAATCCCTGCGCTGTCGAGCCGTCCGCGAGCACGATCGTGCCAATGCCCAGAGGCGAGGGGATTCCGGCCACAAACGAACCGTACGCAGCCGTCGGCAGCTCCCAGACCTCGACCGCAATGCCTGCTCCATTCTCCGTCACGCGCACCAGCCCGGGCTTCGGCGGGACGGTGCCGGGCAGCGCATAGAGCCGGTATTGCGGGGCGGTCGCCGTGGCCGACACCAGCGTGCCGCCGCGTTGCGTGAGCTGCCCGTTCAGCGGCAGCCCGCTGAGGTGCGCCCCGCAGACCACGACCCGGGTCCTAGGTCCCGGCGCCGCGAGCGCCCGCTTCGGCGCCGGTTCGCCCAGAAACTTCGCGCCCAGGCGCAGCAGCCGGTCATCGCAAAACGCCGGGGCGGAGATCGTCACACCCCACGGCATCTTGTTCGGCAAAAAGCCGGCCGGTAATGCGAGTCCGCACAGGTCCAGCAGGTTCATGTGATTCGTATAGTAGCCGAGGTTGCTGTTCAGTTTGACCGGTTCCGCTGCAACCTCGGCGAGGGTGTAGATCGTTCCCGCGGTGGGCGTGAGCAGGACGTCGATGTCGTTCCAGACCAGGTCGGCCCGGCTCCGCAGCTCCGCCAGCCGGTAGCCGGCGGTGAACGCCTGCGTCGCCGTCAGAGTCCTTGCCCCTTCGATGATCCTGCGCGTCACCGGATGCAGCGCATCGGGTTTTGTCTCGATGAACTCGCGGATCGCCGCATAGCGCTCCGCCACCCAGGGACCTTCGTAGAGCAGCTGCGCGGCGGCGGCAAACGGCGCATAGTCGAGCTCGACGATCTTCGCGCCCAGCGCACGCCACCGCCCGACCGCCGCGGCAAACAGCTTCGCCGCTCCGTCATTGCCGAAAAACTCCAGTTGGTCCGCCCGGGGCACGCCGAGGCGCGGCGGCCAGGCTTCATCCAACAGGGGCGGCTGCGCCACGCGGCTGAACGGATCCTTCTCGTCGTAGGCGGCCGCCACCGCCAGCACCTCGGCGGCATCGCCGACGCTCTTCGCGAAGATCGAGACGCAGTCCAGCGACCGGCACGCCGGCACCACGCCGCGCGTACTGAGCAGGCCCTTGGTCGGCTTCAGGCCGACAAGGTTGTTGAACGAGGCCGGCACGCGACCTGAGCCCGCGGTGTCCGTGCCGAGCGAGAATTCCACCAACCCCGCTGCGACCGCCACGGCCGAACCGCTGCTCGAACCGCCCGGGATGTAGTCCGCGCCAAATGGATTCGCCGGCACGCCGTACGGCGAGCGCATGCCCACCAAGCCGGTGGCAAACTGATCGAGGTTGGTCTTGCCGAGCGGAATCGCGCCTGCCGCCATCAGGCGTTGCACAACCGGAGCCGCTGCGGCGGGAGTGTAGGCGTATTCCGGACACGCGGCCGTCGTCGGGACGCCGGCGAGGTCGATGTTGTCCTTGATGGCAAAGGTCACGCCCTGCAGCGGCCCAACGGCCGCCGACGCGGCGAACTTGTGCACGATCTCGCCCGGCAGCTTCGCGATCCAGACCTTGTCGTCACCGCGGGCCGCGATGCGTTCGAGCGCCTGGATGAGATCGGCGGGCTTCATGTTCCGGTCACCGGCTTCACGATGACGAGCGGGTCGCCGGCCTGCACCGGCCTGCCCTCGGTGCAGACGACCTCGGTCACCTCGCAGGTCCCGGTGGGCATGACGGAGATTTCCATTTTCATGGACTCAAGCACCACCAGGGCCTGGTCGCACGTGACCCGCTGGCCGGGCTGGACGTTGATTTTCCAAACGTTGCCCGGCACCGAGGCGCTGACGGCCTTGTGGCCGGGTGGCAGCGCGGCCCGGGGCGCCGTGGACGCGGCGGCCTCGGCTTCGGCGGAGAAATTCAGCTGGCCCGACGCCGCCCAGCGCTGGCGCTCGGCTTCAAAGGAGGCCTGCTGCTGTGTCTTGAACGCCCCGATGGAAGCGGCATTGTCGGCGAGGAATTTCTGGTAGTCGCGCAGGCGGAACGTCTCGTGCTCGATCTTCAGCTTGTAGCGGCCGAGCGGGAAATCCTCGCGGCACCTCAGCAGCTCCGCGGCACTCACCTCGTGGAAACGGATCTGGTCGAAGAAGCGCAGCAGCCACGGCTTGCCCTCGTTGAAGTCGCTGGTCTGCCGCCAGCGATTCCACATCTGCACCGTGCGGCCGACGAACTGGTAGCCGCCGGGGCCTTCCATGCCGTAAACGCACAGGTACGCGCCGCCGATGCCGACGGCGTTTTCCGGCGTCCAGGTGCGCGCCGGGTTGTACTTGGTCGTGACGAGCCGGTGGCGGGGGTCCATCGGCGTCGCCACGGGCGCGCCGAGATAGACGTCGCCCAGGCCGAGCACGAGGTAGCTCGCGTCGAAGACGATCTTCTTCACCTCGTCGACGGAGCCGAGGCCGTTGATGCGGCGGATGAACTCGATGTTGCTCGGACACCATGGCGCGTCCTTGCGGACGGTCTGCATGTACTTGCGAATCGCCAGCAGCGTGGACTCGTCCTCCCACGAGAGCGGCAGGTGCACGATGCGCGTCGGCACTTCCATGTCGGCCACCGCCGGCAGCTCGCGCTCCGCCTGGATCAGCGTTTCGAGCAGGCGCTCGAGCGGCAGCAGGCGGCTGTCGTAATGCACCTGCAACGAACGGATGCCCGGCGTCAGGTCGAGCAGGCCCGGGGTGTGGTTGCGCTGCAGCCAGAGCATGAGCGCGTGGACGCGGAAACGGAGGTTGAGGTCCAGCACCAGCGGACCGTATTCGACCAGCAGGTATTTGTCGCCCGAGCGGCGGTAGCAAACCGCCGGGGTGTCGGACCCGCCAGGAATCGTGTGCAGCGCGGCCGACGTCGGCGGCGTGATCCGCTTCAGCGCACGGCGCGCGCGCGCCGGGGTCAGCGTCTCGATCTCCGCCTCCAGCGCGGCCTCGCGCTCGCGCGCCTCGGTGGCCGTGACCGGCTGGAAGCGCACCTTGTCGCCCGGGCGCAGCTGGCCGATCTTCCACAGGTCGGCGGCGATGATCGTCGCGGGGCAGACGAACCCGCCGAGGCTCGGGCCGTCGGGGCCGAGGATGATCGGCATGTCGCCGGTGAAATCGATCGTGCCGATGGCGTAGGCGTTGTCGTGGATGTTCGACGGGTGCAGGCCGGCCTCGCCGCCGTCCTGGCGCGCCCAACGCGGCTTCGGGCCGATCAGGCGCACCCCGGTGCGGGCCGAGTTGAAATGCACCTCGTAGGTGGCAGAGAAGAGATCACTGATATCCTCCGGCCGGAAGAAATCCGGCGCGCCGTGCGGGCCGTAGAGCACCGACAGCTCCCATTCGGCCGGATACTCCGGCACCAGCGCGGGCGGGAGGCGCGGCAGGAAGGGCTTCGTTTCGCCGCCTGCCGCCGTGGAGGAATTGACGCGCAACACATCGCCAACGCGCAGGGCGCGGCCCGCATGGCCGCCAAACAGGCCGAGCGTGAACGTGCTCTTGCTGCCGAGATAATCCGGAACGTCGAAGCCGTCCTTCACGGCCAGGTAGGCGCGCATGCCCGCGCCCCGCAGGGCACCGAGGCGCAACGTCTGGCCGCGTTTGACGCGGATCGCCTGCCAGACAGTGACCGGCTGTTCGTCGAGCGTGGCCTCGAGGTCGGCACCGGCAAGCGCGATGGCCGTGTCGGTGTTGAAGCGCAGCGTCGGACCGGAAAGTGTGATCTCCAGGGCGGCGGCGGATGCCGGGTTGCCGATCATGCGGTTCGCCAGGCGGAACGAGAGCGAATCCATCGGGCCGGACGGCGGCACGCCGACATCCCAGTAGCCGAGGCGGCCCGGATAGTCCTGCACGGTGGTTTGCGTGCCCGCTTCGAGGACGTCGATGGTCGAGGCGACGTACGGCAGCTTCTCAAGGTAGCGCGTCGTCACCTTGCCCGAGCGGAAACCCTTCGAGGCGGCGATCTGGCGCAGGTAAGGCAGGTTGGTCTCGAGCCCGGCGACGCGCGTGGCGGCGAGCGCGGCCTCCAGTTTCGCCAGGGCCTCGGCACGCGTGTCGCCGCGCACGATCAGCTTGGCGATCATCGGGTCGTAGAACGGGCTGACCTCGCTCCCCCGCTCCACCCAGGTTTCGAGGCGGATGTCCCGCGGAAAAATCAACTCCGTGAGCGTGCCGGTCGCCGGCTGGAAGTTCTTGCCCGGATCCTCCGAGTAAAGGCGCACCTGGACCGACGCACCGGCGGCGGTTCGCTTGAAGCCGGACAAGTCCAGCATCCCGGCCGCCTGCTGCACCATCCATTCGACGAGATTGATGCCGGTGACTTCCTCGGTCACGCCGTGCTCCACCTGCAGGCGGGTGTTGACCTCGAGGAAGTAGAACTCGCGCGTGGCGTCGTCGTAGACGAACTCCACCGTGCCGGCGTTCTCGTAGTGCACGGCGCGGCCGAGGCGCTCGGCGCAATCGAGCAGTTTGGCCCGGATCGTCTCCGGCAGCCCCGGCGCGGGTGTTTCCTCGATGATCTTCTGGTTGCGGCGCTGGATGGAGCACTCGCGCTCGCCGAGCGCCACGACCCGCCCCTGCCCGTCGCCGAAGATCTGCACCTCGATGTGCCTCGCCCGCTCGACGTATTTCTCGAGGTAGAGTCCGCTCTCCTTGAAATTGCTTCGGCTCAGCCGGTCCACCCTGGCGAAGGCCGGCTCGAGTTCGGCCGCATTCCAGCACAGCTGCATGCCGATGCCGCCGCCGCCCGCCGTGCTCTTCAGCATAACCGGGTAGCCGATCTTCTCCGCCTCGCTGAGCGCCACGGCCACATCCGCCAGCAAGCCGGTGCCCGGCAGCAGCGGCGCGCCCTCGGCTTGCGCGATCTCGCGGGCCGTATGCTTAAGGCCAAAGCGCCGCATCTGGTCCGGTTTCGGCCCGATGAACACGACGCCCGCCCGGGCGCAGGCCTCGGCGAACCCGGCGTTCTCGCTGAGAAACCCATATCCCGGGTGAATCGCCTGGGCGCCGGTTTGCTTCGCTACCTCGATGATTTTATCGCCGAGGAGGTAGCTCTGCGCCGCAGGTGGCGGTCCGATCAGGATCGCCTCATCCGCCTGGCGCACGTGCAGCGAGCCGGCGTCAGCTTCGGAATAGACCGCGACTGACTTGATGCCCATCTTCCGCAGGGTGCGGATGACGCGACAAGCGATGGCGCCGCGGTTGGCTATTAATACTTTTGTGAACAAGGCGGTTGTCTCGCGAAGAGTTCGAAGGGAACGACGGTTTAAGCAAAGAATGGTTTTCCCTCTGCTCCATTGGTAATGCGGGTGATTCCCTCTTTCAGGTGGCTTTCATTGAAATTGATCAGAAACCCGAGCTGCAGCGGAAGGAGCCGGAGGTAATTCCACGTGGTCTTCCTAAATAAGTCACTGACTGCAGAAACTGACTTGAGCTCGATCAATACCGAGGAAGCGACAATCAGGTCGGCCCGAAATCCGACTTCCTCAAGCAATTCACCGTCGTAATAGACAGGAATAGGTTTCTGATGCTCGACCAAGTGGCCTGCCTTCCTCAGTTCCTTCGCGAGAGCCGCCTCATAGACGGACTCGAGAAGCCCCGGCCCGAGCTTCGTATGGACTTTGTATGCGGCGTCCAAAACCGCTTTTCCAATAATTTCCTGGTTCATGGCAATTCTTCGCTCCCTTTGCCTACTTCGCGAGACCCCTGGTCCCAGATTAACACCTCAATCGGCGTCGGGTTGTACCCATTGCACGGGTTGTTGAGCTGCGGGCAGTTCGAGATCAGGCAGAGCACGTCGCGTTCGGCACGAAGTTCGACGTAACGGCCGGGACCGGACACGCCGTCCGCGAACGTCAGGCGGCCGTCGGGCGTCACCGGCACGTTCATGAAGAAGTTGATGTTGCAGGTGATGTCGCGCTTGCCGAGGTGGCAGCCGCACTCCTGCGCGCCGCGGATGAAGCTGTCGCGGCACGCGTGCATGTGCTCCTTCTCGAAGGCGTAGCGCATCGTGTTGCTCTCGCGCGAGCAGGCGCCGCCGAGCGTGTCGTGCCGGCCGCAGGTGTCGGCCACGATGGTCAGCAACGCGTCGCCCAAGTTGGAAACCAACGTGGTGCCCGTGCTGAGGTAGAGCGCCCCCTGCCGGCGGATGGTATCGGACGCGCTGTAGCGGTTCGCCGGATCCTGCGCGTCGTAGAAGAGCGTGTCGGCGGCCTGGTTGCCCTCGAGGTCCACGAAGCGGACCACCTGGCCGCGCTTCACTTCGCGCGAGAAATGATCCCCCGCCAGGACGACCTGGCGGAACACGGCGGCCGCGGGATTGAGTTGGCTTTCAACCATGGCGATCAACTGCGGAGCAGGTAGTAGTCCTCGGTGTTGCGGAAGGCGCGGACGTTCTCCGGCCGCGAGTTGCGGCAGGCGTCGTCGGCCGTCGCCAGCGGCGACGCGAAGACCTCGAGCTTCACTTCGCGCGGATGGTATTTGGGATCGGGATCGAGCGGATGCTGGCAGGTATTGAGCACGACGAGCGTGTTCATCTCCAGGCGCAGGTCCACGTACGCGCCGGCCTTCGCGTGGCCCGACACGAAGGTCAACTTGCCCGCATCGTCGGCCACGACCTTGCTGAAGAAGTTCAGATTCGGCACGAGGTCGCGCGGGCCGAGGCCCCACTTCGCCAATTCGATCAGGAAGCAGTCGCGGCCGTTGCGGTGGAAATCGTTGCGCGCCGCCTGGTAGGTCTTCCCGCCGTAGCGCTCGGTCACAAGCTTGGCATCGGAGCAGCCGCAGACCGTGTCGTGCCAGCCGGTGGTGTCGGCCGTGATCGAGGCGAAGACGCGGCCCATGTCGGAATGCAGGCAGTACGGATGCCGCACGTGGAAGATGTGCTGCCCCTTGAGCGTGTCGGGCATGTTGTACCGCTCGACCGTCAGGTCGGCGTTGTAGAGCAGCACGCCGACGTTGGCGCCCGCCTCGAGCGCCGTCAGGCGCAGCGTCTTGCCGCGGCTGACCACGCCCGACCACATGCCGGCATGCGTCAGGAGCTTGGTGTAGAGCGGGAGGTTTTCGGACATCGGGCCTAGGACGTTATAGTATTACGTTTGTGTCAATTCGTATTACTAGCAGGCGCGAGGCCGGACCCGGTACTTTGTGAGGTCGGTGCTGGCGCCGAGCTCGCGTGCGGGCGCGGTAACGCCTCCGAGGGTGGCGCAGGTCTGTGACCTGCGGTTTCAGGCAGGTCACAGACCTGCCCTACTCGGACTAAAGCAGCGGCGGCATGGCCTCGGCGGCCAGCTGCAGCTTGCAGTACTTCACGCCCTTGCAGGCGGCCAGTTCGTTGGCGAGGCTGCGCAGTTCCTTCGGGGCGCCCTGCACCAGCAGCACCTCGAGGTAGTGGTAGTGCTCGAGGTGCACGTGCATGCTCGAGACGACCATGAGGTAATACTTGTGCTGGATGGCCATCAGCTTCGCCTGCACGTTCCGCTTCCGGTAATCGTACACGAGGTTGATGGTCCCGGCCATGCTCTTGGTGCCGAGCTCCGCCTGCAGCTCCACCAGCCCGTCCCGCGCCAGCGCGGCCACGGCCTGCGAGCGGCTGTGGAAGCCGCGGCGCTTCACCATCTCGTCGAGTTCGTCCAGCAGGCTGGCGGGCAGGGACACGGAGAAACGGGCGACGGTTTCCTTGCGGGGCATGGTCAGGCGTATTGTTCGGGTGCGGCGGGATTGTCACGGCAAAACCGGGGCGGGCTATTCGACGTCGTCACCCGCCTGCGTGAGCCGGACGATGGGCAGGCGCTCCGGCGACGCCTCGTGAACGGGCGGGTGGATCAGTTCGTCGAGCCGGCGGCGCGTGGCCTGGAACTCGGGCGAGAGCAGCTGCGCGGGGCTGCGCGGCCGCGGCACCGGCACCTCGATGAACTCCTGCACCTCGCCGGGGTGCGCCTTGAGCACGAGGATGCGGTCGGCCAGCAACACGGCCTCGTCGAGGTCGTGGGTGATGAACAGGATCGTCACGTCCACGTTCCGCCAGATTTCCATCAGGTGCGTCTGCATCTGCAGGCGCGTCTGGGCATCGAGCGCGCCGAACGGCTCGTCCATCAGGAGGATTCGCGGGTTGTTGGCCAGGGCGCGCGCGATGGCCGTGCGCTGCTTCATGCCGCCGGAAAGCTGCACGGGATAGGCGTCCTTGAAGCGCGCCAGCCCGACGAGGTCGATCCACTGCAACGCCTCCGCGCGCGCCTCGCCGGCCCCCTTCCCTTCCATGCGCAGGCCGAACATGACGTTCTCGGTCACCGTCAGCCACGGGAACAGCGTGTACCCCTGGAACACCATGCCGCGGTCGGGGCATGGCCCGCTGACCTCCTTGCCGTCGAGTAGCATCCGGCCCGACGTGGGCTGGTCGAGGCCGGCCACCATGCGGATCAGCGTGGACTTGCCGCAACCCGAGGGGCCGATGACGCAGACGAACTCGCGGCGATGCACCTTGAAGCAGATATCCTTCAGCGCCGTGACCACGCCGCTTTCCGAGGGGAATTGCCGGCCCATGTGGTCGATCTCGAGCACGACCGGTCGCTCCTTGAGCTTGCGAAAGCGCGCGGCCACCGCCGGCGACTGCTGCCGGTAGTCGGGCGGGCTCACGCGGCGCCTCCCGTTTCCCCACCGCCGGCCAGCGGGGCCGGGGAGCCGCCGAAGATCCGCCGCAGGAACTGCCGCAGCTTGCTCGACTGCAGCGAGCGCCACGCGAACAGGTGCCGGCCGAGGAACGCCAGCACCTGGTCGGTCGCGAGGCCGATGATGCCGATGATCAGGATGGCCGCGTAGACGTTGTCGAAGTTGCGGTACTTGGCCTGCTGGTTGATGAAAAACGTGATGCCCGAGCTGATGCCGACCACTTCCGCGACGAGCAAATAGGTCCACGCCCAGCCGAGCAGGATGCGGAGGTCGTTGTAGAGATCCGGCAGGCTGGCCGGGACGATCACATTCCAGACCAGGTTGCGCCGCTTGGCGCCCAGCGTCTGGGCCGCCTCGATCAGCGCGGGATCCACCCTGCGCACGGTGTTGGCGATCACGAGCACCTGCTGGAAAAACGTGCCGATGAAAATGATCGCGACCTTGGGTTGTTGGTAGATGCCGAAGATCGCCACCATCAGGGCGCCGAACGCCGGCGCCGGCATGTAGCGGATGAAATCGACCACCGGCTCGGTCAGGCGCGCCAGCGCCGCGAACGACCCGCACAGGATGCCGAGCGGCACGCCGATCGCCGAGGAGATCACGAAGCCCCAGAAGATCGTCTGGATGCTCAGCCACAGGCTCTCGTGCAGCCAGGCGTCGCCGCGCAGCACCGGCGGCGTGGTGAAGGCGGTGTAGAGTGCGCGGCCGACCTGGTGCGGCGCCGGCAGGAAGATCGGGTTGGCGCGCTTGCCGGCGGGCAGGTGCCCGCCCGCCGCCGCCACTTTCGCCGTTTCCCGCTCGAAGTCGGCGCGCGGGATGAGCTGGCCCTCCTTGAACCACTCCACGTCGCCCGGCGCCTCCACCCTGACCAGCGGGTGCCAGATGAACGGCACGTAGCTGACGGCACACCAGACCAGCAGCGGCAGCAGGAAGGAACCCGCCCACAGGCCGGCCTGGCGTCGCGCGGTGAGCGGACGCAGGACGGCCAGCCAGGGGTCGCGGGTCATGGGTAGTCAGGTGGTCGCCGGTTTCCCTGTCGGCGACAGGCGTCGGCCCGGAAACCGACGCCCACCTCGAAGTGATTACTTGACCGCCTCGGCCATGAGGGACGCGTCGATGTAGGACGCCACGTCCTGCGCCTCCTTGTACACGGCGTTTTTCACGTTGAAGTCGTCCGCGATTTTGGCCGAACCGGCCACGGAATCAAAGCCGGCGGTTTTGGCGGCAAGCTTGGCCGCGCCCTGCTTCAGCGTAAGCAGCTGCGTGCCGCTCATGAAATCGGCGTAGTCCTTCGGGTCGACGCCGGCGCGGGCCGCCATGATCTTGATGCCGTCGGCCTTGGTCTTCGGGTCGGCGAGGTAGGCGACGATCTTGTCCCACACCTTGACGAACTTCACCCAGTCGGCGCGCGAGCCGGCGAGGCTGCCGGGCGTCACGACCACCATGTCGTAGATCAGGCCGGGTTCATCGGCACTGGTGTAGACGGCCTTGGAACCGGGGACGGCCTTGAGGGCGGCGCCGGAATTCGGCTGCCAGCCGGCGACCGCCGACACCTGGCCGGAAGCCAGCACCTGCGGAATCTGGTTGGTCGGCGTGGGCACGAGCTCGACGTCGCTCTCGGCGAGGCCGGCCTTCTTCAGCCCGTTGAGCAGGAGCAGGTGGTAGACCAGGCCGACCTCCACGCCGATTTTCCTGCCCTTGAGGTTTTTCAACGAAGCGATGCCCGGCGCGGCCACGACCATGTCGTTGCCGTTCGAATAGTCGGTCACGAGGATCATGACGTTCTTGGCGCCGCCGGCGCCGGTGACGAGGGCGTCGCCGTTGGTCACCATCACGGCGTCCACCTTGCCGGCGGAGTAAGCCTCCATGGACGGGCCGTATTCGAACCAGAGCAGCTCGACGTCGATGCCGGCGTCCTTGAACCAACCCTTTTCCTGGGCGATGGCGAAGGCGGTCCAGCCCGGCCAGTCGCTGTAGGCGACCTTGAGCGGGGCGGCGGCGAGGGAGGCGAACGAAACGGCAAAAGCACCGGCGCACAGGAGCAGCCGGCGCGCGAGGAAGGAAGGCGCGGATTTCATGAGAGGAGTGCTACTTTATTGCAGAATGGTGTTACGGTAACCCTTCTCCCGGGAGCACGACTTGTGCCAGCAAAGGGACGGGATTCAGCCGGGACCCCGTGCCGCGCATTCCCTCCGGCCCCATTATTTCCGCAGCGTCATCCTGAGCCGTGCGAAGGATCCATGGGAAAGGACGGACGTGCGCCGCGGACGTGGATCCTTCGCGCGGCTCAGGATGACGGAAACGTGGGTTGTTGGCCTATTTGAGAGCCCTCCAGCCGGCCGCCTCAAAATAGAAAATATCTCTGGGCCATCGGAAGTATCTTCGCGGGCTCGCACGTGAGGTGCTCGCCGTCGGCCTTGACGGTGTAGGTCTCGGGATCGACCTCGATCCTCGGCATGGCGTCGTTGAGCACCATGTCCTTCTTGCCGACGGTCCGGCAGGATTTCACGGCCTCGAGGCGGCGCGCAAGGCCGAGCTGCTTCGGGCCGGTCTTGCTCCGGAGCGAGGCGGCGCTGACGAAGGTGATGTTGGTCGAGCCGATGGCCTTGCCCGCGGCGCCGAACTGCGGCCGGTAGAATGTCGGCTGCGGCGTCGGGATCGACGCGTTCGGGTCGCCCATGTTGGCCCAGGCGATGAAGCCGCCCTTGAGCACGACCTCGGGCTTCACGCCGAACAGCGCGGGCTTGAAAATCACGAGGTCCGCCAGCTTGCCCACCTCGATCGAACCGACGAGATGCGAGATGCCGTGCGCGATCGCGGGGTTGATCGTGTACTTCGCGAGATAGCGCAGCGCGCGAAAGTTGTCGGCCGCGGCGTGCGCCTTGCCCTTCAAGGCGCCGAACTGGAGCTTCATCTTGTGCGCGGTCTGCCAGGTGCGGATGATCACCTCGCCGATGCGGCCCATGGCCTGCGAGTCGGACGACATCATCGAGATGGCGCCCAGGTCGTGCAGGCGGTCCTCGGCGGCGATGGTTTCGGGACGGATGCGCGACTCGGCGAACGAGACGTCCTCGGGAATCTTCGCGTCGAGGTGGTGGCAGACCATCAGCATGTCGAGGTGCTCGTCGATCGTGTTGACCGTGTAGGGCCGCGTCGGGTTGGTGGACGACGGCAGCACGTTGGGTTCGCTGCACACGCGGATGATGTCCGGCGCGTGGCCGCCGCCGGCGCCCTCGGAGTGGAAGGTGTGGATCGTGCGGCCCTTGAAGGCGCGGATCGTGTCGTCGACGTAGCCGGACTCGTTGAGCGTGTCGGTGTGGATCGCGACCTGCACGTCGAGCTCGTCGGCCACGCCGAGACAGGTGTCGATCGCGCCGGGCGTCGTGCCCCAGTCCTCGTGCAGCTTCAGGCCGATGGCGCCGGCGAGGATCTGCTCGCGCAGCGGCGCGGCGGTGCCGCAGTTGCCCTTGCCGAGGAAACCGAGGTTCATCGGGTAGGACTCCGCGGCCTCCAGCATGCGGTGGATGTTCCAGATGCCGGGCGTGCAGGTGGTGGCGAACGTGCCGTGCGCCGGGCCGGTGCCGCCGCCCAGCATCGTGGTGATGCCGGCGCTGATGGCCTCGTCGATCTGCTGCGGGCAGATGAAATGGATGTGCGTGTCGATGCCGCCGGCGGTGATGATGCTCCCCTCGCCCGCGATGACCTCGGTCGCGGCGCCGATGATCATCGGGTTTTTTCTCTTCGTGCGCGGGTCGGCGTAAACGGAACCGATGCCGTTCTGGATGCCGGGATTGCCGGCGTGGCCGATGCCGACGATCAGGCCGTGCTTGATGCCGATGTCGGCCTTGATGACACCGAGGACGGGATCGAGGATCGTTGCGTTGGTGATGACGAGGTCGAGCGACTCCTTGTCGAGCGCGGTCGGCGACTGGCCCATGCCGTCGCGGATGACCTTGCCGCCGCCGAACTTCACCTCGTTGCCGTAGCCGGCGCCCTCGGCGATCAGGTCGCGTTCGACCTGGACGAAGAGTTCCGTATCGGCGAGGCGGACCTTGTCGCCCACGGTGGGGCCGAACATCTCGGCGTACTGGCGGCGGGTGAGTTTCAGCGGCATGGTCGATTTACGATTTATGATTTACGACTTACGATTTTTCCGAACCGCTTTGCGGCTGGCGCTTTTCGCATCGAGCTTGCCGTTGACCTTCGCCTGCAGGCCGTAGACTTCCCGCGCACCGGCGAGCGCGACGAGCTCGACCTGCTTCGTGTCGCCCGCCTCGAAGCGCACCGCCGTGCCGGCGGGAATGTTCAGGCGGAAGCCCCGCGCGGCGGCGCGGTCGAAGCTGAGCGCCTCGTTCGTCTCGAAGAAATGGTAGTGCGACCCGACCTGGATCGGGCGGTCGCCGGTGTTGGTGATGTCGAGGGTGATTGTCACCAAGCCCATGTTCGCCGCAAGCGGCGTGCTATTCTCGGCGACGATGATTTGTCCGGGAATCATGAGGAAATTGCGGATTGGCGGGCATGGATTGCGGCATAGAGAAGCAAACCGGGCAGCCCATTGGTTTGGGCCAATCCGCAGTCCGCAATCTGCATTCCGCAATTTTTCATCTGATGGGATCGTGGACCGTGACCAGCTTCGTGCCGTCGGGGAACGTCGCCTCGACCTGCACGTCGTGGATCATTTCCGGCACGCCCTCCATCACGTCGGCGCGCTTGAGAATCGTGGTGCCGTAGCTCATGAGCTCGGCCACCGATTTCCCGTCGCGCGCGCCCTCGATGATCTCGTAGGTGATGATGGCGACCGACTCGGGGTAATTCAGCTTCAGGCCCCGGGCCTGGCGGCGGCGGGCGAGGTCGGCTGCGGTGACGACCAGCAGTTTCTCGCGTTCGCGGGGGGTCAGGTGCATGATGAGTGCGGACTGGAGATTGCGGATTGCGGAATAGCCGGAACGTCAGCGCTCGAAAGGAAGCAACAACCGGCAGGAAACGCGAGGGAAGAGAAAATCATGTGGGACGAGGATTCAATCCGCATTCCGCAATCCGCACTCTACACTTGCAGGTGCTCCTTAACCACCTGATCGGTCAAGTCGGCGATTGGCCCTGAGATGGTCACCGCGCCGCGGTCCATCGCGTAGAAGCGGTCGGCCACCTCGCGGCAGAAGTCCACGTATTGCTCGACGAGCAGGATGGCCAGCTTGTGCTCCTTCCGCAGCTCGCTGACCGCATTCTTGATCACCGCCACGTCGTCCTCCGCGGCGGCGAGCACGGCCGGGGACGCGGCCGGGGCCTTGAGCTTCTTCAGGGTGTCGCCGATCTGGTCGATGATCGACGGCTGGATGCCCTCGGTCGGCTCGTCGAGGATGAGCAGTTTCGGGTTGGTGAGCAGCGCGCGGCCGATGGCGAGCTGCTGCTGCTGGCCGCCCGAGAGCACGCCGCCCTTGCGCGAAAGCATGTCCTTCAGCACGGGAAAGAGGGAAAAGATCCGGTCCAGGGCATTGCGCGCGTCGGCGCCCTTGCGGCCGTGGACGACGAGGCCGACGTGCAGGTTCTCCTCGATAGTCAGGTGCGGGAAGATGTCGCGGCCCTGCGGCACGTAGCCGATGCCGCTGCGGGCGCGCACGTCGATGGCCATCTTCCCCAGCGGTTGGCCGTCGAACACGATCGTGCCCGCGCGGACCGGCAGCACGCCGGTGATGGACTTCAGCGTCGTGGTCTTGCCGACGCCGTTGCGGCCCATGAGGGCGACAACTTCGCCGGCGTTCACCTCGAGGCTCACGCCG
>CAYZSN010000054.1:0-3953 GCA_964481095.1 uncultured Oleiharenicola sp. | reverse complement strand
GGGCGGCGTTCTCCGCCAAGAAGCAGCTGCAGGTGGAATGGGATGAGACCGTCGGCAAGGGCCATTCGACCGAGGCTTACGCGGCGCGGGCCCTCGAGCTCGCCAAGGCCGGCGGCACGAACGTCCGCAACGACGGCGACGTGAACGCCGCCTTCGCCTCCGCCGCGAAGGTCGTCGAGGCGGCCTACTCCTATCCCTTCCTGAACCACGCCACGCTCGAGCCGCAGGGCTGCACGGCGTGGGCACGCGACGGCGGCATCGAGGTGTGGACCACCTCCCAGACCCCGGGCTCGGGCCAGGACCTCGTCGCCAAGACGCTCGGCTTCGCGAAGGAGAAGGTGAAGATCAACTTCGTGCGCGGCGGCGGCGGCTTCGGCCGGCGCCTCGCCAACGACTACATGGTCGAGTCCGCCGCGATCGCCCTGCGGACCAACGGCGCGCCGGTCAAGCTGACCTGGACGCGCGAGGACGACATGCGCCAGGACTGCTACGCCCGGCCCGGCGGCTTCCATTTCTTCAAGGGCGCCGTGGACGCCAAGGGCCGGATCAGCGCGTGGCAGGACCACTTCGTCACCTTCGGCTACCTCAGCACCGAGAAGGTCGCGTCCTCCGCCGACCTCAGCCCCGACGAGCTGCCCGCGCGATTCCTGCCGAACTTCCGGCTCGACCAGTCCATCATGGCCACGAACGTGCCGACCGGCCCGATGCGCGCGCCGCGCAGCAACGCCCTCGCCTTCGTGCTCCAGAGCTTCATCGACGAGCTGGCCCACGCCGGCGGCGTCGACCCCGTCCAGGCCCGTCTCGACCTGCTCGGCGACGACCGCGTCGTCCAGCCCAGCGCCGGCCAGCGCAGCGTGCCCTACGACACCGGCCGCATGAAGGGCGTGGTAAGCCTCGCGGCGGAAAAATCCGGCTGGGGTTCGCCCCTGCCCAAGGGCGAGGGCCGCGGCATCGCGTTTCATTTCAGCCATTCGGGCTACGTCGCGATGGTCGCGCACGTCGCGGTCGCCCGGGACGGCACCCTGCAGGTGAAGCAGGTCACCGCGGTCAGCGACGTCGGCCCGATCATCAACCTCAGCGGCGCGGAGAACCAGGTCCAGGGCGCGATCGTCGACGGCCTCGGTGCCATCTGGCTGCAGGAGCTGACCCACGACGAGGGCCGCGCGGTCCAGAGCAACTTCCACGATTTCCCGCTGCTGCGCATCAACGCGGCGCCGACGAAGGTCATCGTGGAGTTCATCCAGAGCAACAACCCGCCGACCGGCCTCGGCGAGCCGCCCTATCCCGTGGTGCCGCCGGCCATCTGCAACGCCATCTTCGCCGCGACCGGCAAGCGCATCCGCCAGTGGCCGATCACCAAGGCCGACCTGAGCTGGAGCTGAGGAGTAGCTGTCAGCGATCAGCTTTCAGCTCTCAGCCAAACGCCAGCTGGTCGTGTTCTCTGGCTGATCGCTGACTGCTGAAAGCTGCTAGCACGCCGCGGAACGCTGCGTCGCCTCAGTGGAAGCTCTTCAGCTTCCGCATGTCGATCAGCAGGTCGTAGCTGGAGGGATCGGGCTCGGACGAACTCGTGGCCAGCTTGTAGCTGCCGCCCTTGGGCAGCTTGTCCGGGAACCGCGTGCGCAGCGCCGCCCGGAACATGTCCTGCGCGATCGCATCGGAGCCGCTCGAGATCGAGCCGAACTCATCGCCGTAAATGCGCTCCGTCGACCGGTCCTCCGGGCCCGGGGTGATGATGTGCACCCGGACCTGTTTCGTGAAGCCCGCGCGCAGCACCGCGCCGCGCATCAGCTCCCATTCGTCGCCCTGCGGCTCGGCCAGCAGGAGGAAGGAATTGCGGTGCGCGAGGAAGGCGATGCCGAGGCAAACCACCCCGAGGCCGGCGTAATGCAGCGGCCGGATCTTCTTCACGACCAGCAGCGCCCGCAGCGAATAGACCAGCAGCACGAGCACCAGTCCGGCCAGCGCGAAAAGCACGCGGTAGGTGGCGATGCGATCCGATGCCACCACGCAGACGGCGACAGTCAGGACCACCAGCGCGATCACCGCATAGAGGCCGCGGCGGCGCACCATCTCGTCCTCGTGCGCGACGATCTTCCGGTAGCCCATCACCAGCGCCACCACGACGGCCAGCAGCAGGCCCCAGTAGATCACGGCGCCGGTGTGGTGGTCGTCGTTCAGGGCGTAAAGGGCCAGCGCGTTGGGCAGCGGGTAGCGCAGGAAATCCAGGGCCTTGGCGTTCAAGGCCTCGGTCGCCGGCTGGAACACGCCGTTGCTGAACAGGGTGTGGACGATCAGCTGGCTCAGGGCGAGGCCGACGGCCACCGCCGCGACGTGGAAGGTGCTCCACCAGCGGTCGCTCAGCGGCTCCCGGCCGGTGCGCACCAGCAGCACGGCCGTGACGACGACGAGGGCGAAGAGGACGTTGGCCTGGTAGATCAGGCCGGCGGCCGTGTAAATCATGCAGCCGCCCAGCAGGGCGACGACGCGCTTCATGCCGCCGCGCTCGATTTCCGTCTCGATCGCCGAGAAGCCCGCGAGGGCCAGCAGGAGCGTCAGGGCCTGCGGCCAGGCCGCCGCCGAGCCCACCACCACCTCCGCCGAGGGCAGCAGCACCACCCCGAGGCCGATGCCGGCCGCCTCGACCTCGTTCCAGCCGGACTGGAACAGCTGGCGCCAGAGCGCCAGGCCGAGGAGCGTCAGCAGCAGGACCGAGGTGAGCCGCAGCCACTGGAGGTTCTCGACCTCATTGGTCACGGCAAAGGAGGTTTCCAGCATGGCGCCGTACAGCGGGCGGCCATGGGAGCCGCTCGTCCGCACCAGCTTGCCGGGATCCTGCCGCGCCTCGTGGAGCGCCGTGTAATCGGTGCGCAGGCCGTATTCATGGAAGACCGTCTGCCAATAGGCCGCCAGAGGGACGACGAGGAGGATATACAGGCAGATCCGGGTGCGCATGATCAGAGCAGCATCTCTTGCTGGTCGGTTTGTGGCTTAATCCCGAGGAAACGTCCATATCGTTCCGCCCAGTCGTCGATTTTTTCCAGATAATATACCGGGTCGTACGGCGCGCTCGCCGCGTCGTAAGCCGCGAGCGGACGCGCCCGCTGCCAGTCGTTCGTCTGCCCCTTGGCCTTCGGGATGATGTAGTAGCTCACGCGCTCGCCCATGCGCGGGCGGGGATTCATCTGCAGCGCCACCTCCGCCGCCGCGCGCCGGGGCTTGCCGCCGCCGGCCACCCACTGCTCGTACGCCTCGGGATTCTGGCTGAGGGTCTCCGACTTCGCCAGGTCGGCGACCGGCTGCGCGCGCGCCGCGATCGCCGTGCGCAGCCGCTTCACCTCCTCCACCGGGGAGACCGGCGACACTTCGAGCAGGTACGAGATCAGCTGGTCGCCGAGGCGCTTGAGGAACGGCTCGATCCCGCGCGAGCGCAGCGCCGAGCCGCGCAGCGTCACCTCGCCGCGGGCCGCCAGCGCGTAGTTCTTGGCCTTGTAGCAGAACATCGCGTCGTAGCTCCCGTCGAATTCCAGCTCGATGCCCGGCGGCATGATCTTCACCACCTGCGCCAGCAGCGCCTCGGGCTTGGCGTGATATTCCTCCGTCGAAAGGTAGATGCCGTCGGTGTCGGCCTCGAGGATGACGCAGCCGAGCCGCTCGAACTCCGCGATGAGCGCCTGGAGGAGCTCGCGCCCGCGGCGCGTGACCTCCGCCGCCAGCTCGCCGTCGCCGAAGCGCGCCGCCGAGAAACCGAGGTAGCCGTAGAACGAATTGATCAGGATCTTGAACGTCGCCTGCCGCGCCTGCGCCTCGTCGCGCTCGGCCGCCGTCGGCGCGTTCTTCGCCAGCAGCTTGTACTTCAGCCGGTATTCGCGCAGGCGCCGCAGCAGGGGAATGAACACCCCAAGCGTGTCGCTTTTCGGGTTGCGCCCGATCTGCAGCAGCAGGCTCGGGTA
>CAYZSN010000053.1:0-3931 GCA_964481095.1 uncultured Oleiharenicola sp. | reverse complement strand
ATCCGGTCGGCCATAGCAATGAAGCCGCATACATGGGTTTCATTGCCGACGACGACTACGGTCCTGCCAGTCTTAGCTAGAAGATCGAGTTCCTGATGGACTTCCGGGGTTTCCTGGCCACGTTCTTCTAGGAATCGATGTGAGCCGAGCCAGAACGGGCGGCCGTCGAGCTGGGCGGTGGCACCCTTGCCTGGAAGTATGCGGAATTCATCCGCCGGCGTGAATTCGACACCGTGCGCCTTAGCGTATTCGAGAATCGCTAAAGCCAAAGGGTGGTCACTGTGAGCCTCCATGGCTGCCGCGCGAGCCAGCAACTCCGTTTCCGTGTGGCCGTTCATCGCCACTACTTGGATCACCGCTGGACGCCCTTCCGTCAGCGTGCCCGTCTTGTCCATGGCAATCGCCTTGAGATGTCCGGCGGCTTCCATGTGAACGCCGCCCTTTACGAGTACCCCATTGCGAGCGGAGGCGGCGAGCGCGGCGACCACACTCACAGGAGTCGAAATCACGAGGGCGCAGGGGCAAGCAATAACGAGCAGCACTAGAGCCTGATACATCCAAGGGGCGAATGGCTGATTCAGAAAAAAAGGCGGAACTAGGAGAACTGCGATCGCTAGAACCATTACCGCAGGCGTGTAATAGCGGGCGAATTGATCGACCCACATCTCGGATGGGGCGCGCTTCTGCTGTGCTTCACCAACCAGCTTGATGATGTGAGCAAGCGTGGTATCGCCACTTGCTTTCGTGGAGCGAACTTCCAGTGCCCCTGCTCCGTTCACGGTCCCCGCGAATACCGCCGATCCCGGTTCCTTCGTCACAGCGACGCTTTCACCGGTAATCGGAGCCTGGTTCACGTCACTAATCCCCTTTGAGACTTCGCCATCGAGCGGGATTCTCTCACCCGGCCGCACGACGAACGTCGCTCCGACCGGCACTGCTTCAGGATTCATTTCCCGGGTTTGACCTTCTTCGAGCACGCGGACCACGCTTGGTGCGAGATCGAGGAGTTTCTCGATCGCTTTGCGGGCACGGCCGATGCTCCACGATTCCAGCGTCAGTGACAGCGAGAACAGGAACGCGACCGTAGCTGCCTCGAACCATTCGCCAATTGCCATCGCGCCACATACGGCAATGACCATGAGTAGATTCATGTCTGGCCGCGCGCGGCGCAGCGCGAACCACGCCTTCGGTATGACGTAGTAGACACCGGCGATGACCGCGAGAAGGTAGAGCAGCCGCGCTGGCAAGGGAACCTCATGGGCGTTACCCAGGCCTTCGGAGCCAAAGACCTCGGAAATGGAATTCGCTAACCCAAAGTGGACCAGGAAAGCGGCACTGGTGAGACCAACACTTGCAATTGTTAGAGCCAGACGCCCGTTGCGATCCCACCAATTCCCACTATCCCGCTGGACACCTCCGTCGCGAACCGGTTCCGCGCGCATTCCTGTGCGGCCTACCGCTAGAGAGATCTCGGACTCACTAGAGGACGTGCCGCTTGGCAACACCGTCATAGTTCCGTTCAGAATGTCGAATGCCAGAAACTGTTCTCCACCCACCTTGGGCCCAACTTCCCGTTTGAGGATGGCGACCTCTTCGGCACAATCCATGCCGTGAATCCGGAAATCGCGCTTTTGTCGTTCGGTCATTTTTAATTCCTTCATATCCTGCTTATGGACCAGTCTCTTTACCCCAATGCCAGGTGCGTCCGTGGCGATGAGGCCGCCCGGCTAGAAGCCATGCGAACAGCCCAAAAGTCAGCACTCCCAGGACTGCCCCGATTGCCCTGAACATCGCCCTCCGAGACTCGACGGCCACTCTCTTCTTGCGGCTCAGTCTGTTGTACTTCATTGTGCGTGGCGCGGGTCCTTTCCTTCGGGCTAGATCGCCCCCTCTCCGCGTTCTGCCGTGCGGACATTGACGACTTCGTCGATCGCCGAAACAAAAATCTTGCCGTCGCCGGGCCGGCCGGTATGTGCATGCAGGCTAATAGTCCGAAGCACGTCTTCCACCATCCCGTCCGGGACTACGATCTCAAGTTTCGTTTTGTTGGCGTATTCGATACCGTCCTCAACGATCTTCGTCGTCGCGTTTCGAGCCCGGCCTTTTCCGAACCCCCTGACCTCTGAGACGGTCAGTCCCGGAAGGTCCTCGATCTCCTTCAGTGCGTCCACCACTTTGGAGAGGAGGAATGGTTGGATGATTGCCTTGATCTCTTTCATGGTTTCACCTCAAAGCTCCACTTCAGGGTTTTCACGCGCGAACCACGGATAAATAGCTGGCAGCACGAGTAACGTCAAAAGAGTTGACGTCACCAGTCCACCGATGACAACAGTAGCGAGTGGGCGCTGCACCTCGGCTCCAGCACCGTGGCCAAGTGCCATGGGAATGAAGCCCAGGCTCGCGACAAGCGCAGTCATGAGAACTGGCCGGAGGCGTATTTCGGCTCCCTTGACCGCTGCTTCCTCCGGGCCCATTCCGCTCTGCCGCAAATCATTGATGTAGCTCACCAAAACGACACCGTTAAGCACAGCCACCCCAAAGAGAGCGATGAAGCCGATGGCCGCGGAAATGCTGAAGGGCAAGCCGCGAAGGGCCAGTGCAAAGATGCCTCCTGTCGCAGCCATCGGAACGTTGATAAAAATCAACGCGGCGAGTCGAGCGGAATTGAACATCGTATAAAGCACGACGAAAATCAGGAACAGCGCGAGCGGGACAACAATCACTAGCCGCTGGGTGGCCTCCTGTAGATTCTTGAACTGTCCACCCCATTCGATCGTGTATCCGGGCGGGAGCTTAATCTTCTCGTCCACCGCGCGCTGCGCCTCGGCCACGAATGAGGCGATATCCCGTCCGCGCACGTTGGCCTCAACCGAAATACGTCGTTGGATGTTCTCCCGGCTAATCTGTGCCGGGCCTTGTTCTACTTTGATCAGTGCAAGCTGGCTGAGTGGAATGAGTCTGCCCTGGGGGTCCGCGACTTTAATATTGCGTATCCTATCGATGTCCTGTCGCTCAGATTCTTTGAATCTGACCTGCATGTCGAATCGACGCTGTCCTTCCAAAACCTGGCCCACCGTCTTGCCACCCAAGGCTTCGACGACGTCGAGCACCTTGGAGGCATTGATGCCATAACGAGCAATCGCTGAGCGATCAATCCGGATGCGAAGGTACGGCAAGCCTGCGATCTGCTCCGCTTTTGTGTCGGCGGCGCCGCTTACGCGGCTTACTACAGCAACAATCTCGTCGGCCTTTTGTTTCAGAATGTCGAGGTCGTCGCCATAGAGAGATATGGCGATATCGGAGCGCACACCGGCGATCAGCTCTTGCATGCGGAGCTCAATAGGCTGGGAGTAGCTGAACACCGTACCGGGAACGTTCTTGTCCAACTCGCGGTCCAGTTTTTCGATCAGATCTTCCCTGTTAGTCGCCGTGGTCCACTCTTCCTGAGGTTTCAAGATGACGTAGATGTCACTCACCTCTACACCCATTGGATCTGTCGGTATTTCCGCCTGACCGGTCCGCGAAACTACAGTGGTTACCTCGGGAAACTGCTTGATCGTTTTTTCGATCAGCGTGGTGTTCTTAATCGACTGCGTGAGTCCCACACTCGGTAGCCGCCACGCCTGAACCGCTAGCGCGCCCTCGTTCAGGCGAGGAATGAACTCTGCGCCCATTCTTGTGGCCACGAATACACCGATCGCGAACACGACGGCTGAGATTCCCACGACCAACCACTGCTTAGCGACGGCTCTCTTGGCAACCGGCACATAGATTTGGTGGGCCTTCCGAATAAGCCAAGTCTCCTTCTCCTTGACGCCCTTGCGAAAGAACAGCGACGCCAGGACCGGCATTAATGTGAGAGCCAAAACAAGGGAAGCCGCCAATGCGAAGATGACCGTCAGAGCCATGGGACGGAACATCTTGCCTTCCA
>CAYZSN010000052.1:0-17648 GCA_964481095.1 uncultured Oleiharenicola sp. | reverse complement strand
GCGTCGAGCTCCTGCAGGCCGGACGCCACGATGACGGGCAGGCGGCTCAGCATCGGATCGCGCTTCAGTTCCTCCAGGACCTGGAAGCCGTTCATCCGCGGCATCTCGATGTCGAGCACGAGGAGGTCGAACGGTCGCTGGCGCAGCAGCTGCAGGGCGGCCGCCCCGTCGCCGGCCTCGCTGATGTTCTGGTAGCCGAGGCTTTGCAGCGTATAGACCATGAGCGTCCGGAGCTCGACCGAGTCGTCCGCCACGAGGATGGCCGCCTGCTTGCCCTCGGTGTCCGTCTCGGCCAGCCGGAGCTCGGCCAGCTGTTCCGTCGTGAGGGCGGCGGTCTTGACCTGGCGCAGCAAATCGAAGGTGCGGGAATCTTCGGGCGAAGCCGGGGCGGGCATGCGCTTTCACTTGAGCCTGCATTCCGTGGCGGTGCAAACGTTTCGTGTGGTGATTTGCACAAGGATGAAAGAGGCAAAATGAGAAAGTCATTAGCTATCCCAAGCTGGCGGAGTTTTCGACCCTTCGCGTGGAGCGTTACCGCGTCTTCGATGACAAGCTGTCCATCACAGCGGCGGAAAGAATCGGCTAAAAATAGTGCCGGGAATCAGGGGTGGCGGGTTGCCGGATGCGCGCGTAGCGCGCGCCGGCACCCGCCACCCCTTTTCCTTGTTTCTATAGTCAATAACTGTCCTTGCGCCACCGAATGCCTACGGCATTCTCGTGTCGGGCCAAAACTATGAATATTGATACTCTTTCGTTTGGTTTGCCCGCTGCTGAACGTGATGAAGATTTGCTACGCTGCTTTGTTGAGAGCGATTCCTACAATCGAGTGGCGACCAAGGGCCATAATGTGATTTTGGGCAATAGAGGAACTGGCAAGAGTGCGATCTTTAGAAAGATCGCTGAAGACTGGCGGAGAAAGAAGCACATCGTGATATCTCTCGCCCCAGAGGAGTTTAGTTATGAGATGATGGCACGTGTGCTTGAAACGGAAGCAAAGGGCGCATGGGCAAAACACGGTGCATATAGTGTAGCTTGGAAATACCTTATTTACATCCAGGCGTTTAAGGAGCTCGCCAATCACGGATTATTCAAGACCGGCAAAGCAGCAAAATTATACAATTACGTTAGAGACACGGTGCGTGACTACGAAAGAAACCCTATTGGGCTCTTGATATCTTTTTTGAAGCGCATGGAGGGAATCAAAATTGGAAAATACGAAGCGGCACTAAAGACTCGGGAATTGGACCGCCTCTATAAGCTAGAGGAAATTTCGGGCCTAATTGATATCTTGGACGAGGCGATGGCCGATAAGAAGGTTATGATCCTTGTGGATGAACTCGACAAAGGATGGGACGCTTCGGAAGACGCTAAGGGATTTGTCTCAGGCCTCTTCAGCGCAGCCATGGCGATCAATGCAAAGCATAAAAACCTACGGGTTCTGATTTCGCTTCGCCGCGAGCTCTACGACAACATCCCAGAACTATACGAAGATTATCAAAAGATCTCGGATACGGTCGAACGCATTTCATGGAATGAAGACTCATTGCTTGAGTTCGTCGCGCGACGTATCGAAAAATGGGATCCTGCATTGGAAAGGCAAAGTTACCAAGCACGCTGGAATCGCGTCTTCGCTGAGAAGCTGACCTATCGGCAGACCAATTCGTTCAACTATATTCTAGATCGAACTCTTTTTCGCCCTCGTGAGCTTATTCATTTCGCAAACGATATTGCGGCCGAAGCGCGAGCGAGACGCCGAGGGCTTCCTTTAGATTACGATTCTATCGCAAGCGCAGAGGGTACTTACTCCGAGTCTCGACTGAACGATATTGCTGCGGAATATAAACACCAATATCCGGGGCTAATCAGCTTATTCGAAAGCTTCAGAGGGCTTCGTTTTAACATGGCTAAGGATGACTTCCAAAGGCACCTCCTTTCCGTTGCTTGCGGTGAATACACAATGACCGAAGCCGCAGCATGGGTGAAAAACTCAGACCCTGATCAGCTAATGAAAATTCTTTGGGAGGTTGGCTTTATCAAAGCACAAGTGGTTGGGGGCGTTAAAGCGCAGCGTAGAAGCGGAAGTGACTGGCTAGGGAGCTACCAGATTTCTGGAGTCAATATCATCAATATTCCCCAATATCAAGTGCACCCAATGTTCCGAAGCTTTCTTGGAATGAAGGAAAGCACTAGAGCGAAGTCCAAGAAGTAGCGAGGTAAGGGTCGTCTTAAAAACTCACACGTTGCGCTGATTGCATGCTGTGATCCGTTCTGAGATGGGCCGCAAACTTTCATCGCGAGAGCGCCACCGTCCTTGTGACCAAGCCACCGATTCACGGTTGGGATATCAACGCCTGCCTCAATACAGGTAGTCGCAAAGAAATGCCTGAAGTCGTGATGAGTGAATTTCGGAAATCCTAACCGCCGACATGCTGTTTCCAGGCATTTCTTGGCGCTGCCGATTTGGCTGACGAAATCCTCTGGCTTCGGCTTCCGCTCATCGCGCAGGCGCAATAGTAAGGAACCTTGAACATCAAGGTCTCGACTCATGACAAGAAAGCTAGCGATCTGACTAGAGTTCTCGTCGCCGAACAACGGTCGAAATTGGTGCCAGGGGCGAGGATTGAACTCGCGACCAAAGGCTTATGAGTCCTCTGCTCTACCACTGAGCTACCCTGGCAAAATGGTTCGCGGAATGAGCCATATTTCCCGGGCGAAATCCACCATTATTTTCCGAGGGCAAACCGGGACTGCACAGAGGCAAACGAAGGTAACGAAGGGGAATTGGTTCCGAACTGATAGGCTGGGTTCGACGCTTCGTTTCCTTCGTTAGCTTCTGTGAGAATTTCTGCGCATTCTGTGCCTTTTTGTGGCCAAGAGGCTTGGGTCCTTCGCACGGCTTTCCGCCGTCGCCCTTCGGGCTATGGCGGACACGCAGGATGACGGCTGATGGAAGAGGCTCCTGCAAAACTGTTTGGCTTCCGTCATGAGTGTCTATCAGTGTCCATTAGTGGTTAAATCTGAAACCTCCTACGACCTGGTGATCCTCGCGGCCGGCATCGGCAGCCGGTTTGGCGGCGTCAAGCAGGTGCAGCCGGTCGGGCCGGACGGCGAACTGATCATCGAGTACTCGGCCTTCGATGGGCTGCGCGCCGGCTTCACGCGGCTCGTGCTCGTGATCCGCAAGGACATCGAGGCCGACTTTCGCGCCACGATCGGCAAACGCCTGGAGAAACGCCTGGAGGTGCGGTACGTGTTCCAGGAATTGGATGCGCTGCCCGGGGGATCGCCTGCAAGCAGGCTCCTACAGGGAACAGGCCGCACGAAACCCTGGGGCACCGCGCACGCGACGCTGTGCGCCTGGCCCGCCGTGCGCGGTCCGTTCGCCGTGATCAATGCCGACGACTTCTACGGCGCGTCGGCATACCGCACGCTCGCGGGGCATTTCCGGGAGTCGTCGGACTACGCCATGGTCGGCTATCCGCTCAGCCAGACGCTGTCGGAGCACGGCACCGTGAGCCGCGGCCTGTGCGTGACCGACCCGGCCGGCCGGCTGCAGAGCATCACGGAAATAACGAAGATCGAAAAGACTGCCACCGGCGCGCGCTACACGGACGCCGCCGGTCGGGCGCACCAGCTGACAGGCAACGAAATCGTCTCGATGAACTTCTGGGGCTTCACCCCGGCGCTCTTCCCGCAACTGGAGGCGCAGTTCCGCGCCTTCCTCGAAAAACATGCGGCCGACCCGAAGGCGGAGATCTACCTGCCGACGTGCCTGAGCGAGCTGAACGAGCGCGGGGAGGCGAAGATTGCGCTGCATCGTTCCACCGATGCGTGGTTCGGGCTCACGTATCGCGAGGACCTCGCCGCCGCGCAGGCGGCGATCAAGTCGCTCGTCGCCGCCGGGCGCTATCCGTCGCCGCTGTGGAAATGATTTTTCACAGAAGGTAACAGAAGGAACGGAGGGATCGATTTCTGTTAGCTCCGTTTCCTCCTGTACAGTCCGGTCGATTCACCGACCAAGGTAAGGTCACCACTAATGGGATTTCGCCAAAGGCGAAATTTACAGAGTGAGGCTCCGGCTAATCGCCGGCGCGGTGGGTTTCGGGGGGCCTGCTCATCGCAGGCGCAAAGGGCTGCGATCAGCAGCCCCTGAACCTGTCGGCGGAGGCAGTCAGCCGGAGCGATGAAAGTAGACTCCGCCGTTGGCGGAATCCTTTAGTGGTCCCCATCCGGGATCCCGAGCAATCAGGCGAGCTCCGCGAGCAGCGCCCGCAGTTCGCGTTCGGGATCCTCGTGGGTCTGATCGACGGCGAGCTGCAGCGCGGCTTCGAGCCAGGGCCTGGCTTCGGCGCGGCGGCCGAGGCCGATGAGCGCCTTGCCGAGCAGGATGCGCGGCATCATCCAGTCGGCTTTCCTTTCCGCACAAATGACGAAGTGCGGCGCCGCCTCGGCGGGACGGTTCTCCGCGAGCAGGGCCTGGGCGAGGCTGAAACGGAACAGCTCGTTGTCCGGCTGCTGCGCGACCAGCGCGGAAAACTGTTCAGAACGATTTTTCACCACAGAGGCACGGAGACACAGAGGTCAAACCACTAAGCACAGGATTTCTTTGTGCCTGTGTGTCTCTGTGGTTCAACTTAATCGAAGAACAGCGCGACGCCGGTCGAGTTGTCGAGGCCGCCGCGCTCGTTGGCCCGGTCGACGAGGGTCTTGACGAGCGTCTCGGGCGTGTCGGCTTCCTGCATCGCCTTGGCAATCTCGTCCGGCGCGATGAACCGGGTGATGCCGTCGCTGCAGAGCAGGTAGCGGTCGTGCGGCAGGACGGTGTGGGAAAAGCAGTCCGGCTCGAGCGGCGGGGGCTGGCCGATGCAGCGGGTGAGGGCGTTGCGGTTTTCCATCAGCAGGCCGAGCGGCTCGCCGCGGGCGGCGCGCTGCTTGAGCTCGTTCTCGATGGTATGGTCCGTCGTGAGCTGCTGCATCGCCTTCGAGCGGAGGCGCAGCGCGGTGGAGTCGCCGACGTGGCCGAAGTGCAGCTTCACGCCCGCGACGTGGGCGAAGGTCAGGGTGGAGCCGATGCCGAACTGCGGGCTGAGCGTGCGGCCGAGCTTGAACACCTGGTCGTTGATCTCCGACAGGATGCGCTCGTAGTTCAACTTGTGCCCCGTGGCGTGCTCCGCGACGATCTTCTGCAGGGTGGTCACCGCCAGCAGGCTCGCCTGGGCGCCCGCCGGGAGGCCGCCGATCCCGTCCGCCACCGCGTAGATGCCGAGGGTGTCGTTGCAGAGGTAGCTGTCCTCGTTTTCAGGGCGGACACGGCCGATGTCGGAGTGGGCGAAGGAGCTGAACTTCATTGCGGAGGCGATGACTAGTGGCAGCTTTTGGCTCAAGGGAAAGGCCGAAAAACCTCCCCGCGGTTCCCCCGGTCCATGCGCTCGTAATCCGTTGTGGGCAAGCTGGCTAAAAATTCCCGTCCGTAGGTTTTGGCCAGCACGCGGGCGTCGAGGAGCGTGACGACGCCGCGGTCGGTTTTGTTCCGGATCAGGCGGCCCACGCCCTGGCGGAATTTGATCAGCGCATCCGGCAGCGTCAGCTCGCTGAACGGGTTGCCGCCGGCGTCGCGGATGTGCTCGCAGCGCGCCTCGGTGATCGGGTGCGTCGGCGGGTCGAAGGGCAGCCGCGTGATGATCACCTGCGACAGCGCCGCGCCCGGCACGTCCACGCCGGTCCAGAAACTGTCGGTGCCGAACAGCACGGCGTTGCCGAGCTGCCGCATCAATTGCGTGAGCTCGGTGCGCGACATCTCCGCGCCCTGGAGCAGGAACGGCCGGCCGGCCGCGCGCCACTCGGGCTCGAGGACGGCGGCGACGGCGCGCATGTCGGTGTAGCTCGTGAACAGCACCAGCGACCCGCCGCGGACGGCGGCGGTGCAGAAGCGGATGTAGTCCGTCAGCACCTCGATCGCGAGGCGCGCCTCCTGCGGCGAGGGCAGCGGCACGTCGGACGCGACATACACGCGCATGTTGCGCTCGAAATCGAAGGGCGACTTCACCGCGACCGCTTCCGCGTCCCCGGCGCCGATGCGCGCCGCGAACGGCTCGATGCTGCCGCCCATCGCGAGCGTGGCGCTGGTGCAGACCACGCTCGTCGAGCAGCCGAAGAGATGCTTCCGCAGTTCCGGCGCGACATCGATCGGCGCGCTGCGGAGCGTGACGATGGTCTGTTTCCGCCCGCTGCGCTCGGCCCAGTACACGTGGCCCTTGTCGCCGAGCGTCAGCCACTCGGTGATCCCGGCCTGCAGGCCCTTGATGCGTTGCTTCTGCTCCTCGATCTCGTCGCTCTCGCGGCTGTCCGGCGGCAGGCGGTCGGCGATCCTGCCCAGCAGCCGGTGCAGCGCGCCCAGCGGGCCGTCGAGCGTCGGTTCGGCGACGCCGGTCTCGCGCACGCGCACGACCGGCCGCTGGTCCAGCAGGCGGTTCGACAGGAAATCGAAGAACTGCCGCGAGGCGTCGAGCGCGTCGATTACCAGTTGCTGGCCTTCGGATCCGCCGTGTTTGCGGAAGAGCCCGCGCTTCGTCTTCGGGTTGAAGAGGTGTTTCAGCGCCCGGTCCACGCCATAGCTGCTGAGCGCGAGGCCGAAATTCTCGGTCGCGACCTCCGGCACGGTGTGCGCCTCGTCGAGCACGAGGAAGTCGTCGGGGAACAGCACGCCGCGGGTGTCGCCGGCGCCGTGGGCGCGCGCGCCGCCGGCATTGATCAGCGCGAAGAGCAGCGCGTGGTTGACGATGATCACCTGGGCGGTGCGCAGCCGGGCCCGGGCGCGCTGGTAGTGGCACTTTTCGCCGTCGCAGTGCTTGCGCGAGCAGGCGGACGAGTCCGCGTTGACGCTGTCCCACACCTCCGGGCGCGGCGGCGGCTTCAGTTCGTGGCGCAGGCCGGTCGTGGTCGTCTCCGCCCACGCGGCGATGCGCTGCAGTTCCTCGTAGTCGGCATCGGCGAACAGGCTGGCGCGGTCGGCGAGGGCGTGGCCCAGCCGGGTGGGGCAGAGGTAGTTCGATTTGCCGACGAGCACGGCGGATTTGAACCCCGCGTACGGCGCGCCGGCGGGGTTCGCCTGGAAGACGCGGCGGCAGATCGGCAGGTCCTTTTGCTGGATCTGCTCCTGCAGCGAGATCGTGTGGGTCGACACGATCAGCTGCCGCTGCTGGTCCACGGCGTGAATGAGTCCCGGAATCAGGTAGGCCAGGCTCTTGCCGACGCCCGTGCCGGCCTCGAACAGCAGCGGGGCATCGCCCGCCAGGGCCGCGGCCACGGCGTGCGCCATCTGCTCCTGCTCCGGGCGGTGCTCCAGCTGCAAGGCGTCGCACAGCGTCCCGCCCTCGCCGAAGATTTCGTGCGCGAGCTCGGGGAGCCGGGACGGCTTCGCGCCGCCGCCTTCGCTGAGTCCAATCATCCGTTGATTGGGTTCATGCCACCGGGGCGGCGCAAATCAATTTGCGCGAGGTTTCCGATCTCATACCCTGCGCCTGTCATCCTGAGCCGGGCGAAGGACCCAGGGAAATCGCACGTTCAACCCGCTTGGGTCCTTCGCCCGGCTCAGGATGACGAAAACGAGAATTATCTTTCATGCCGGAATCCTCCCTCAACTGGACAGATGAGTTGGTCCGCTTCCTCTGCGAGCAGCCGGGCATCGGCGCGGTGCGCCTCGACCCGGCGGCGCACCGGGTGTCGGTCGCCACGCTCGGGCAGGTCAACCTGGCCGAACTCGAGGCCCGGCTGGCCGACACCATCGCCGCGGTGGAGGCGAAATTCGCCGACCAGCCGGCGCGGCTGGCCGCGGCTGGGTTCACGCTCCGGCGCGACGGCAGCGCGGTCGTCATCGGCCGCAACATGGGCCGCGCGGCCGAGGATCTCCTGCAGTGGCGCGAGGTGTCCTGGCCGGAGCACGAGCATGAGCACGGCCATGCGCACGCCCGCGACGAGTGGCGCAAGCTCGCCGCGCTGGCGGCCACCTGCGGCGTTTCGGGCATTCTCGGCTGGGTGGCCGGACACCTGGCGCCCGGCCTGCCGTGGCTGGGCCTCGCTTTCTATGGCATTGGTCTCGTGGCGGGCGGGTGGGATGCCGCCATCGATTCGTGGGAGAACCTGAAGAAGCGCGAGGTCGACATTCATTTCCTGATGCTCGCCGTGGCCGTCGGCGCGATGTTCATCGGCGCCTGGGGCGAAGCCGTCCTGCTGCTGTTCCTTTTCTCGGCGTCCGGCGCGATGGAAGCCTACGCGCTCGACCGCACGCAGTGCGAGGTCAGCTCGCTGCTGAAAAGCGCCCCGAAGCACGCCACGGTGGTCGACGCGGCCGGCGGGGAGCGCGAGGTCGCCGTCGAGGAGCTGCAGGTCGGGCAGCGCGTGCGCGTGCGCCCGGGCGCGGCCTTCGCGGCCGACGGCCTCGTGGCCTCCGGCCGGAGCGCCAGCGACGAGTCCTCCCTCACCGGCGAGGCGGTGCCGGTGGAAAAGGCCGTGGGCGACCAGGTCTTCAGCGGCACGCTCAATCTCTGGGGCGCGGTCGACTACACCGTGGTCCGTCCGCCGGCCGAGAGCACGCTGCAGAAGATCATCCGCCTGATCCAGACGGCGCAGAAGCTCAAGGCGCCGAGCGAGCGGTTCACCGACAAGTTCGGCACGGGCTACACCTACGCGGTCATCGGCGGGTCGTTCGCCATGTTCCTGCTGTGGTGGCTGGGTTTCCACCTGCCGGCGTTCACCAACACGCCGGAGACGCGCTCGGCGTTCTACCGCGCAATGACGCTCATGGTCGTGGCCAGCCCGTGCGCGCTGGTGCTGTCGATCCCCTCCGCCATCCTGGCGGCCATCGCGTGGGGCGCGAAGCACGGCGTGCTGTTCCGGGGCGGCGCGGCGATCGAGAAGCTGGCCGACGTCAACGTGGTGGCGCTCGACAAGACCGGCACGCTGACCACGGGCGAGCTGGCGGTCGTGGGCTACGAAAGTTTCCCCGCCGGGCGCGAGGCCGAGGTCATGGAGCTGGCCTACGCGTTGGAAAGCAAATCCGAGCACCCGCTGGCGCGCGCCATCGTCCGCGACGCCCGGGCGCGCGGCGTCCGGCAGATCGAGCTCGCGGATTTCCGCAACATCGTCGGGCAGGGGGTCGGCGGCAGCTACGGCGGCGCCCAGGCGCTGCTGGGCCGGCGCGAGCTGCTCGAGGCCGGCCCGCTGGCGGGCTGGGCCGAGAAGCTTCCCGCGGCGCCCGCGGAACTCTCCGAGGTGTGGGTGCTGGGCAGGGACATGCTCGGCCGCGTGCTGTTGCGCGACCAGATCCGCGCCGAGTCCCGGGGCGTGCTCGCCGAGCTGAAGGCCATGGGCCTTCGCACCGTGATGCTCACCGGCGACCGCCGGCAGGCGGCCGAGTCGGTGGCGCGCGAGCTTGGCCTCGACGAGGTGCGGGCGCACCTCACGCCCGAACAGAAGGTCGCCGCGATCCAGGAACTGCGCTCCGCCGCGCCGGGCCGCCGCGTGGCGATGGTCGGCGACGGCGTGAACGACGCGCCGAGCCTGGCGGCGGCGGACGTCAGCGTGGCGATGGGCGCGCGCGGCAGCGACGCGGCGCTGGAGCAGGCCGAGGTCATCCTGATGCACGACCGGATCGAAAACTTCCTTGCCGCCGAGCGGTTGAGCCGGCGCGCGAAATCCATCATCCGCCAGAACCTCGCGATCTCGCTGGGCGTCGTGGTCGTCATGGTCGTCGCCACCGCCTTGGGCGCGGTGCCGCTGTCCTTGGGTGTGGCGGCCCACGAGGGCAGCACGCTGGTGGTCTGCCTCAATTCGCTGCGGCTGCTCTTCGGGCGGAACGGATAAAATCGGCATCGAATAACCGATCCGTTTTTAACCACTAATGCATCGCCTAACGGCGCTGCTGCTTGGTGCGCTCCGCCTGATCGGCTCCGCAGTGGATCTTTGGGGGTCGGCTAATCGCCGACGGGAAATCAAACCGCCAAGCGGCGATTAGCCGCTCCCCGGAACCCAAACCGGAGCCGATTAGGCGCAGGGCACTTCCAAGCAGAGCCGTTAGGCGATGCATCAGTGGTCAAGCCCTCAGGAGGCGGAGCCGGGCTCCACCTCACACGCCGTGCGTGAGGGCTTCGAAGCGCTCCTCCGGCCACGCGAGCCACTCGGTGGCGGGCCCGCCCGCGGGATTCAGGCTGGCGGTGAACCGGAAAATTTTCGGGTCGGGCGCCCAGTAGGCCGACCAGATCTCGTCGGGGCCCAGCAGCCGGGCGCGGTAGGGCTTGGTAAAGATATACAGGGCGCAATCCTCCGCCTCGTCCGCGGTCCACAGCTTGTGGCCGCCGAATTCCTGCTGGAAGGTCTCGGCGTAACCGGCAGCCCGCCGCGTGCCCGCCTTCCAGCTCGCGATGACCTGCGCGATCTCGAAGCCTTCGGGCAGTTCGAGCAGGATGTGGACGACATCGGGCATGACGGTTGCGCACAGGATGCGGCCGTGGCGCTCGCCGTGCCAGGAGCGGAGCACGGCAAGGATGATCTCGCGGGTCCGCGCCGCCGCCAGCCACGGGGCGCGGTCCTTCGTTTCGAGCGTCACAAAATACCGCGTCATCGGCCGGGCGGCCGAGGGGTTGTCGATGGGGTTCACGGGGAAAGAAGGGCGTGTGACAGCAGGCACCGCCAGGGGTGCCATGGCAAAGGTTTTAGTCCTCGATCCATACCAGGTCCTTCACCCGCACCTGGTCGAAGAGCTCGATGATCCCGAGGTTGGCCATTTCGATGCAGCCGATGCTGGCCGGGGCGCCCAGCCGGTCCTCGTGGTTGGTGCCGTGGATGTAGATGTAGCGCTGCTTCGTGTCCACGACCTCGCCGCTGGCGTTGGCGCCGAGGTTGACGCCCGGCTCAACGCCCTGCAGCCAGAGGATCCGCGTGGTGATGAGATGACGCTGCTGTTCCTCCGGCGAAAATTCCGAGAAATGCCTGCCGGTGGCGACGCGCGCCTTGAAGACGATGCCGGGCGGCTGGCCGGCGCCGATCTTCTCGGCGATCTCGTGCAGGCCGCGCGGCGTGCCGAGGGAATCCTTGATGTTGGAGGGCGGGCGCGCGGACGTGGAAACGACATGGGACTTCACCAGACAGTCACCCGAGTAAAATCCAAGCAACTGTTGCGCAATGGATACGGTGATAAGCCGTGATGTCGGCTTGAGTCCGAGCGCTGCGCACCTTTCTTTGGCCCGTTCAAACGAAGCATTCACGTGAGTAATCATTCCTACAACGTCGGTATCGTCGGTGCGACGGGAGCGGTCGGTCAAGAGCTGATCGGCCTCCTGCGGTCGCGTTCATTCCCGATCGGGGAGCTGCGGCTGCTGGCCTCGGCGCGCTCCGCGGGCAAGACCATCGAGGTGGGCGGAAAGAAACTCACGGTGCGGGAAGCGAAGCCGGAGGCGTTCGAGGGCCTCGACCTTGCGCTGTTCGCCGCCGAGGGCGCCATCGCCCGGGCGCTCGCGCCCGAGGCCGTCAGGCGCGGCTGCCTTGTGCTCGACAAGAGCTCGGCCTTCCGCATGGCGGCCGATGTCCCGCTCGTCATCCCCGAGATCAACCTCGCGGCGACCCGCCGCCACAAGGGCATCATCGCCAGCCCGAACTGCTCGACCGCGGTCGCGCTGATGGGCCTGTACCCGCTGCACCAGCTGTTCGGCGTGCAGCGCGTGTTCTTCTCGACCTACCAGTCCGTGTCGGGCACCGGTGCCGACGCCATCGACGAGCTCGAGGCGCAGAGCCAGGCCTACGCGAAGGGCCAGCCGCTCGCGCACCAGGTGTACCCGTACCAGATTTTCCAGAACGTCATCCCGCAGGTCGACTCCTTCGGCGCCGACGGCTACACCGGCGAGGAAACCAAGATGCGCGAGGAGAGCCGCAAGATCATGGGCCTGCCCGCGCTCAGGGTGTCGGCCACCTGCGTGCGCGTGCCGGTCGTGCGCGCCCACTCGGTCGCGGTCAACGCGGAGTTCGAGCGGCCCGTCGACCTCGCCGCGGCCCGCCAGGCGCTCGCGGCGTTCCCTGGCGCCCAGCTCGTGGACGACCCGGCGAACAAGCTTTACCCGACGCCGCTCGATTTCAGCCGGCAGGTGAAGTGCGGCGTGGGCCGCCTGCGCCTTGACACCGCGCTGGACAACGGCCTGTCGTTCTGGGTTTCCGGCGACAACCTGTGGAAGGGCGCCGCGCTCAATTCGATCCAGATCGCCGAGGCGATGATCCGCGAGGGGATTCCGCTCAGGGCCGCGGAAAGCGTATCGGTATGAGGTAGGGCGAATCCTCCGGATGAGCCGCGGCCCATCGACGGGCTCAGGGCCTTGAGCTTGTCGAAACGGCTCATCGGGGACGACTCGCCCTACCAATAATACCTTGCCGGAATTCACCCGTTTTCGTTTCGTCCCGCTTTCCGGACGCCTAGCTCAGTTGGTTAGAGCACCTCGCTTACACCGAGGGTGTCGGGGGTTCGAGTCCCTCGGCGTCCATATCTCAACCTGAACGTTGGACGTTCAACGTCGAACGTTCGACGTTCAAGACCGGGACGGTTCACTGCGATGCGGCTCAAGTGGCTACGGCTGGCGAGCCAGACCATCGATCGAAAATTAGTGTTCCTTCGTGCCCATTAGTGGTTTCAGTTTTCCTCCTCCATGAAGCTGCTTCTCGCCACCCGCAAAAGCCCGCTCGCCCTCGTCCAGGCGGAGATGGTCGCGGCGCGCCTGCGCGAGAAGCTGCCCGGCTCGACCTGCGAGCTGTTCCTGGTCGTGACGACCGGCGACCGCCAGGCGGAATGGTCGCTCAGCAAGCAGGGCGGCAAGGGGCTCTTCACCGCCGAGCTCGAGCAGGCGTTGCTGCGCGGCGACGCCCAGCTGGCGGTGCACAGCTGCAAGGACCTGCCGGGCGAGCGCACGCCGGGCCTCGTGGTCGCGGGTTACATGCCGCGCGAGGATGCCCGCGACGTGCTGGTCCTGCGCGAGGGTGTCGCGGCCCCCGCCACGATCGCCACCGGCAGCCCGCGCCGCCAGCAGCAGGTCGCCAGGCTTTTCCCGCAGGCGAAGTTCACCGAGATCCGCGGCAACGTGGACACGCGCCTGAAGAAGATCGCCGGCGGTGTCGCCGACGCGACCGTCCTCGCGGCGGCCGGCCTCAACCGCCTGCAGCTGGCCGGCTGGCCCGGCACCGTGTTCCGGCCGCTGGAATTCACCGAGAGCGTGCCGGCGGTCGGGCAGGGGGCCATCGCCGTGCAGTGCCGTGAAAGCGAAGCGGCCCTGCTGGCGGCGACGTTGGACGCGGGCACCGCGCGCCTCGTGAACCTCGAGCGCGCCCTCCAGGCGGCGATTGGCGGCGGCTGCCAGGTCGCGTTTGGCGCGCTGGCGCTGGCCGACAGCCTGCATTTCTACCACGAGAAGACCGGGCGCCGCACGCTGCCGCTGCGGCCGGATGACTTTCTCCAACCCGAGGCCACGGCCGCGCGGATGCTCAAGGAGCTGGGATTTTAATGTGAAGACCATTTCGTCATTTCCTTTCTTTGGAGGGCCCGTCTCCTGACGGGCCGCGGCCCAGCGGAAGCTGGGCCCTCCATCCGAATCCCAACTATGTCTGAAAAAAAACCGCTTTCCGGACGCCGCATCGTCCTCACCCGTCCCGCCGGCCAGGCCGCCGACTGGCGCGGCCGCCTCGAGGCGCAGGGCGCCGCCGTCATCGAGCTGCCACTCATCAAGGTGAGCAAGGCCGTCGACCTGCACACGCTCGCCGAGGTGCTGCAGGAATTCGGCAGCTACGAATGGGTGATCTTCACCAGCGTCAACGGCGTGAAGTATTTCTTCGAGGAGTTCATCCGCGTGCACGAGGACATCCGCGCGCTCGGCCTGGTGCGCATCGCCGCCGTGGGCGAGGCGACCGCCGCGGCGCTGAAGGACCTGCACCTGCGCGTCGACCTGCAGCCGAAGAAAGCCAGCGGGTCGGAGCTGGCGAGCGAGCTGATCAACCGGGAGGCCATCGACAGCGCGAAGGTGCTGGTCGTCACCGGCAACCGGAACCGCGACAATCTCGTCGAAATGCTCCACGAGGCCCGCGCCATCGTGGACACCCTGCCGGTGTACAAGACCGAGGAAAACGACCTCGCCGCCGATCCGGTCGCTTCCGATTTCCGCACGCAGGGCGCGGATGCCATCCTGTTCGCCAGCCCGTCCGCGGCCCAGTCGTTTTTCGACCAGGCCGCCGCGCTCAAGCCCGGCGCCAAGGCGAGGAAGCCGCTCGCCGGCAGCATCGGGCCGACGACCACGGCGGCGATGAAGCAGCTCGGCCTGCCGGTGGACTTCGAGGCGGCCGACACCAGCCTCGACTCCCTCGTCGCGGCCATGCTCAAGCAGCTGAAGTAACCACTAATGGACACTGATCCCTCACTAATAGAGAGGGATTGATTAGTGGCCGGTTAGTGTGGATTAGTGGTGCCACTCTTCCCCATGAAGGTTTCCTTCCTCGACCTGAAACTCCAGCATGCGCCGCTGCGCGCCGAGGTGCTGGCGGCCCTCGCCGACACGTACGACCACACGCGCTTCTGCCTCGGCAAGGACGTCGAGGATTTCGAGCAGGCGTTCAGCGCCGCGTTCGGCTACCCCCGCACGCTCGGCATGAACAGCGGTACGTCGCCGCTGCACGTGGCGTCGATCGCCGGCAGGTTCGGCCCGGGCGACGAGGTCATCACCACGCCGTTCACGTTCGCGTCGAGCTGCTGGGGCATCAGCTACGTCGGCGCCAAGCCGGTGTTCGTCGACATCGATGCCGACACCTGGTGCATCAGCCCGGAGGCGATCGCCCAAGCCGTCACGCCGAAGACCAAGGGCATCGTGGTCGTGCACATCTTCGGCCAGCCCGCGCGGATGGACGAGATCATGGCCGTGGCGAGGAGGCACAACCTGTTTGTCGTCGAGGACTGCGCCCAGGCGGTCGGCGCCAAGTACCGGGGCGCGCCGGTCGGCACCATCGGCGACTGCGGCACGTTCAGCTTCTACCCGACGAAGAACCTCGGCGCGTGCGGCGAGGGCGGGGCGTTCGTTTCGAAACATCCCTCTGTGATGGACCAGGCCCAGCTCCTGCGCGTGCACGGCTCGCCGAAGCGCTACGCGCACACCGAGGTCGGCTTCAATTTCCGCATGGACGGTTTCCAGGGCGCCGTGCTCGGCATCAAGCTGAAGCACCTCGCGAAATGGACGGAGCGCCGCCGGGCCATCGCGGCGAAGTACCGCGCCGGCATCAAATTGAAGGACGTCCAGCTGCCGGTCGTGCCGGCCTACGGCGAGAGCGTGTGGCACCAGTTCACGCTGCTGCATCCGCGCCGTGACGACCTGCGCGCGCATCTCGAGAAGAACGGCGTCGGCACCGAGATCATCTACCCCGGCCCGATGCACCTCCAGCCGTGCTACGCCTCGCTCGGTTACGCGCCGGGCAGCCTGCCGGTCGCGGAGAAGACCAGCGCGACGTGCGTCAGCCTGCCGATCTTCCCCGAGCTGACCGACGAGCAGGTCAATTACGTGATCAGTTCGATCAATTCTTTTTGAACCGCTAACCAGCGCTAATGATCGCTAATGAAGTAATCCCGGGTTGAATTAGCGTCGATTAGCGAAAATTAGCGGTTTCCTCATGATCAACGGCGTCAGACTCAAGGTTTGCGGGCTCACCTCGCTGGTGGATGCCGAGGCCGCCGATGCCGTCGGCGCGGACTACCTCGGATTCATCTTCTACCCGAAGTCCCCGCGCGGGGTCACGCTGACGCAATACCAGGCGATGAAGGAGCGCCTGCCGCCGCGCAAGCGCGTGGCCGTGCTGGTCGAACCGACGCCGGCGGAGCTCGGCGCGCTGTTGCGCGAGGATTTCGACCGCTTCCAGATCCACTTCAACGCCGACCTGCCCGTGGCGACGATCGCGGCGTGGTCCGCGCTGGTGAGCCCGGCCCGGCTGTGGCTCGCGCCGAAGCTGCCGCCGGCGCAGGACGTGAAGCCCGCGTGGCTGTCGCTGGCCGAGACCTTCCTCCTCGACACCTTCCATGCCGAGAAATTCGGCGGCACGGGGGAGACCGGCGATTGGGACAAGTTCAGGCGCCACGGCGACAAGCACGGGACGAAGACTTGGATCCTCTCCGGCGGGCTCAATCCCGCCAACATCGCCGCGGCCATCGCGGCCACGGGCGCGAAGTTCGTGGACGTGAACAGCGGGGTGGAGCAGGCGCCCGGCGTGAAGAGCCCCGACAAGCTCAAGGCCTTCGTGCTCGCGCTCCACAACGCGACGAAACACGGGAACCCGTCGTATCGCTGAGACAGAAAATCTAAAAGACCCCCGCTATCGTCATCCTGAGCCGTGCGAAGGACCCAAGCGGCTTCATATGTCCATCGTTTCCCTTGGATCCTTCGCACGGCTCAGGATGACGGAAATGAAGTTGGATTGGACGTTCGGGGATCGCGTTATTGGCCCGAAACCAGCTTGGCTGAACGGATGAAGACCTTATTGCGAGTCGCTTTTCTTTTTGGGCTGGCGACGGCTGTCACGTGCCGCGCCGAGCCCATCCGGCCCAAGGTCGTCATCCTGACGACGTTCGAGGCGGGCGCCGATACCGGCGACGAGCCGGGGGAACTGCAGTACTGGGTGGAACGCGAGCACCTGACCAAATCCATCGGGCTTCCCGGCGTCGCGCACCCGCTGCTCTACAACGACGACGGCGTGTTCGCGATGGTCACCGGCACGTGCAACCGCAGCGGCCTGGCGATGATGGCGCTCGGGCTCGATCCGCGCTTCGACCTGACGAAGACCTACTGGCTGACGGCCGGCATCGCGGGCGTCGACGCCGACAAGGCCAGCGTGGGCAGCGCGACTTGGATCGGGCGGGTGGTGGACGGCGACAACGTGCACGAGATCGACGGCCATGATACGCCGCCCGACTGGCCGTTCGGCATCTTTGCCTATGGCAGCAACGGTCCGCTGGATCCACCGGGCGCGCACGATTGGAGCCAGAAGCCGATGGTATTCGAACTGAACCCGAAGCTGACCGCCTGGGCCTTCGCCATGACCAAGGACGTGAAGCTGCTCGAGACGCCGGAAGTCGTGAAGTTCCGCAACACCTACACCGGCCAGCCGAACGCGCAGAAGCCGCCGTTCGTGCTGCTCGGCGACACGCTCGGCACCGCGCGCTACTGGCATGGTCCGGCCATGACCGCCTGGGCGAACAACTGGGTGAAGATGTACACGAAGGGGCAGGGCAACTTCGTCATGACACAATGCGAGGACCAGAGCATCGGCTATGCGATGTACATGCTCGGCAAGGCCGGGCGCGTCGATCCGCAGCGCCACCTCGTGCTGCGCACCGCCAGCAATTACTCGACGCCCCCGCGCGGCGGCTCCGTGGTCGAGAGCGTGCTCTCGGGCGAATCGGTCGGTACGGCAGTCGCGGCCGACGCCTGCTGGCGCATCGGCGCGCCGGTGGTGCATGAGATCGTCGCACACTGGGCCCGCTACGCCACAACGCCGCCGGGCGGCTGAATCTAACAGGCCCGGTTCTCAGGCCGCGGGTTCGCTCGCTATGTTGATACTCTCGATTTGGGAGAGCCGGATGAGTTCAA
>CAYZSN010000051.1:0-22169 GCA_964481095.1 uncultured Oleiharenicola sp. | reverse complement strand
TCTCGCGGCTTTCGAACCAGGTCGATACAGATGACGCGGCCCGCGCAGGCCATGCCGCTTCGGCCGGACGGATGAAAGAAAGTGTTCTCTATCCGCTTCGTTTAGTATTCAGTGGCCGCCTCATCTGATCTCCAACGTTAGCCAAAAAATATCACTCACATGAATCCCGTCATTATAGTCCACCTGCTCGCAGCAATCGTAGCAGTCGCAGCGGCTGTGCCGCTGATCCAAAAAAGAGTGAAGATGAACCATTGGTATGGTGTGCGAATTCCAGCCTCGTTTGCCTCAGAAGAGGCGTGGTTCGACATCAATCGTTATGGCGGCCGACTTTTGCTTGCTTGGGGCCTTGTGATTGCGGCTACCGCGATTGGCGGTGCTTTCCTCGAAAGAAAAGATTGGGTCGCCTACAACTGGACAGCCCTTGTCATCATTTTGGGCGGCCTCACCCTGGTGGTCGTGAAGGTCTTGGCGTATGCACGGAAGAGAGGCTAACCATCCGCCAGAGCCAATTCGGGCCAGCGCTCCGCGCCGGCCCTCTTGGCTCATCTGAGACGTTGGGCAAAGAAAGATGACACCTCTCCTCATAAATCTTGTTTTTTCTGCATTGGTAGCAGGAATCGCGCGGTGGCGTGGCTCATCAAAGAAGTTGGCTATCCTCTTCGGAATTCTATCGACCGTGGTCATCGAGTTCCTGTTGTGGCCCTTTTGGTTCACGCGGGTGCGTGACGGTCAGGGCGGATTCATTCCTCATTGGCAGCTGTTCGCGGGTGGCATCACGCTGCCTGTTTTTGCAGTGGTGATAGTCGTCATTCTTATGAAGCAAAAAGAGCCCAACCAGCCGCCAGAGCCAATGCCGCTAAAGCGGCATCTCTCATTGCTGAACGTTAGCCAAAGAAATCCCGTCCGATGAAAACGCCTCTATATTTCCTCACCTTCCTGGCTGTCGTCACAACGGTTTTCCCCGCGGTTTCGGATCAGCTTCAGTTCAAGCCCGGCTCAAGCGCCGCGAAGGCCGAGTTCGAGAAGAGCGGTAGCGAGCGGCACAAATGGAAGAAAGGTCAGGCCATGCCCGAATCGTTGGCGGAAGCAGGAATGCTCTCCGATGCTACTTTGGTGTGGTCCGATCTATATCTGGACGGCGGCACGAAGGGTTATTTGTTGAAAGACTCAGCAGGGAATTTTTTGGCGGTGTGCACGGGACCTGGCCTTCAAACCAAAGATCATCCAAGACGCATTGACGCCGCTGTCGGCTCTCGACTCTTCATTGGTGCCCTTCACTACACGAAAGAAGAAGGAGAGATGGTTCCTCCCGGCAGTAAAACTGAAGCTTGGCTGCGAAAGTTACTCGGAGAAAAGAAGGGCTAACAGACGCCAGAGCCAACGGCCCCGAGCGGCCGTGGCTCAGCTTAAACGTTGATCTAGCTGCGTGGAATCAAGCGTGAAAATAGCGTGGCTGTCCGCGGCGTGGTGACGGCGGAGCGCAAGGTCGCGCGGGGCGGCTGGAAGGGGTCAGGTCACGGATGACGAGATGCCGGAACGTTACGCTCCTTTTCTGCCAGTGATCTCGCGATCCGTGACCTGACCCCTGCTATAGGACCCCCGGTGCAGCCGCGCCAGCAGGAGCGCGTCGCGCCGGTCCGTCTTCTGCCGCGGGCCCTTGGGCTGCGGCGTGCGCGATGGCGCCACCACGATGCAGTCGAGCTGCAGCTGCGCCAGCCGCCGCGCGATCACGTAGCCGGTCGGCCCGGCCTCATAGACCACCCGCAGCCGCGCGCCTTCCCCGCCCAGCTTGCGCAGCAGCTTCTCGAGCGCGTGCAGGTCGCTCGAGATCGTGCCGTACACCCGGCACTCCCCCTCGCGCCCACCCTCCGCGATCGCCACCACCGTGGTATCTTTATGGACATCCAATCCGACATATTTATCTGTGTTCATGTGCTTGTCTCCTTCCTCGTTGGTTCGGTTGTTACTCGCATCTCAGCCACAACGCTGCGGCTCTGCGCCTCACCGCGTAACCCGCGCTCCGGGGACAAGCACACCTTTTTTATCAATGCTGCGTCCGACACGCAGCTATAGTGTCTAGGCAAAGCATGAGTTCCGATTCCCCATCTCTCGCGAGTATCGTCGGTCCTTGGGAAGAGCCCGGTTTCGAAAGCGGGTTGATCGATCGTATGCGTGCAGCTTGGGCCAAGCCGCTTCAAGAGCTCACGAATCACGAGCTGGCTACATGTCTGAGGCAGAGACTGGCCATTGAAGATGTGCTGCCAATCGCGAAGAAAAGAGTGTCGGACCGCTTCGACGACGATTCCGAGTTACACGATACCGAGTTGGCCGAAGCGATTGACGACGCGGAATACTGGTGCCGCGCTGATGACGATGACCGCCGCATTCGCGGACTTCCGGCTCGACAGAAGAAGCCTAACCAGGCGGCACAGACAACTCCGGGGCTTCGCCCCTCCGTGTCTGACCTGTAGCGATCGGCGGAAGAAAGAGCGTCATGATCCAAGAAAGCCCAGGCTACTATTTCACGATGGCGGCGCTTTTCGGGGTCGTCGGTGTCGGCATGTTGTTCGGAGCCTATTGGGGATACGAAGCGAAGGAGACCACTCATGCGGCGATTTGCCTCCTGTTTGCGTTCCTCGGAGGTTGGTATGCGCGCGGATTTGTTCTCCGAGCGAAGACGCTTCAGAAGAAAGGGGGCGGCTGGAAGGGGTCAGGTCACGGATGACGAGATGCCGGAACGTTACGCTCCTTTTCTGCCAGTGATCTCGCGATCCGTGACCTGACCCCTGCTATAGGAGCTGAAACGTCTCGGCGAAGGAAGATGCCAGTGACCGAAGTCGCGGCGCGCCTGCTTTTCCCATTGCCCTCCGACAACCCGCGACGCTTCCCTTCCCTGCCGGTGCTGGCCCGACCCGTTGCATGATCATCCAAACCGAGCGCCTGATCATCCGCGAACTCACGCTCGCGGACGCGGCTTTCGTCCTCGAACTGCTCAACGACCCGGGATTCCACGAATACATCGGCGACCGGGGCATCCGCGACCTGGCGGGAGCCGAGAAATATCTGCGGGACGGCCCGATCGCCAGCTATGCGCAGCATGGCCACGGCCTGTGGAGGGTCGAATTGAAGAAGGGAAGCGTTCCCGTTGGCATCTGCGGTTTGCTGCAGCGCGACACCCTGCCCCAACCCGACATCGGCTTCGCCTTCCTTGCCCGCCATACCGGCCGGGGTTACGGCTACGAGTCTGCGGCCGCGGTCCTGCAATACGGCCGCGATGTCCTGAAAATACCTGTCATCCTCGCCGTCACCGCCGAGGAAAACCCGGCTTCCATCAGCCTGCTGCAAAAGCTGGGTTTCCGTTTTGAGCGCATGATCCAGATGCCGGGCTATCCGGGACCGAGCCGGCTGTTCGTCAGGGACTAAGTCGGACCCTTCCCCGCGCGGGCGGGATCAGGATGACCGCCGCGCAAGCGCGTCGGTTATTTTCCGGTTGCAGGCGCCCGCGCCTGACCCTCGACTCTGGGCGTGGTCGCCGAAGCTGATTATCGCATCAAACTCCCGGTCTTTGAGGGTCCGCTGGACCTCCTCCTCTTCCTCATCCGGAAGAACGAACTCGACATCTACGACATCCCGATCGCCACGGTGACCCGGCAGTACCTCGAGGTCATCTACGCGATGAAGGACCTGCAGATCGAGGTGGCCGGCGAATTCTTCGTCATGGCCGCCACGCTCATGGAGATCAAAAGCCGGATGCTGCTGCCGAAGCACCAGCAGGCGGTCGATCCCGACGCCGAGGAGGACGACCTCGACCCGCGCTGGGAGCTCGTCCACCAGCTCCTCCAGTACAAGAAATTCAAGGAGGCCGCCGGCAACCTCAACCAGATGTCACTCGACGCCGCCAACATGCTGGCGCGCCCGGGTTCGGCCTTCGCCCCGTCCTCCGAGCGTCCACTCAAGCACGTCGACCGCATCGAGGTCTGGAACTCCTTCAACCTCGTCCTCCGCCGCCTCGCCGAAAAGCTCGTGGTGGGCGAAATCCACGCCGAGCAGGTCACGGTCGCCGACCAGATGGAATACCTGCTGGAGCGCATCAAGACGCAGAAATCCTTCGTCTTCTCCCGGCTCTTCGCCGAGAAGATCACGCTGCGCCGCCTCGTGGCCACCTTCCTCGCCGTGCTGGAGCTCACGCGCCTGAAAAAGCTGCGCATCGAGCAGGACGAGGCCTTCACCGACATCCTCTGCACCGCCGTGGAGGAAAACGCACTTGAAACCCCGGTCGACCCGGCCACGGTGGCAACGCAAGATGAAGAAAGTCACCCGTCGCCGCAAAGCTAAGTCCGCGCACCTCCTCGGCCTCGGCTTCGACCATGCGGACGGCCACAAGCGGCTCACCTCCGCCGAGCAGTTCACGATTGTCGGCGGCTCCGAGGAAACCCACGGTCGCATGACCGAGACCGTGGTCAAGACCTTCGAAGCCTTGAAACGCCGCGGCAAGACCCTGCAGGCCGTGGAGCCCAAGGAACTCGCGGAGCTCATCGAGAAATCCACGCCGCGCTGACGCGCCCCGCGGGCGCGTGACTTGCCTTTCTCCCTCCCCTGCTTTAATTCCCAACCATGTCTGAAAAAATCGCACATCTCGATACCACCTCTTTCGCCGGCGCCGTCGGTGGCGCCACGCCCACGCTCGTGGATTTCTGGGCCCCCTGGTGCGGGCCCTGCAAGGCCATCGCCCCCATCCTCGACGAGCTGGCCACCGAACTCGACGGCAAGCTGAAGATCGCGAAGGTCAACGTGGACGACAACGGCGAGCTCGCCGCCCAGTACGGCGTGCGCGCCATCCCGACCATGCTGCTCTTCAAGGGCGGCAAGCTCGACGACCAGTTCGTCGGCATGATGGACAAGGCCTCGCTCAAGGCGAAGCTCGCGGGCAAGATCTGACGCGGAGCGCTGGTTATCTCTTTGCGGCGGGGTGTTTCACCCCGCCTTTTTCTTGGGATACACTGCGACGCTCCAGATCGGCGCGCTCCGAACATCGAACGTTCAACTTTCAATGTTCGACATCCAACGGGTGAGGCCCTGCTCTGGACGTTGAACGTTCAATGTTGGATGTTGCGCGTTTGCGGACGCTAACGTCCGCAGACCACCCCCGCACCCAGCAACATGCCGAACGCGGCCAGGAATTTCGCCGTGCTGCCCAGGATCGCGATCTGGTCGGCCGGCTCGAACGAACGCGCCAGGCGATGCGTGAGGCCGGCGCCCCACGGCGCCAGCACGAGCGGCAGGAGGACCGGCCAGCGATAACCCGTCAGCAGGAGTGCCGGCGGACACAGCAGCGCGACGAGAACGGACAGTCCGTACTGCCAGACCGCAAAACGCCGGCCAAAACGTACGACCAGGGTCTTCTTCCCCGCCCGGGCGTCGGTTTCCATGTCGCGATAATTGTTCGCGACGAGAATGTTTGCCGCCAGCAGGCCCACCGCCGCGGCGCAGGAGACGACATCGGATGGCACCCAACCCACCTGCACGTAGAATGTGGTGCAGACCGCCACAAGGCCGAAGAAAATGAACACGAAGACGTCGCCGAGCCCGTTGTAGCCGAGCGGAAACGGCCCGCCCGTATAGGCGATCGCGCAGACGATGCTCGCGATCCCGACCGGCAGCAACCACCAGCCGCCGCTGCGCACGAGCAGCAGGCCGGCCAGAAAGGCCGCGCCAAGCACGAGGCAGGTCGCACCCAGCATCGTGGCGGGCCGAATCAGCCCCGCGGCCACCGCCCGGCGCGGCCCCACCCGCTCGGCGGTATCCGCGCCCTGCACGAAATCGAAGTAGTCGTTGGCGAAATTCGTCCCAATCTGCACGAGCAGGGCGAAGGCGAGGCAGATCGCCGCCTTGCCATAATCCGCCGAACGATGCGCCACCGCCAGCGTGGTGCCGACCAACACCGGGATGACCGCGGCCGGCAGCGTCTTGGGACGCGCCGCCTCAAGCCAGTGACGCCATGAAACCGGGGCAGACATGCGCCAGTGTTACCGGGCGCCCAATTGCGCTTCAAGTGCCTTGATGCGCTGCACCACCACCTCGCGCCGCGCCGCGGGATCGTCTGCGGGCAAGGCCGGCAGGATTTGCCTAAGCCATGCGAGTGCCTCGTCCAGTCGGCCCAGCTGGACCAGCAACTCCGCATGGATCCGCGCGGCATAATAAGGTGCATCCGCCTGTTCCGCCGCGCGCCGGAATAATTGTGCCGCACCCTCGCGGTCGCCGAGCGCCCGCAACCGGATGTTCGCCATTTCTACCAGCAGCAGCGCGTCGTGCGGATGCGCCCGCAACCCGTCCGCGAGGAAATCGAGTGCCATGCGGGCCTGCTCCCCGGCCAGCTTGCTGCGCAACGCCGCCGGCATTCCGGGTTCGCTCCGCCACTCGGGTAGGTCGTATGCCAGCATGCGCGCCCCATTCAGCCAGAAATATCGCGGCGTCGCATCAGCCGCGACCGTCAGCTTGAGCAAGGCCGCGGTCGCCGCCGGGTCGCGCTTCTCCCAGGCCAGGTTGGCGCGCAGCCACAGGCCGCCCGCTGCCACCACCCGCATGCCGCCGAGGATCCCGAAGACGCCTCCCTCCTCATTTCCCGCCAGCCGCAATTCGAGCGGACGCAGGCAAAGTGCCACCGCGAACAGGGCAATGACGGGCCATGCGCCGACCCGCAGGCTAGAGGTCGCGGTGCTTGAAGACATAGGAAGCGAGCCCGGCAAACCACAGCATGAAGACCGCCCAATAGCCAATCAGTCCTGACAACCGGGATACCGCGAGACCGTGGCCATCCGCCAGCAAGGGCCCGACATCGAACAAGCCCAGGTTGGGCCAGAGCCGGAGGAAGCCCAGCCAACCTTCCGCGCTGGTGAAAGGCCGGAGGTGGGCGATCACCGCCAGCATCAGGCCGGCGCAGCCGGCAAAGAGCGCCGAGCCTGCGTAGCTGCAGACCAGGAGTGTCATCGCGGCCACGAGCGTGACCTTCAACCAGACCAACGCACAGGCCTGCAGGAAGACGGCCAGCGGTGCGAGCGTGGCCCCGAGCTGGGATTCGCGCACCGCGATGATCGCGCCCAGGACCACCGACAGGGCCGCGACAAACAGCGCCAACAGGACGGCGATGCCGGCGAACCGGCCGCAGAGGTATTCATGACGCCGAACCTCGCGCGCAAGCAGGCTGGCCGCCACGCCACTCGTCAGGTCATCGAAGAAGAGTTGCGCGGTGGCCAGCGCCGCCAGCACGGTGCCGGCGAGGGCAATCGCCCCGAGGCCGAAGTCAGCGAGGAACTTCAATTCCGCCGCGCCAAAATTGAATTCCCCCAGTCCGAGCGCCAGGAGCACCAATCCCATCCCGGCGGCGACGAGCAGGTAGACGAGGCGCAGGCGCAGCGCTTCGTTGAGTGTGTGCATCGCCACGATCCTCGTCCGGCGCCACGACGCGCCGGGTCCGCCCCGGCTGGATTCAGTTCCGGGCATGGATTTTCTCCAGGTAGAGTTTTTCCAACGGCGAGGGCTCCCGCGCCGGCGCGTGGGCCGGCCCGAGCAATTCGGCCGGCGAACCTTCGGCCAGGAGACGTCCGCCCCCGAGCAGGGCCAGCCGGTCGCATATGACCTCCGCCTGGGCGAGCAAGTGGGAACTGAAAACCACCGTGCGTCCCTGGGCCGCGAGATCCCGGATCAATTGGCCCAGCGCAAGCCGGCCTTCGGGGTCGAGGCCGCTGGCCGGTTCGTCCAGCAGCACGACCGCTGGTTCGTGCACGATCGCCTGCGCCAGACCCAGCCGCTGGCGCATGCCCTTCGAAAAGGTTCCGGTGTTTTGTGCAGCCACGGCGGCGAGTCCCGCCCAGGCCAGCGCGGCGTCCACCCGTGACGCGCTGCAGTCCGCTGGCAGCGAACCCAGGGCGGCATAATAATGCAGGATTTCCCGCGCGCTGTGCGCCGCCGGAAAACGCAACCCTTCGGGCAGGTAGCCGATGCAGGCGCGGGCGGCATCGCTGCCCGCGACATGGCCGAAGATGCGACATTCGCCTTCACTCGGTGCCAGCAGGCCGGCCAGGGCCCTGAGCGTGGTGCTTTTGCCCGAGCCGTTGGGGCCCAGCAGCCCGAGCACCTGTCCCGGCGCCAGCTTGAGCGACAATCCCTGCACGGCCGGGACCACCGGGCCGGCCCAACCACCCGGGCGATAGCTCTTGCCGAAAGCCTCGAGCTCCATCGCCCATGGATATTTTTGCGGCATGGTCAGCGAATGGAAAAGCCCGAGAATTGCGGCGGCCGGGTCTGGTCGGTCTGCTCCGCCTTGCGAATGTAGCCTTCCATTCGCTCCTGCACGGCCGTAACAAAATCGCGGACCTCATCCGCCGACCCCTCGGCCTCGAGCTGCACGCGGCCGTCGGGCAGGTTCATCACCCAGCCGGAAACTTCAAACTCCTTCGCGACCTGAACTGTCTGGTAGCGGAAACCCACACCCTGTACCCGTCCGCTGAAAAACACCGTCGCATGATAAACCCCGGTCATGCAGGCAGAAAAAGCCCGCCGGCCCCCGAGACAACACCAACCTCCGCCCGTGCCCGGAATTGTATTTGCCAGAGTCTACCCGGCACGCATTGTGCATTCCACGCTGCAAAGCGTATTCCTTACATGACGAATCCTGATTCCGACGGGCTGTTCGACAACGACTGGGACGACTGCGGGGAACTGGCCTGGACCGAGGCCGAGTGGAACAAGTACCTCGCCAGCCAAGAGACGGCGGTTCGCGAATACATCAAGCACTACGACCATCTGCCGGCCGCCATGGACCGGATCGACGAGGCGGCCCGCCGCATGGGCTGGGAACTCGCCGAGCCGCCGGAGGCCCTCGACGAGACCGAGGAAATCGGTCCCGAAGAGGTTTTCGAAGGCGACTGGGATCCGTATACCTTCCACCGCAATCCCGTCTATATCTCCACCCGCGCGCTCTACCTGAGTCTGCTGGCTCACTGGGAGCGCGTCGCCGCGCAGCCGGACCGCGTGCCGCCGGCGCTTGGCATCACGCTCCAAGCCCTGCTTTACCGGGGCAACGAGCAGGCCCTGCAGGCCGTGCAGGCCTTGGAGATGGGCGACTACACCCTCGCCGTCGTACTCTTCAAAAAGGCCCTGCGCGAACTCAACCAGACCCTTGCCCGCCTGAACGAGCCCGATGCGAGCGCCACGCCGCTCGCCATTCGTTATCGCGAGTATGCCCTGCCCCGCCTGTTCGACCTGCGCGAGATCTGGCTGCGCGTGATGAACGAGTGCCGCCAGAACCAGGGCGACAGCACCCAGGCCGAGTAGACCCTCCTTCGATATCGAGGGATGCGGTCGTTGTAACATGGCGGCTGGCCGCCGGGAGCTTGCTTTTTTCTTCGGCGTCCGCTCAACCGGACGCCAACCTATGAGAAAAATCACGCTCCTTAGCTTGGCGATTATTCTCGCCGTCCTCCTCGGCGGCTGTGTCAGCCAGGCGTCGCGCACGACCGCCAAAGCCGCGACCGCCAAGGCGGCGGATCCCAAGGACGAATACATCTGGTACACTCCCACCGGGAGCAACATCCCGATCCGGGTGCGGAAGAGTGACATCACCTCCCGCGAAAACACCACCGCCGACCAGGAAGCCATGCGCGACGTCACCCGCCGCGGCCTGCACATGGACCGCCGGGGTGACTGAGCCGGCGGCGGCTATTTCGGCCGGCGTTTCGCCTTCCGGTCGTATTTGGCCGGCCTGGCGCCGGTCGACTTGTAGTCGCCCGATTTGAGCGCGTTGATCTGGTCGCGCAGCAGCGCGGCCCGCTCGAACTCGAGCTTGTTCGCAGCCTCCTGCATCTCGTCCTCGAGCTCGGCGATGACCGCCGCCACGTCGTCGGCCGATTCCGCGACCGCGGGGTCCTGCTCTTGGCCGCTGCCGTCGTAGGTGCGCAGGCTCGCCTGCACCCCGCGCTTCACGCTGCGCGGGGTGATCCCGTGCTCCTGGTTGTAGGCCAGCTGCTTTTCCCGGCGGCGGGCAACTTCCTCCATGGTTTGCCGGATCGAGTCGGTGAGGTTGTCCGCGTAGAAGATCACGCGGCCCTTCTCGTGCCGGGCGGCGCGTCCCGCCGTCTGCATGAGGCTCGTCGCGCTGCGCAGGAAGCCCTCCTTGTCAGCATCCAGCACGGCCACCACCGCCACCTCGGGCAGGTCGAGGCCTTCGCGCAGGAGATTGATGCCGACCAGCACGTCGAAGTTGCCCTGGCGCAGGTTGCGCAGGATCTCCACGCGCTCGAGCGCGTCGATGTCGGAATGCAGGTACTCGACGCGGATCTTGGCGTCGCGCATGTAGGAGGTCAGGTCCTCGGAAAGCCGCTTGGTCAGCGTGGTCACCAGCACGCGTTCGCCCTGCGCCACCGCCTTGCGCACCTCGCCGATCAGGTCCTCCACCTGCCCCTTCGTCGGGCGGATCACGATCTGCGGATCGAGCAGGCCGGTCGGGCGGATTACCTGCTCGGCGATGACCGTGGACAGCTTCAACTCGAACGGTGCCGGCGTGGCGGAGACATAGACGGTCTGACCCGTAATCTGCTGGAACTCGGCGAAGCTCTGCGGCCGGTTGTCGAGGGCGGACGGCAGCCGGAAGCCGAAGTTCACCAGCGTCTGCTTGCGGGCGATGTCGCCGTTGTACATGCCGCCGATCTGCGGGATGGTGACGTGGCTTTCGTCCACCAGCAGGAGAAAATCCTTCGGGAAGAAATCGATCAGGCAGAACGGCCGGTCGCCGCGCTTCCGGCCCGTCAGGTGCGCCGAGTAGTTCTCGATGCCGCTGCAAAAACCCATCTCCTGCAGCATCTCGAGGTCGTAGCTCGTGCGCATGCGGATGCGCTGCGCCTCGAGGTACTGCTGGTTTTTCTCGAAGAACGAGACCCGCTCCTCGAGCTCGGACTTGATCAGCGAGATGGCGGTGTCGAGCTTGCCGCGGGAGGTCACGTACTGGTTCGCCGGATAGAGGTCGAACTGGTCGATCTTGCGCAACGTCTCGCCGGTGAGCGGCTCGAACTCCGTCAGCGAATCGATCTCGTCGCCGAAGAATTCCACCCGCAGGCCGTGCTCGAGATAGGCGGGCATGACGTCGACCACGTCGCCGCGCACGCGGAACGCGCCGCGCTTCAGGTCGTAATCGTTGCGCTCATAGAGGTTGTCCACCAGCCGCTCCAGGAACTTGTTGCGGTTCATGGATCCGCCGCGGCTCAGTGAAATGCGCATGTTGCTGAACTCCTCGGGCGAGCCCAGGCCGTAGATGCACGACACGCTGGCGACGACAATCACGTCGCGCCGGCTGACGAGGGAGCTCGTCGTCGAGATGCGGAGCCGCTCGATCTCCTCGTTGATGGACGAATCCTTCTCGATGAAAGTGTCGCTCGACGGCACATAGGCTTCGGGCTGGTAGTAGTCGTAGTAACTGACGAAGTACTCGACGGCGTTTTCCGGGAAGAAGGCCTTGAACTCCGAGTACAGCTGCGCCGCCAGCGTCTTGTTGTGCGAGATGATCAGCGCCGGGCGGTCGAGCTGGGCGATGACGTTGGCCATCGTGAAGGTTTTGCCCGAGCCCGTGACGCCGAGCAGCGTCTGGTGGCGGTTGCCCGCACGCAGCGATTCGACCAGGGCCTTGATGGCCTGCGGCTGGTCACCGGTGGGCTGGTAGTCCGCGTGGAGTTTGAACAAAGGCATCGGGGTTATTCAGAAGCCAGAAAGCCCGGAAAGGCTAGCGACTTCGTGAATGCCACTCCCGCCCGATTCGTTTGACGGCCAGGGTGGGTGCTGCGAAATTCAGCAACAGCCCGAGTTCGCAGCCGGTGGATTTCAAATACGACCGGACGATGGCAAAATGGACGGCCTCGAACCCGATCACGGTCTTGAGCTCTACCACGACCTTCTCCTCCACGAGCAGGTCGAGCCTATGCTCGCCGACTGGTGTTCCTCGGTAGCTCACCTTGACCGGCCGCTGGCGCGAAAATCGCAGGCCGATTTCGCCAAGCTCGATGCACAGTGCCTCTTCATAAATGGACTCCAAGAATCCAGGTCCGAGTTCCTGGTGCACGCGGATTGCCGCACCGATAATCCTGCGCTTAGGTCAGCTTGATTCGATTCCATGGCTCATGCGGATACTAACCGTTGGGCCCGGAGTGATTTATCCAGAGAGCGAAAATGCCGGATTTTCCCCGGCTTCTTGGCTTCTGAATAAACCCTACGGTACTGCGCGGAAGGCGGAAGCCAATTGCTAAGGGCCCTGTTTATGACAAACTGGCCCCAACAAAAAACCGGCCGTTTCCCCCCGGCCCAAACCCCCATGGCTCTGAACAATACCATCTACCAATCGCCTGTCTTTCAGCAGGCGTGCAACCAGTTCGATCTCGCGGCTGATATCCTCGGCATGGATGCCGGCGTGCGCGAGCGCACCAAACGCCCGCGGCGCTGCGTTGTCGTTTCCATGCCGGTGCGCATGGACGACGGCCGCGTCGAGATCTTCGAGGGCTACCGCGTGCAGCACAACCTGTCCACCGGCCCGGCCAAGGGCGGCATCCGTTTCCACCAGGATGTGACCCTCGGCGAGGTCGCTGCGCTGGCCATGTGGATGAGCTGGAAATGCTCCCTCGCCGGCCTGCCCTACGGCGGCGGCAAGGGCGGCGTGATCGTCGACCCGCGCAAGCTGTCCACCACCGAACTCGAGCGGCTGTCGCGCCGCTACATGCAGGAAATCCTGCCTTTCATCGGGCCCAACGTGGACATCCCCGCACCCGACGTCGGCACGAACGAGCAGGTCATGGCGTGGATGATGGACACCTACTCCAACCACAAGGGGCACTTCGACCCCGGCGTCATCACCGGCAAGCCCATCGCGCTCGGCGGCTCGCTCGGCCGGCGCGAGGCCACCGGCGAAGGTGTCGGCTGGTTCGTGAAGTCCTACCTGCAGGACCTCAACATCGAGCCCGAGAAAACGACCGTCATCATCCAGGGTTTCGGCAACGTCGGCAGCGAGGCCGCGTGGGCCCTCTACAACTGGGGCGCCGAGATCATCGGCATCTCCGACTACACCGGCGGCGTCCACAATCCCAAGGGCATCGACCTCAAGGCGGCCAATGCCTGGATTGCGGAGCACAAGACACTCCAGGGTTTTCCGGGGGGCGAACACGTCACCAACGAACAGCTCCTCGAGCTGCCGTGCACCGTGCTCATCCCGGCGGCGCTCGAAGGCGTCATCAACGAGAAGAACGCGGGAAAGCTGAAATGCCGCGTCCTCGCCGAGGGCGCCAACGGTCCGACCTCGAACAAGGCCGACGAGATTCTCGCCCAGCGCGACGACATCGAGTTGATCCCGGACGTGCTCTGCAATTCCGGCGGCGTCATTGTCTCGTATTTCGAGTGGCTGCAGAACCTGCAGAACTACTATTGGACGAAGAACGAGGTCTTCGACAAACTCCACCGCATGCTGGCCAAGGCGAAGGCGTCGGTGGACGAGACGAAGAGGAAACACAACTGCAGCCGGCGCACCGCCGCCCTCGTGCTCGGCATCGCCCGGGTCGCCGAGGCCAAGGCCAAGCGCGGATTGTTTCCGTGATGTGGTGGGCGCCGGTTTCCCTACCGACGCCGGATCGCCGATATGGAAATCGGCGACCACCTGCTACAACACCATAAACGAGAACGTCACGATCGCCGTCGGCCCGAGTGCGCCCAGCAGCAGCCCGAGCGGCGAGATGCCGTCGGGAAAATAGCGCTGCAGGATCGACTGGCCGGCGGGATTCGGCGCGTTGGCGATGACCGTGAGGCCGCCGCCGGCCACCGCTCCGGCCACGACGGCATATTTCAATTCCTCGCTGAAACCCGGCACGAGCGTCGCCAGGTAGGTGATCAGCGCGTTGTCGTTGAACGCGGTCAGCACTGTCGCGCCAAAAAACAGCGGCAGCTCGCCCAGCCGGCCCAGCACCGGTTCGATCCACCAGCCCTGCAGTCCCCCATGGACGACCAGGCCGCCAAGGAAGAAGCCAACCAGCAGCGGGCCGCGCAGCTCGATCTTGCTCTGGTGGTGCGCGGTTGCCTGGGCGAAGGCCAGGAAAAACAGGAAGCCGCCCACGAACAGCACCGGATGATGCGCCGCCCATACGGTGAAGCCGAGGAACATCAGATGCGCCAGGGTCACCCACGCCGGCACCGGCGCCTCCCCGCCGGTCGTCTGCCCTGCCGGCTGCAGCGCGAGCAGCTCTTTGCGGAAGGCCAGAAAATAGACGCCGTTCGAGATCGCGATGCCACTGACCGCATGCCAGCCGAAATGCGTGAACATGTAGGCCATGTCCCAGCCCCAGGCGTGCGCCACCATCAGCACCGGCGGCGCCGCGAAATGCGTCAACGTGCCGCCGATCGAGATGTTCACGAACAGCAGGCCGAGCGTGGCGTACATCAGCTTCGGCGACGGCTTGAGCGCGTAGAATTGTTTCCCGAGGAGCAAGGCCGCGATCGTCATGGCCGCCGGCTCGGTGATGAACGAGCCGAGCAGCGGCGCGACCGTGAGGATTGAAAGCCACCACGCCATCGGCCGCCCCTTGCCCAGCGAGGCGACCAGCCGCAGGCCCTGCTCCGCCACGCGCATCACGGGTCGTGTCGACGCCAGCGCCATGATCACGACAATGAACATGGGTTCCGTGTAGTTGACGGTGTCCGCGATGTAGTGGACCGCGGTGTCAAGTCCCTTGAGCCAGACCAGCGCGGCCACCAGCACCAGTACCCAGATGCCGAACACGGCCTCCACTTCGCCAAGGAAATGCAGGACCTGACCGGCAAAGCTCACCTCGTCCGGCTGGCCATCGTCATCGGAATCGACGGCGTGCGACTTGATCTTGAGCCGCTCGCAGTGCCGTTCTTCCACGACGTGCGCCCAATGGCGGATCTTCGCGGTCGCAAAGGTATGGAGCACCGCGAGCGCGAAGATCAGCGTGGCCACCGCATTGAAGGGTTCGGCGGCGACGCGGGCCCTGAGCACCTCGATCACCCCGGCACCGGCCGGATCGCTGTAGCTTTCCAGCGCCCGGGGGAAAATCGCGGTGGCGGCGGACTCCGCTCCCCGCGCCGTCGCGGCGAGCAAAGAGGTGGCGATGAGGACGAAGCCTTTCATTCCAGGAGAGGAACCAATTCGGCCAGGCTGTGGATGAACGCCGCGGAACCTGCCTTCACCTTGGCGCGCTCGACATAACGTCCGAAGCCCACGAACAAATCCACCTCGTCCTTCGTTTCAAGGTCGCTGACCCCGTCGCCCACGGCGACGGTCCGTCCCGGGCGGAACTCCGCCTTGAGGGCGCGCACGATCTCGGGCTTGCCGCCCTTGCGCGTGGCCGGGTGCGCCGCATCGAAACCCGCGTAATGGCCCCGGGCGTCGAAATCCAGGCGCACGGCCTCGATGCGCGCAATGCCGAGCAGCTGCGCCAGCGGCTCGATCGCCTGCGTGTAGCCGGCGCTGACGATGACCGGCGTCCATCCGGCGGAGCGCAGGTCCGCGACCGTCCGCACCGCCGTCGGCTCGATCTCGCGGATATACTGACGGCCGACGGCCTCGGTTTCCGTGCGTCCCGGGCGGATGATTTCCAGCCGGCGCGCAAAGACCTGCTCGAGCGGAATCTTTCCGTCCATGGCGTCGCTCGTCATCGCCGCCACCTGGGCCAGGGCCGCCGGGCCGCGCAGACGCGCCAGCTCGTCCACGCCCTCGATCGCGCTCAGGGTGGAATCGCAGTCGAAGCAGATGAGTTTTGGGCCGTCCACGAAGGATACGAAAAGCACGAAATCGCCCGATGCCTATCCTTTTCGTGCCCTTTCGTGTGTTTCGTGGGCACAAAAAAGCCCTCCGCGACGGGAGGGCTTCGGAGACGCGGTTCGCGCGGGCCTTACTTGACCTTGGTGGCGCGCTTGAACTTCGTGGTGAACTTCTCGACGCGGCCGGCGGTGTCGACGAGGCGCTTCTCGCCGGTATAGGCGGGATGCGAGTCCATCGTGACGTCGCGCAACACGACAAAGTAGTCCTGGCCGTCGATCTTCTCGGTGCGGGCGGACTTCATCGTGGACTTGGTCAGGAACTTCTTGCCGGTTCCGATATCGAGGAAGCAGACGTTGTTGAGCGTGGGATGGCCTTCGGTCTTCACGGTAAATCGGTGGGTTGATCAGCCTTGGCGCGCCTTGTAACGCGGCTCGACCTTGTTGATGACGTAGATCTTGCCTTTGCGACGCACGACTTGGCAGGCCGGGTGACGCACCTTGGCGGATTTGATGGAGGAAACGACTTTCATAAAGGGACAGAAGAAGGGGACGGCGCGAAGCAGTGTCAAAGGAAAAGATTTTTGTCCGCATCGGGCGCCGTACCGGGCCTTTCCCGCCCGCGCAAACGCCTGATGGGCCTAGTTTACGGTCGGATCGTCGGGCGCGTCGGCCAGCACTTTCAGCTCCGGCTGCACATGGCCGATCAGACCCTTCCACAAGGGTACGCCGTCCTGCTTGACCAGCCAGTCACCCTCAACCGGCGTGGCGAGCCAGGTGTCGTGGCTCATTTCATTTTCAAGCTGGCCCTTGCTCCAGCCCGCGTAACCGAGGAAGGCGCGCATCGTGATGCCGGGCAGGCCGATCATTTCCCGCGCCTTCTCGACCTCGACGCCGAAGTGCAGCTGGAAGGCCTGCTCCGCCGGGATCCAGTGCCACGTCACGATGATCAATTGTTCCGGTTCGACAGGACCACCGAGATAAAGCGGCACGCCTGCCAGCGGGCTGAGCGCGAAGTCCGTGTTGAGCTCGCCGAGCTGGCGGCCCAGGGGCCGGTTCAAAACGACGCCCATCGCGCCGTCGGCGTTGTGGGACGAGAGCAGCACGACGGTGCGCCGGAAGTTCGGATCCTGCAGCACCGGGTGCGCCAGCAGCAACTGGCCGGCAAGGCTCGGGGATTTCCGCGCGGTGCGGCGTTCCTTCATGGGATTTCCTTCCGCGTCATTGCGAGAAGCCCTTCGGGCGACGAAGCAATCCAGCTGGATCGCCACGCCCGCGATGCGGGCTCGCGATGACATGTCTTTTTCAAAGTTTCGTCAGTTTGACGCCGGCATCTGCCAGGATCGGCCCCACCAGGGGGTCGTTGGCGTAGTCCTCGTGATACTTGATCTCCGCGATGCCCGAGGCCGCGAGGATCTTGGCGCAATGGATGCAGGGGTAGTGCGTGACGTAGGCGATGCAGCCGTCGACCGCCGAGCCGCGGCGCGCGGCGTCGGCCATCGCGTTCTGCTCCGCGTGGACCGTCGCCTGCTCGTGGTTGTCCCGGACGCGCGACACATGCGGCGTGCCGGGCAGGAAGCCGTTGTAGCCGGCGGCCACGAGCCGGTTCTTGCGGTCGCCCGCGGTGACGATGACGCAGCCGACGTTGAGACGCTCGCAATTGGAACGGGACGCGATCAGCTTCGCCGTGGCCATGAAGTACTCGTCCCAGCTGGGGCGGCGGCCGAAGGTGGCCGTGGCCTGGGCGACCAGGTCGACGAGGCTGTGGTTGCCATCTGACATCCCGCCAACGGTGGGAACCGCGCGGGTCGTGGCAAGGGGGAACATTGGCCCGGGTGCGGGCTTGCCCGCCACCAGCCCGCCCCCCAACCTGCGCGCATGGCTTCGCTCTCCCAACTCGTCGAGTACTGCGACAAACGCACCCGGCGGCCCTCGTTCAAGGATTTCCCCGGCGCCCACAACGGGCTGCAGGTGGCCAACGACGGGCGGGTGACGCGCATCGGGGCGGCGGTGGACGCGGGCCTCGTGCCCTTCGAGCGCGCCGTCGAGCGCGGGGTCGATTTCCTCATCGTCCACCACGGCTTGTTTTGGGGCGGCGTGCAACCGCTGACCGGGCCGGTGTACGGCCGGTTCGCCGCGCTGGTGCGCGGCAACTGCGCGGTCTATTCCAGCCACCTGCCCCTCGATGCGCACGAGGAGCTCGGCAACAATGTCATCATGGCCCGCCAGCTCGGCCTCAAGCCGCGGCGCCAGTTCCTGCCGCACGAGAACGAACTCATCGCCTGGATCGCGACCAACAAGTTCAAGCGCAGCCAGCTCGTGGCGCGCCTCGAGGAGCTTTACCCCCGCGTGGTCGCGATCGAGTGCGGCTCCCCCGCCCCGAAGAACGTCGCCTTCTGCACGGGCTCCGGCAACGGCGCCGTGGCGCACCTGCTCGAGGCCGGCGTCGACACGCTCATCACCGGCGAGCTGCGTGAGGAATGGTTCAACTACGCCCAGGAGCACAAGCTGAACCTCATCTGCTGCGGCCACTACGCCACGGAAGTCCACGGCGTGAAGGCGCTCGCCGCCGAGCTCGCGAAGAAATTCCGCCTGCCCTGGGAATTCATCGAAACCGAAAACCCCCTCTGATCCGCCCGATGAAGAAGATCGCCGTCCTCCACGGACCCAACCTCAACCGGCTCGGCAAGCGCGAGCCGGAGATCTACGGCACGGCCACGCTCAAGGACCTCGAGCAGCTCATCCGCGCCGAGGCGAGGCAGCTCGGCGTCCGCGTGACCTTCTTCCAGTCGAACCACGAGGGCGCGCTGGTCGACCGCATCCATGCCCTGGCCGACGGCGGCACCGAGGGCTTCATCGTCAACTTCGGCGCGTACTCGCACACGAGCATCGCGCTGCACGACGCGCTGAAGAGCGTGGCCCCGCGGCCGGCGATCGAGGTGCACATCTCGGACATCAAGAAGCGCGAATCCTTCCGCCGGCACTCGGTGACCGCCGGCGCCTGCCTCGCGATGATCAGCGGCCGGGGATTCCCGGGCTATATCGAGGCGCTGCGGAAACTGGCCGCGCTCTGACGCATGGGCCAGCACCTGCCCGACTTTTCCGAACCGCGGTGGTTTGTCTGCCACACGAAGCCCCGCTGCGAAAAGAAGTTCGCCGACCTGGCGGCGCGCGAGCACTTCGCGCACTACCTGCCGCTGATCCAGAGCGTGCGGAATTACGGCGGTCAGAAGAAGCGGTTCACCAAGCCGCTGTTCCCGGGCTACGTGTTCACGCGCATCGAGCCGGCGAAAAAGACCCGCATTTACCAGCAGGACCTGCTGGTGCGCGCCATGGCGGTCGAGAACGAGCCGGTATTCCTGCGGCAGATCGAAGACGTGAAAGCCATCTGCGCCTCGGGCCTCGAAGCGGCCCTGCATCCCCTGATGCGCAAGGGCACCCATGTGCGGGTGGTGGGCGGCCCCCTGAACGGACTGGAAGGATACGTCGACGATCCGGTGAACCCACGGGGAATTGTGGTGTCGGTGGATGTGTTGCAACAAGGCCTGCTCGTACGCCTGCCGCTCGACAGCCTGCAGCTCCTGCCCTGACCCAACCAGTGCGCCGCCTCCTTCCCATCCTCCTCCTGCTGGCTGTCGCCCCGCCGGCCGTTCGCGCGCAAGTCGTGCCCGCCGACAGCGTCGCCCCGCCCGACCGTCGCTCGTTCTATTCCCGCATCCAGGGCCTGTTCGACTTCGACCTCCCCGACATCGACCCGCCGGGCACCGTGAAGCTGATCCTGCACCCGCATTTCGGCGACCTCGTGCGCCGCGACTTCATGCGCATGGACGTCGGTTTTCGCTGGGCCTTGAACAACCACTTCGAGATCGCGCCGTCCGCCGCCACCTATTTCAACCATGGGCTCGGCGGCGGACATGACGGTTACGGCGTCGGCGACGTCCGCCTCGGCATCAAGTATGTCATCCCCGCCTGGCCGCGGCCCGCGATGGAAACGAGCCTGACGCTCGGCGTCGACCGCCCGGTCGGCCATGCGCCGATCGACATGACCGACGGCTTGAACCACCTCGCCCCCGCCCTGTTCGTGCAGCACCGTTCGCGGGAGCACTGGAAGCTCACGACCTTCAGCGGCATCGGCCTCGACCTCGTGTCGGACAGCGGCATTCCCGGGACGCCGGTGCGCAACCAGCCGCTCGACGACTCGGTGAACTTCACGGCCGGCGCCATCTACGACCTCGGCCAGGTCCAGTGGACCATGGCGGCCACCTATGCGACCACCCGGCAGATCGGGAACGACGCCAAGGATTTCTTCTACCTGAAGCCGAGCGTGCTGTGGTACGTGCCCAGGAAATTCACCTTCAACTCCAAGATCCAGTGGATCATGGGCCTGGGCGCGCGCATCTCGTGGGGCCCGGACGGCAGCGAGATCAGCTTCTCGAACCGGGTGCGCGCCGAAATCACGTTCCGGCAGGTCATGGAGAAGGTCCGGTCGCTCAAGCCGGCCGAATCCGGCAAGCCCTGAGTCAGCGCCACGTCCACAGCCACGCCACGAGGTGCAGCGTGCCGCAGGCGGCGAGGGCCGCGACGAAATCGTCGGCGACGATGCCCCACCCGCCCGGCCAGCGCTGCAGGCGCGAAATGCCGAACGGCTTCAGGATGTCGTAGAGGCGGAACAAACCGAAGCCAGCCAACAGCAGCCCCCACTCGGGCCACGTCGCCGTCCCCCCCGCGCGCCAGCCGAGGAAGACCAGCGGCATGACGACGAACTCGTCGAGGATCACCTCGCCGGGGTCGGTGCGGCCCATCCGCCGCGCCGCCTCGCCGGTGAAGCCCACCGCGATGAACGCCGCCACCACGCTCCAGGCAAAGTTCACCTCCCAGCGCACGTGCCGGAAGAAAACCGTGAAATACAGCAGGCCGGCGAGCGAGCCCCACGTGCCCGGCGCCTTCAGCTTCATGCCGACCGGCCCGAGCGTCGCAACGGCCACCACGAACTTGGCGGGCAGCCACCGCAGCCATTTCGGTTCACCACGGCCCATGGCATTTACTCCAGCACCACGTGGCCGTGTTTCCGGAAATAGGAAATGCCCGACGTGATCGTCAGGATCGCCGACAGCACGTAAAAGCCCATCCCGATGTACTGGACGGTGAGGATCGAGGCGTCGTCGCCGAGGAAGATGTCGCCGAAGTCGCGCTGGAACATCCGCGCGCCCATCAGCCAGCCGATCGCGTTGAGCTGGGTGAAGGTCTTGATCTTGCCACTGGCGTCCGCCTCGACCACGAGCCCCTTGGTCGCCGCCGCCATGCGCATGCCGGAAATGGCGAACTCGCGCCCGAGGATGCACAGCAGCAGGCCCATCGCCATCACCTCGTGGCCCATGAAATATTTCCCGACGACGAGCGCGATCATCAGGCCGATGACCATCACCTTGTCGATCACCGCATCCATGAAGCGGCCGAAGGACGACACCTCGCCGCGCGCCCGCGCGACCATGCCGTCGAACCAGTCGGTCAGCGCCGCCGCGATGAAGAGCCAGAAGGCGATCGTCGGCGCCCAGGCGAAGTCGCGGTTCATGAGCCACACGATGACGAACATCGCGGGCACCCGCGAAACGGTCATCCAGTTGGCGATGGTAAAGCGCACGGCCAGCAGTCGAGTATCCCGCCCGGGGCTTGGCAACCGGGATTTGACACAAAACGTCCTCGCCATCCCGGGCCGGCCGGAATTGATTGTCCGTGCGAGGCCCGTCCGGCGGGCCGGGCGATCCGGCTGGATTGCTTCGTCGCTTCCGGCTCCTCGCAATGACGGCATCTCCCGCATGAAGCACTGCATCTACCCCGGTACGTTCGATCCCGTGACCAACGGGCACCTCGATGTCCTCGAGCGCGCCGCCCGGCTGTTCGACCGCGTGACCGTGGCCATCGCCCTGAGCACCACCAAGGAGCCGCTGTTCCCCGCCCAGCAGCGCGTCGAGTTCGTCCGCGCCAACGCCGCCAAGCTGAAAAACGTCGAGGTGGTCAGCTTCGACGGCCTGCTCGTGGATTTCGCGCGCCGCCAGAAGGCCGGCGCGATCATCCGCGGACTGCGCGCGCTCTCCGACTTCGAGTTCGAGTTCAACATGGCGCTGATGAACCGCCACCTCGAGCCCAAGGTGGAAACGATCTTCGTCATGCCCAACGAGGCCTACAGCTACACCAGCTCCACGCTCGTGAAGCAGATCGCCAAGCTCGGGGGCGACGTGACGAACTTTGTGCCGGCCAACGTCGCGGCCGCGTTGAAGGCGATCCGGTGATTGTCTGGAGACGGGACTGGCAGTCCCGCCTCCCCGCCTTACCTCTCCGTCATCCTGAGCCGTGCGAAGGATCCGAGC
>CAYZSN010000050.1:0-2707 GCA_964481095.1 uncultured Oleiharenicola sp. | reverse complement strand
CCGGTAGATGACGCGCAGGCCCTCGAAGATGCGGCTGGGATCCTCGTTGAAGACCGGCATGACGATCGCGGTGCTGCCCAGCGGCAGCTTCGCGAGCGGCTCGCCCTCGATCGTGCGCGAGATGCGCGCGGTGTCGCCGCGGTTGATGACGTAGAGCCCGAGCAGCGCGGTGCAAAAGCCGGTGGCGATGTTGGCGAAGAGGATCGTGAAGAGCGCGAGGACCGGCAGTTCAAGCAGGTTCACCGGCCCCTGCCAGAGGATGTCGGCCATGAACCACGCCGCGAGGCTCGTGAGCACGAAGACGAGGCAGAAGAACGTCACGCGCCGCCGGCTGACGCGCGCTTGGTCCACTTGCTCGACGTTGAAGGCGGTGGGCATGGTCAGATCGAACAAAGGCCCGCTACACACCCCGCCCTGACGGGCACCCCTCTTGCCAGAGGGGACTCAATTCCGCACAGCCGGGAATCCCCTCCATCAAGAGGGGTGGCGCAACGCGCCGGGGTGTGTTGATCGAAGGACACGCGGTCTTCATCGGGTGGCGTAGAACACGAGGGCGAGGACGGAGAGGAACAGCGTCCAGAGCAGGATGACGCGCAGGATCGGCCACTTCTCAATCTGTTCGAAGGTCTGGCCGGCCACCTCGGTGAACGCGCCAAGCTCGATCGGGCGCGGCACCATGCTGGTCACGGTCATGTCGGGGCCGGCCTGGATGGAGCGGCGCTGCATCTCGGCGGCGAACTCCGGCGGCACCTGCCGCTCGTCGAGGAAGGCGTAGGGCCAGCGCTCCACGCCGTCGGACAACAGCAGGGCCACGCGTCCCTCGACCGCGATGCGCTCGTGCGGGAGGTTCTTGTCGCCGAGCAGCTCCCCGAACCACTCGTCCATCATCCGGTCGATCTCCTCCGCGGCGAGGGTCGTCGGCTCGAGCGACGGGTCCTGTTCGTGGCGACGGGCGGCGCGCGCGATGACCTTCTCGAGGATGGTGATTTGCTGGAGGCGGTTGTGGACGCGGTGCGCGCGCAGGTAATCCTCGACGCGGATGAAGGCGGCGTTCCACTGTTCCGGCGTGCCCGTGCGCGGGCGGAAGGCGTTCAGGGGTTCCAGAGGTTGCTCCATGTCTCGCTGAGAATGTCCTTACCGTCCTGCAGGAAGCAGCGCAACTCCACCGGCCGGCCCGAGCCGTCGGGCGCCAGCTCGAAGACGGCGCGCCACACGCCCAGCGGCCGGATGACCTGCACGCCCGCCGAGGTCACAAGCTTCGCGCCCGGGCCCACGCTGACGATCGCGCGCATGTCGCGCGGCGGGCCGTCGAAGGGGATGCCGCCGAAATCCACCACGAAGCGCCGGCGCTCCGGATGGTCGAGCACCGCGCCCTGCCGGGTGGAGACGACGTAACCCGACGGCGGCTTCGGCCCCTGTTCGCCAAACCAGTGGAGGCGGTAGGAAAAGGCGAGCGGCTCGCCCACGGCCGGCAGCGCGGCCGGCACCCAGCAGGCCACGATGTTGTCGCTGGTCTCGTCGGCGGCGCGAATTTCGAGCAGGCGCACGGCGCCTGCGCCCCAGTCGCCCTGCGGTTCGACCCAGGCGCTGGGCCGCAGGTGGTAGTTGGCCTCGAGGTCATCGTAGTGCGCGTAGTCGCGGTCGCGCTGCAGCAGGCCGAAGCCGCGCGGCGCGCGGTCGGTGAACGTCGACACGCGCGTCGCCGGCGGGTTGGCCAGCGGCCGCCAGATCCATTCGTCGGCGCCGGTGTGGAGCAGCAGGCCGTCGGAGTCGTGGACCTCGGGCCGGTAATCGTCGCGCGACCAGCCGGTGTTCTCGCCGTGCTGGAACATGCTCGTGAGCGGCGCGAGCCCGACGACCGCCGGGTGGCGGCGGAAGAAGAGCGCGGCCTGCACGTCGGTGACGGTCTCGTCGCCCGGGTGGAAGCTGAAGCGGTACGCGCCGGCCACGCTCGGGCTGTCGAGCAGCGCGAACAGCGTGATGACGGCGGCGTCCGGGGCGGGCCGCTCGATCCAGTATTCCGCAAAACGGGGAAATTCCTCCGGCTTCGGCTCCCCGGTGTCGACGGCCAGGCCGCGCGCGGAGAGGCCGTAGGCCAGCCCCCGCCCCACCGCGCGAAAATAGCTCGCGCCGAGGAAGACCGCGAGTTCGTCGTCGGGCAGCTTCAGCGGGTAATGGATGCGGAAGCCCGCGAACCCGGTGTGCGCCGGGATCTCGCCGGGCCTGGTCGGGCCGTAGTTGAAGAGCGTGCTGGCGTAATCGATCGGCCGCGCGCGCCCGTCGACGATCTCGTTGATCCGCACCGGCGTCTTGAACAGCCAGCCCGGATGGAAGAACTGCAGCTGGAACGGAAGCTTCTCCCGCCGCCACCACGCGTGGCCGGCGTTGAACTGGATGGCGCGGTGCTGCTCGTAGTTGAGCGACAACATCCACGCCGGGAGATCCTCCGCCGGCACAACGTAAGGTTTGGCCGCCAGCGCCTGCGCGCGGGCCTGCACATCGGCGAAGTCGAAGGCGGCGAGCAACCGACCGGCGACCAATAAGCAACTTGCCCACAAAATCTGGAGGGCGCGCGTCCCGGCGGGCCGAGGTGACGTTCGACCGCGCGCAGGGACGCGCGCCCGCCACCAATATAACCAAGGGAAAAAAAAGCTCAACACAGGAAAAAGTTTTTATGCTTATCCCAGATCGGGGGGCCCGCCATCTC
>CAYZSN010000049.1:0-3349 GCA_964481095.1 uncultured Oleiharenicola sp. | reverse complement strand
CGCAAGCTCGACGAGCTGGTGCTGCAGGTGCGCGAGTCCTTCGGCACGACGCTGGTCGTGGTGTCGCACGAGCTGGCCTCGATCTTCGGCATCGCCGACCGCGTGATCATGCTCGACCGCGAGCAGCAGGGCATCATTGCCGAGGGGCCGCCCCGGCAGCTGGCCGAAGGCAGCCGCGACCCGCGCGTCATCGAATTCCTGCACCGCGGCGACCGTCTCCCGGCACCGTGACCGGAAAATCCTGTCCATTTTACCAGCTTCCCGCTAACCAACCCACCCAGTGAAAACCAAGGTCAGCCCCGCCGTCGTCGGCATGTTCGTGCTCGGCGCCCTCGCCCTCGGCGTGATCGCCCTGCTTTCCTTCGGCGGGCTCAGCCTGTTTTCCCGGCCGCAGCGCTTCATGGTCTATTTCGACGAGTCGGTGCACGGCCTCGACCTCGGCTCGCCGGTGAAGCTGCGCGGCGTGCGCGTCGGCCGCGTGGTCGACCTCGCCATCTATTACGACGACGTGGCCAACCATTCGGTGGTGGCCGTCACCTGCGAGCTCAACCGCAACGTCATCACCGATGCCAAGGGCATGCAGCTCAAGGTCACCGGCCCGAAGGACGTGAAGCTGATGGTGGACCACGGGCTGCGCGCCCAGCTCGGCGTGCTCGGGCTCGCGACCGGCCTGCTGTTCGTGGAGCTCGATTTTGCGGATCCCGCGCAGTATCCCGCGCCGGTGCTGGCGGAGGCGCCCAAGCTCGTCGTGATCCCCTCGGTGCCGTCGGCCATTTCGGAATACCAGGCCAGCATCAGCGAAATCCTCACCGACCTGAAGAAGATCGACTTCGCCGGCCTCTCGAAGGAGCTCAAGACGCTGCTCACCTCGACCAACCGCAAGATCAACGACCTCGACATGAAGACGCTGAGCGACAAGGTCGGCCACGCGGCCGACTCGGTCTCGGCGTTTGTCGATTCGCCCGACGCCAAGCAGGCGTTCGTCAACCTGAACGAGGCCCTCGTCACCGCCAAGGCCGCGCTCGCCAAGCTCGACGGGCAGGTCGGTCCCGTCAGCGAGGACCTGCACAAGACGCTCGTTTCCGCGCAGTCGGCCCTGAAGACGCTCGATTCCACCGCCGCCACGACCCGCCGCTTCGTGCAGCAGCAGGGCCAGATCGGTGACGAGCTCACCACCGCCCTGCGGCAGGTGGCCGATGCGGCCAGCGCGCTCGAGAATCTCTCCAGTGCGATCGAGCGCAACCCGAGCGCCCTGCTCGTGGGCAAAAAGAAAAAGGACGAAAAATGAACCCGCGTCTCGCCGCCTCCTGTCTTCTGTGCCCGGTGCTCGGTCTTCTGGCTTCCTGCAGCCTTCCAGCCCCGCAGGCCGACACCGTGCGGCATTTCACGCTCAGCGGCGCGGCGGCCGGCGCCGCCGTGCCGGACGCGGTCGTGGTCCGGCCGGTGCGGCTGGCCGGTCATCTTCGCAACCGCGCGATGGCGGTCCGGGTGTCGGAGAACGAGATCGTTTACCTGGACGACGTGCGCTGGGCGGAGCCCCTCGACGAGGCGATCACCCAGGTGCTGCGCAACCGGCTGCGGCAGCTGGGCGGCGCCGCCGTCGTCACCGTGCAAATCCAGCGCTGCGAACTGGTTCGCTACGAAAACAATTCGGTCCAGCTCGCGGCGACCTACGCGGTGACGCCTTCCGGCGGCGAGGCCCGGCCGGGCGCTTTCACGGCGACGGCGCGGAAGTGGGATGGGCGGGACTACGGCGCGCTCGTGGGCTTGTTGCACGAATCCGTGGCCGAACTGGCCGAGGCCATCGCGGCGGCGGTGGAGCAGAAATAACATTTTCCCACGAAAATTGCCTTCACAGCGCGGGCTGGCGTGGCATGGTTCCGGCTTAAGCACGGCCGTGGTAAATCATCCATGAAATCCGCCTACTCAGTCCTGCGCTTCGTCCTCAAGCAGGCGCCGGATGGCCGTCTCACGCAGGAAGTGCGGCGGTGCGGGGAGTTCAGCGACGTCGAGCAGGCCTTCGACACCGCGCGAATGGAAGTGCTGCGCGAATGGCAGGAAGCGGTGAACGATCCCGGGATGAGCGACCGGCCCGGCCGCGTCGTCGAGATCAAGATCAAGGACACGGAGTGGGGCTACGAGCTGAAGCGCGACCACCAGGTCGTCTCGCGCTTCTGGGTCCACGACCACGCGCCGGCCGCGATCACGGGCGCCTGAAGGGGCTTTATGCCCCGACTACGCGGTCTGCCTGTCGGGGCATAAAGCCCCTCCCACAAGGGTTGCAGCGAAGACGCCGATGCTTTGTGTGTCGCCATGCACGTCGTCCAATCCACCGCCGGCCTCGGCAAGGCCGAAGCCTACCGCTCGCTCAACGCCCAGCTTGCGGGCGTGCTCACCGGCGAGCGCGACGGCCTGGCCAACACGGCGAACATGGCGGCCCTGCTTTACCAAGGGCTGCCCGACCTGAACTGGGCGGGCTTTTATTTCCTGCGCGAAGGCCAGCTCGTGCTCGGGGCGTTCCAGGGCAAGGTCGCATGCGTGCGCCTCGCGCTCGGGAAGGGCGTGTGCGGCACGGCGGCGCAGCGGCGCGAGACGGTCATCGTGCCGGACGTGCACGCGTTCCCCGGCCACATTGCGTGCGACTCGGCGTCGCGCTCGGAAATCGTCGTGCCCCTTGTCCATGAGGGAAAGCTGCGCGGCGTGCTCGACCTCGACAGCCCGAGCCTGGCGCGCTTTGACCGCGAGGACGCGGCCGGGCTCGAGGAAGCGGTAAAGCTTTTGCTGAAAGGCTCGGACCTCGACCGGCTGGCGGACCGGGTCAGGCCGGTTGAAAGTTGAATGATGAAAGTTGAAGGACCGAACGGCTGGTCCTGCTTTCAGCTTTCAACCTTCACCTTTCAACTGCGCAACGCGCCGGCAATGCGGGTGAGCGCGGTCTCGACGTTTTCGCGGGAGTTGAACGCGCTGATGCGCACGTGGCCCTCGCCGCACTGGCCGAAGCCGGCGCCGGGCGTGCAGACGACCTGGGCCTGGTTCAGCAGCAGGTCGAAGAATTCCCACGAGTCGCGACCGGTGTTCACCCAGATGTACGGGGCGTTGTCGCCGCCGATGCAGGTGAAGCCGAGCTTCGTCATCGCGTCGCGGATGAGCTTGGCGTTCGCGAGGTAGAAATCGATCAGCGCCTTGGTCTGCTGCTTGCCGGCGTCGGTGTAGATCGCGGCGGCGGCCTTCTGGATCGGGTAGGCCACGCCGTTGAACTTCGTCGTGTGGCGGCGGTTCCAGAGCGCGTGCACCGGGTGCGCGGCACCGGCGGCATCGCAGGCCAGCAGCGACTTCGGGACGACGGTGT
>CAYZSN010000048.1:0-14671 GCA_964481095.1 uncultured Oleiharenicola sp. | reverse complement strand
CCTGCGCCAGGCCGCCGCCATCCGCCGCCGGCCGCCCGTCGCCGCGCCCCGCCCATGAGCCCCGATCCCGCACCCGAGGCCGTCGCCATCATCGGGATGGCCGGCCGTTTCCCGCAGGCGAAGAACCTCGCGGAATTCTGGCAGAACCTGCGCGCCGGCCGCGAGGCCGTGTCGTTCTTCACGGACGACGAGGTCCAGTGGCTGCCCATCGAGAACCCGCCGCGGCTGGACGACCCGGCCTTCGTGAAGGCCCGCGCCGTGCTGGAGCGCCCCGAGTGGTTCGACGCCGCCTTCTTCGGCATGAACCCGCGCGAGGCCGCCATCACCGACCCGCAGCACCGCGTGTTCCTCGAGTGCGCGTGGGAGGCGCTGGAGAACGCCGGCTGCAATCCCGACACCTACCCGGACTCCATCGGCGTCTTCGCCGGCGCGAGCATGAACACCTACCTGTTCACCAACCTGCTCAGCAACCCCGGGCTGGTCCAGAACCTCGGCTTTTTCCCGACGCTCATCTCGAATGACAACGATTTCGTGCCGACGCGGGTCTCCTACAAGCTGAACCTCCGCGGCCCGAGCATCAACGTGCAGACCGCGTGCTCGACCTCGCTGGTCGCGGTGTGCCTCGCGGTGCAGAATCTCCTGAGCTACCGGTGCGACGTCGCCCTGGCGGGCGGCGTGTCCATCACCTTCCCGGCGCGCCGCGGCCAGTACCACCTCCCGGGCGGGATCCTCTCCCACGACGGCCACTGCCGCGCGTTCTCCGCCGGGGCCACCGGCACCGTCCTCGGCGACGGCGCGGGCGTCGTCGTGCTCAAGCGCCTCAGCGAGGCGGTGGCGTCGGGCGACCACATCTGCGCGGTCATCCGCGGCACCGCGATCAACAACGACGGCGCCGTCAAGATCGGCTACACCGCGCCCAGCAGCGACGGGCAGGCCGAGGCCATCGCGCTGGCGCACGCCGAGGCGGGCTTCGCGCCCGAGAGCATTTCCTACGTCGAGGCCCACGGCACCGGCACCCCGCTCGGCGATCCGATCGAGGTCGAGGGCCTGAAGAAGGCCTTCGGCCTGCAGGGCGAGCGCGGGCAGTTCTGCGGCCTGGGCTCGGTGAAGACCAACATCGGGCACCTCGACATCACCGCCGGCGTCGCCGGCCTGATCAAGACCGTGCTGGCGCTGCAGGCGCGCGAGCTGCCGCCGAGCCTCCACTTCACCGCGCCGAACCCGAAGATCGATTTCGCCTCCAGCCCGTTCTATGTCGTGGACTCCGCGCGTCCCTGGCCGGAGGGCCCGACGCCCCGCCGCGCCGGCGTCAGCTCGTTCGGCATCGGCGGCACCAACGCCCACGTGGCGCTGGAGGAGGCGCCGGCGCAACCGCCCGCGGAGGCGGCCCAGTCGTCCGAGGTGCTCGTGCTGTCGGCCCGCTCGCCCGCGGCGCTCGATGCGGCCACCGCCAACCTCGCGGACCACCTCGAGTCGCACGCGGCGCTCATCCTGGCGGACGTCGCCAGCACGCTGCAGACCGGCCGCAAGGCCTTCGCCTACCGCCGTGCCGTGGTGGCCGAGGATTGCGCGGATGCCGTGCGCCGCCTGCGCGCCGCCGCCGGCACGCCGGGCGGCAAGGCGGACGAGACCGTCCCGCCCGTCGTGTTTCTCTTTCCAGGCCAGGGCGTCCAATACGCCAACATGGCGCGCGGTCTTTACCAGTCCGAGCCCGTCTTCCAACAAAGCGTGGGCGAATGCTGCCGCATTCTCGCGCCGCGCCTTGGCCTGGATCTCCGTTCCCTCCTTTTCCCGGCTGCCGCCCAGTACGAAACCGCCGCACAACGGCTCAACGAAACGTCCATCACCCAGCCGGCCCTCTTTGTCATCGAATATGCCCTCGCCAAGCTCTGGCTGCACTGGGGCATCAAACCCGCGGCGCTGGCGGGGCACAGCCTGGGCGAATATGTCGCCGCGTGCCTCGCCGGCGTGTTCTCGCTCGAGGACGCCCTCGCGCTGGTCGTCATCCGCGCCCGCCTGATGCAGGCGCAGCCGCGCGGCGCCATGCTCGCGGTGCGGCTGCCCGAGGCGGAGGCCGCGGCGCTGGTGACCGGCGACCTCGCCCTCGCCGGCGTCAACGCGCCGGAGCTGTGCGTCCTCGCCGGCCCGGAGCCGTCGATCGAAGCGCTCGCCCAAGGCCTGGCGGCCCGCGGCGTCGGCGCGAAGAAGCTGGTGACCTCGCACGCGTTCCATTCGGCGATGATGGAACCGGTGCTCGCGCCGCTCATGCACGCGCTCGGCAAGATCAAGCTGCACGCCCCGCAGGTCCCGTGCCTCTCCAATGTCACGGGCACGTGGCTGACCGCCGCGCAGGCGACGGATCCCGGCTATTGGGCCGCGCACCTACGCCAGACCGTGCGGTTCGCCGACAATGTCGCCACGCTGCTGCGGGAAATGCGCCCCGTGCTGCTCGAGGTCGGGCCGGGCCAGGTGCTCTCGTCGCTGGCGCGCCAGCATCCCGCCGCGGCCGGGCACCACGCGCCGCTGGGCTCGCTCGGCCGCCCGGGCGCCGGGGCCGGCGACCTCGCGGCCATGGCCGAAACCCTCGGCCGTCTCTGGATCGCCGGCGTGCCCGTGGACTGGCACGCCTGGCACGGCAACGCCCGCCGCCGCCGCGTGCCGCTGCCGACCTACCCGTTCGAACGCCAGCGCCACTGGATCGAGCCGGGAATTCAATCCGCCGAAAGTCGAAAGCCGAAAGCCGAAAGTCACAATGAATTGGAGCCTTCGACCTTCGCCGTTCGACCTTCGCCTGAAGACCGCACCGTCACCGCGCTGCCGGCTACGGTCCGTGATCGCCTCGCGGCCCTCCTCCACGACCTCGCCGGGCACGACTTCTCCGGGGCCAACGCGGCCCGCTCGTTCCCCGAGCTGGGCCTCGACTCGCTGCTGCTTACGCAGGTGAGCTTCGCGCTGCGCGAGCGCTTCGGCGCCAATGTCACCATGCGCCAGTTGATCGAAAGCTACCCGTCGCTGGACAAACTCGCGGCGCACCTGGAAGCCGAAGGAAAAAAGTCGAACGACCAAAGCCAGCCAACGCCCCCGCCTTCGACCTCCGACTCTCGTCCCTCGTCTGCCGAAGACGTCCCGCTCACGCAGGCCCAGCAGGAAATCTGGTATGCCGCGCAACTGGGGCCGGTGATGTCCGCCGCCTACAACGAGTCCTTCGCCCTGCAGCTTCACGGCCCGCTCGACGAGTCCGTCCTCCGCGCCGCGCTCGCCGACCTCGCCGGCCGGCACGAATCGCTGCGCAGCACGTTCCCCGCCGCGGGCGGCACGCAACGCATCGCCGCCGCGGCCTCGCCCGATTTCACCGTGATCGACCTCACCGCGCTGCCGCCGGCCGAGAAGGACGGGCGCCTCGCGGCCGAACTCGACCGCACCATCCGGGAAACCTTCGACCTGGTGAACGGGCCGCTCTGGCGCGTGCGCGCCCTGCGCCCGGCCCCCGACCACCACGTGCTCGTGTTCGCGGTGCATCACATCATCTGCGACGGCTGGTCGCAGGGCGTCATGGCGCACGAACTCGCGGAGCTCTACAGCGCCCGCCGCGCCGGCCGCACCCCGGCCCTGCCGCCGCCGGCGCGCTTCAGCGACTACGCCCGCCAGGAAGCCAGGCGGCTCGAGCGGCCCGACGCGACCGCCGGCGACTACTGGGCCGGCCGTTTTGCCGACGGCGTGCCCGTGCTGGAGCTGCCGGGCGACCGTCCGCGCCCCGCCGTGCGCACGTACGCGGCGGCGCACCGGCACCGCCGGTTGCAGCCGGCCACCGCCGCGGCCATCCGCCAGCTCGCGGCGCAGACGGACTCCACCCACTTCACCGTGCTGCTCGCGGCCTTCACCACCCTGCTCCACCGCATGAGCGGGCAGGACGACCTCGTTGTCGGCGTGCCGGCGTCGCCGCAGGTCCTCGCCGGCCTCAGGACGCTCGTCGGCCATTGCGTGAACCTCCTGCCGATCCGCAGCCGGCTCGCCGAGGGCCAGACGGTCGCGGACTTCCTGCAGGCCGCGCGCCGCGTCACGCTCGACGGCTTCGAGCACTGGCAGCATCCGTTCGCCAGCCTGCTCCGCCGCCTGAACCTGCCGCGCGACGTGAACCGCATGCCGCTGGCCAACGTCACCTTCAACGTCAGCCGCCATCGCGGCGCGCTCGCCTTCGCCGGCCTCGCCGTCGAGGCCGCGACCAATCCGAAGGGCTTCGTCAGCTTCGACATCAACTTCAACGTCACCGAGACCGACCGCGACTTCGCCGTGGACTGCAATTACAGCACGGAGCTGTTCGACGCGGACACGATCGAGCGCGCGCTCGACCGCTATGAGCTGGTGCTGGGCGCCGCCGCGGCCGACGCGCAGCGGCCCGTCCAGCTCCTGCCGTTCGTCACCGCCGCCGAGCGCCGGAAGATCCTGGTGGACTGGAACAGCGCCACGATGGATTACCCGCGCGACCGGTGCATCCACGAGCTGTTCGAGGCCCAGGCCGCGCGCACGCCCGACGCGACCGCCCTGGTCTGGGGCACGCAGCGCTGGTCCTACCGCCAGCTCGACGAGCGCGCCAACCGGCTCGCGCATCACCTCCGCCGCCTCGGCGTCAAGCCCGAGACCCCGGTCGGCATCCACGCCGCGCGCACGCCGGAGACGATCGCCGCGCTGTTCGGCATCCTGAAGGCCGGCGGCGCCTACATCCCGCTCGACCCCGCCTACCCGGCCGACCGCATCCACTACATGCTCGAGGACTCGCGCGCCGCGGTCCTCATCACCGACCGGGCGCGGGCCGGCGCGCCGCCGGCATTTGCCGGCGGCGAGATCGTCGACCTCGGCGACCACGAGGCCGCGATCCGGCGCGAAGCGCCGGACAAGCCCGCCGGCGGCCCGCAGCCGGGGAACCTGGCCTACGTCATCTACACCTCCGGCTCCACCGGCCGGCCGAAGGGCGTGGCCATCGAGCACCGCAACGTCGTCGGCCTCGCGTACTGGGGCCGCGACGTGTTCAGCGCGGAGGAACTCTCCGGCGTGCTGGCCGGCACCTCGTTCTGCTTCGACCTTTCGATCTTCGAGATCTTCGTGACGCTCGCCTGGGGCGGCACCGCCCACCTCGCGGAAAACACGCTGGCGCTGGCCAGCCTGCCGACGCGCCAGGAAATCACGCTGGTCAACAGCGTGCCCTCCGTCGTGGCCGAGCTCGTCCGCCTCGGCCTCTTCCCGACTTCCGTGCAGACCGTCTTCATGGCGGGCGAAGCGCTGCCCGACAGCCTCGCCGAGAAGCTGCTGGCCATCCCGCACCTGAAGAAAGTCTACGAAGGCTACGGCCCGAGCGAGGATACGACCTTCTCGAGCTGGGGCCTCCGCCGCCCGGGCGTGCGCAGCAACCTCGGCCGGCCGTTCCCGAACACGCAGTTCTACGTGCTGGATAAAAATCTCGAGCTCGTGCCACCCGGGGTCGTCGGCGAAATCTGCATCGCCGGGGACGGCCTCGCCCGCGGCTACCTCAACCAGCCGGAGCTCACGCGCGAGAAGTTCATCCGCAACCCGTACAGCGACGACCCCGCGTCGCGCCTCTACCGGAGCGGCGACCTCGCGCGCCAGCGGCCCGACAACGGCCTGCTGGAATTCGCCGGCCGCCTCGACCACCAGGTCAAGATCCGCGGCTTCCGCGTCGAGCTCGGCGAGATCCAGACCGCCCTGTGCCGCCAGCCGGAAGTCCGCCAGGCCGTCGTGCTCGTCCACGAGCCGGCGCCCGGCGACAAGCGCATCATCGCGTACGTCACGCCCCCCGCCGCGGACCGCCTGCCCGACGCCGCGGCCCTCCGCGCCCAGCTGGCGCGCGAGCTGCCCGAGTACATGGTGCCCTCGGCCATCATGCCGCTGGCCGCCTTCCCGCTCACCGCCAATGGCAAGATCGACCGCCAGGCGCTGCCGCCGCCGGCCGAGCCCGGCGCCGTCCCGGCCGCCGCCGCGCCGCGCACCGTCACCGAGGAAATCCTCGCGGAGATCTGGCGCGACGTGCTGCGGCTCCCGCGCGTCGGCATCCACGACAATTTCTTCCAACTCGGCGGACACTCGCTGCTCGTCACGCAGGCCCTCGCCCGCGTGCAGCAGGCCTTCGAGATCGAACTGCCGCTGCGCCTCGCCTTCGAGGCGCCCACCATCGCCGGCCTGGCCGGCCACCTCGAGCAGGCCCTCGCCGGGGAAATCGAAGGCTCAACCCGTGAATCCGCATCGGCCTCCGCCGCCGTCGCCTGAACCAACGTGATCACCGAACCTCCCGCCAGTCCCCGTCCCGATCTTACCGGCGCCAGCCGCGCGCTCCTGGAGAAGCGCCTCCAGCGCGCCCGCCAGGCGGTGCGCCCCGGCCAGCGGCCGGCCATCACGCCGCGGCCCGACGCCGCGAGCATCCCCCTTTCGCACGGCCAGGAACGGCTGTGGTTCCTCGACCAGCTCCTGCCGGAGCCGGGGCTCTACAACCTGTACCAGGCCGTGCGGATCACCGGGGCGCTCAACCCCGCCGCCTTCCAGCAGGCGCTCGACGCGCTCGTGCGCCGGCACGAGGTCTACCGCTCCGTCATCGTCGCCCGCGACCACGGCCCGGTGCAGGAACTCGCGCATCCCGCGCAGCTGCCGCTGGCCCAGGTCGACCTCGGCTCGCTCCCGCCGGCCGAGCGGCAGGCGGAACTGGACCGCCGCCTGGCGACGGAAGCCCGGCGGCCGTACGACCTCGCGAAGGACCAGCTCATCCGCGCCCTGCTCGTGCGCCTGGCGCCGGACGAACACGTCTTCCTGCTCGGCATGCACCACATTGTCTCCGACGGCTGGACGCTCGGCCTGCTGCTGCGCGAGCTGGCCGTGCTGTACGAAAGCATTTCCACGGGCGCGGAGTCGCCGCTCCCGCCGCTGCCCATCCGCTTCGCCGACTACGCCCTCTGGGAACGCGAAACCTTCCAGGGCGAGGCGCTCGAGAAGGCGCTCGCCTACTGGCGGCGGCAGCTCGCCGGCGCCCCCGCGCTGGAACTGCTGGCCGACCGGCCGCGCTCCGCGCGGCACGCGATCCAGGGCGGCACGCGCTCGCGTCACCTCCCGCCGGAACTGGTGCGCGAACTCCGCGCGCTCAGCCAGCGCGAGGGCGCCACGCTTTTCATGACGCTGCTCGCCGGGTTCCAGGCGCTGCTGCACCGGTATACCGGGCAGGACGACATCGTGCTGGGCTCGTGCGTCGCCGGCCGGCCGCAGGTGGAGCTGGAAAACCTCGCCGGGTTCTTCGTCAACACGCTGGTCCTGCGCACCAGCGCCGGCGGGCAGCCCAGCTTCCGCGAACTGCTCGGCCGCACGCGCGAAACCGTGCTCGGCGCGATGGCACACCAGGACCTGCCCTTCGAGAAGCTGGTCGCCGAGCTGCAGCCCGACCGCCACGCCGTGCGCAACCCGTTCTTCGAGGTCATGTTCGTGCTCCAGAGCGCCAGCGGCGCGCCGCCGCAGGCCGCCGGCCTCGCGTTCCAGCCGCTCGAGCTGGACAACGGCACCGCGAAGTTCGAGCTGACCCTCTCCCTCGCCGAAACCGGCGACGGTCTCGTCGTCTCGGCGGAGTTCCGGACCGACCTGTTCGAGCCCGCCACGATCGCCCGCCTGCTGGAGCACTATGAGCTCCTGCTCGCCGCGGCGGCGGCGGACCCGGCGCGCCGCGTGGCCGAGCTGCCGCTGCTCGCGCCCGCCGAGCGCGCCACGATCGTGGACGAGTGGAGCGGCCACCGCCACCGGCGGCCCAGCGAGGGCAACGTGGCGGATCTTTTCCGCGAGCAGGCGAAGCGCACGCCGCACGCGATCGCGCTGTCGGGCGCGGCCACCCGCCTCACCTACCGCGAGCTCGACGAGCACTCGAACCGGCTCGCGCACCTCCTGCAAAAGCGCGGCGCGCGCCCGGGCGCGCTGGTCGCGCTCTGCCTCGAGCGCAGCCCGCAGATCGCCGTCGCGCTGCTGGCCATCCTGAAAAGCGGCGCGGCCTACGTGTCGCTCGACCCGGGTTATCCCGCGGCGCGCCTGCACCTCATGCTCGCCGACTGCCGGCCCGCCGTGCTGGTCACGCAGGACCACCTGCGGCCGCTGCTGGAATCGGCCGTCGGCCGGGAGGCATCCGGGGCGGCGCCCGCGCTGGTGTCGCTGGAGGCGGCGCGCGACGAGATCGACGCCCAGCCGGCCACGCCGCCGGCGGGGCCCGTGACCGCGGATTCCCTCGCGTACGTGTGCTACACGTCGGGTTCGACCGGCCGGCCCAAGGGCGTGTGCATCCCGCACCGCGGGATCGTGCGGCTGGTGCGGGACACCGACTACATCCGGTTCGGCCCCGACGAAACCGGCCTGCAGTTCGCGCCGGTGGCCTTCGACGCCTCGACGTTCGAGATCTGGGGCCCGCTGCTCAACGGCGGCCGGCTGGCCGTGTTCCCGCCCGGCCTGCCCTCGCTCGGGGAGCTCGCCGACTTCATCGCGCAGCAGGGCGTGACCGTGCTCTTTCTCACCACCGGCCTGTTCAACCAGCTCGTCGACGGGCCGGTGGAGCGCCTGGCGGGCGTCCGCCACCTCCTCACCGGGGGCGAAGCGATGTCGCCCGTCCACGCCGCGCGCTTCCGCGCCCGCCTGCCGCAGGTGCGCCTGCTCAACGTCTACGGCCCGACCGAGAACACCAGCCTGAGCACGGGCCATGAAATCCAAACCGTGCCGGACGACGGCCGGCCGGTGCCCATCGGCCGCCCGCTCACCAACACCACCGTTTACCTGCTCGATCCGCTCCGCCAGCCGGTGCCCGCCGGCGTGCCGGGCGAACTCCATACCGGCGGCGCCGGCGTGGCCGCGGGCTACCTCGGCCGGCCGGACCTCGACGCCGAGCGCTTTGTCCCCGACCCGTTCGATGCCACGCCGGGCGCGCGCCTCTACCGCACGGGCGACCTCGCGCGCTGGCTGCCCGACGGCACGATCGAATTCCTCGGCCGCCTCGATCGCCAGGTCAAGCTGCGCGGCTTCCGCCTCGAGCTGGGCGAGATCGAGGCCGTGCTGCTCAAGCATCCCGCCGTCGCCCAGGCCGCGGTGCTGCTGGATCGCGACGCCGTGGCCGGTCCCCGCCTCGTCGCCTATGTCGCCGCGCGGCCGCCGGCCCGGCCCGAGCCAGGCGAGCTGCGCGAGCACCTGCAGAAACAGCTGCCCGACTACATGGTGCCCGCGCTGTTCGTCCCGGTGCCGGAAATCCCGCTCAACGCCAACGGCAAGGTCGACGCAGCCGCGCTGCCCCGGGTCGAGTCGGCGCCCGCCCCCGGCCGCCCGCCCGTGGTGCCGCCGCGCGACGCGGTCGAGGCGAAGCTGGCCGCGATCTGGGAAAAGACCCTGGGCGTGGCGCCCGTGGGCGCGCACGACAGTTTCTTCCAGCTCGGCGGGCACTCGATGACCGGCGTCCGGCTGTTCTCGCGCATCGAGCAGGAATTCGGCCGGCGCCTCCCGCTGGCCACGCTCTTCGAGTGCCCGACGCTCGAGCAGCTCGCCGCCCGGCTCCGCGAAACGAACCCGCGCACGACGTGCTCGTCGCTGGTCACGCTGCAGCCGCGCGGCTCGCGCCCGCCGGTGTTCTTCGTCCACGGCGCCGGCGGCGGCAACCTCTGGACCTACGCGAACCTCGTGCCGCACCTCGGGTCCGACCAGCCGGTGTACGCGCTCGAGTCGCGCGGCATGCGCGGCCTCCCGGAGTTTTCCCGCATCGAGGAAATGGCCACGCACTACCTGCGCGAGATCCGCACGGTCCAGCCGGCGGGCCCGTATTATCTCTCCGGCTATTGCTTCGGCGGCAACGTCGTCTTCGAGATGGCGCGCCAGCTCGAGGCCGGCGGCGAGAAGGTCGCGCTCGTCGCGCTGCTCGACAGCGCCGCGGCCAACAGCACCTACCAGGAGCTGCCGTGGTGGCGGCCCGGCTTCTACGTGCGCTTTGCCGCCAACACGGCCAACTGGCTCCGCGATTTCACCGCCCAGCCGTTCCGCGACCAGGTCCGCTACGCGCGCCGCAAGGGCCGCATCCTCGCGCGCCGGGTGCGCGACCGCCTGCTCGGCCGGCCCGAGGCGTTCAACGTCGAGGAGGTCATCGACGTGAGCCTCTTCCCCGAGGTCGAGCTCGGCCTCTGGCGCACGCACCTGCAGGCGCTGGCCTCCTACCGCGCCGCGCCGTTCAACGGCCGGGTCGTGCTCTTCAGCACGCGCGGCCACCCGTTCCTCTGCTCGTTCGATCCCCTCTTCGGCTGGGGCCAGCTCGCGCGCGGCGGCGTCGCCGTCGTCGACGTGCCCGGCGCCCACGAGGGCATCTTCATGGAACCCCACGTCCGCGTCCTCGGCCGCCGTTTCCTCGAGCAACTTGTCCAAGCCCAACGCCAACACGCCGTCCTTTCCGCCTCCTGATGAAACTGTTCTCCTTCCTCCTCCTCCGTTGCCGCCGCATGCTCGTGATCACGGTGGCCGCCGCCCTGCTGAGCGGCGCCTGCAACGCCGGGCTGATCGCCCTCATCAACCGCGTGCTGAACGACCCGAACCGCCAGGTCACCCTGGCCCTCACGGCGACCGTCTTCAGCCTGCTGGTCCTCGGCAAGATCGTCACCGGCTTCATCTCGCAGCTGTGGCTCATCCGCTATTCGCAGCAGGCCGTGGCCGAGCTGCGCCAGCAGCTGGTCGAGCGCATCCTCGGGGTGCCGCTGCGCCGCCTCGAGCAGGTCGGCGCCTCCAAGGTGATGGTGACGCTGGTGGACGACGTGAACAGCCTGATGTCGGCGCTCTTCGGCTTCCCGACGATGACGGTGAACCTCGCGATCCTGCTCGGCGGCGCCATCTACATGGCCCTGCTCTCCTGGCACATGCTCCTCGCGCTCGGCGTGCTCATCGTCTTCGGCGCGGGCTGCTACCGGCTTTTCATCGCGAGCGGCTTCCGCTCGCTGGTCCACGCCCGCGAGGCGGAGGAGCGGCTCTACGCGAATTTCCGCACGCTCACCGAGGGCATCAAGGAGCTGAAGCTGCACCGGCAGCGCCGGGCAGCCTTCCTGGCCGAGGGCGTGCAGGGCAGCACCCGGGAGTTCCAGCGACACACCGTCGCCGCCGAGACCCGCTTCATGCTCGCGCACAACTGGTCGCATTTCCTGTTCTACGTGCTCGTCGGCCTGATCCTCTTCCTGCTGCCCCTGCAGGGGCACGTCGACACCAAGACGCTCTCGGGCTACGTGCTCACCGTGCTCTACCTCATGGGCCCGCTCGCGGGCGTCATGAGCAGCATGGCCGTGTTCAGCCGCGCCGACGTGGCGCTGCGCAAGATCGACGCGCTCGGCCTGTCGCTGGGCGGCGAGGCCGACGAGGTCCCCGTGGCCGCCGCGGCCGGCGCCACCTTCTCGCGCCTGGAGTTCGAGGGCATCGCCCACACCTACCGCAACGAGCAGAGCGACGAGAAGTTCGTCCTCGGCCCGGTGGACCTCTCCTTCCGGCGCGGCGAGCTGGTGTTCGTGGTCGGCGGCAACGGCAGCGGCAAGTCCACGCTGGCGAAGATCGTGACCGGCCTGTACCCGCCCGAGGCGGGCCGCATCCTCGTCGACGGCCGCCCGGTCACCGATGCCAACCGCGACGACTACCGGCAGCTCTTCTCGACCGTCTTCGCCGACTACCACCTCTTCGAGACGCTGCTGGGCCTCAATTCGCCCGACGCGGAGCTGCAGGCCGAGGAGTTCCTCGCCCAGCTGCACCTCAACCACAAGGTGAAGATCTCCGGCGGCCGGCTCTCCACCACCGCCCTCTCCTCCGGCCAGCGCAAGCGGCTCGCCCTGCTCACCGCCTACCTGGAGGACCGCCCGTTCTACATGTTCGACGAATGGGCCGCCGACCAGGACCCGCTGTTCAAGGAGATCTTCTACCGCCAGCTCCTGCCGGAGCTGAAGCACCGCGGGAAGACGATCCTCGTGATCACCCACGACGACCGCTACTTCGACGTCGCCGACCGCATCCTCAAGCTCGATTACGGCCAGCTCATCCCCGCCGCCGCGACGGCGCTCACGCCGCCCGCCCCGGTGGTGCCGCCGCGCCACGCCCTCGCCGCCCTCCGGCCCGCCTGACGCCCCCATGACCGCGGAAGACAAGATCAACTGGCTCGTCCCGACGGAGTTTCCCGTGCTCCGCAGCCGGGAGATCCACCTGTGGTGCGCGTGGCTCGACGACGGCGAGCCCGACCGGCCCGGCTGCCTGAGCCCGGACGAGATCGCCCGCGCCGGATCCTTTCACTTCGCCGCCGACCGGCATCGCTTCGTCGCGGCCCGCCGCAACCTGCGCCACCTGCTGGCGCGCTACACCGGCCGCGATCCCGCCGCGCTGGCCTTCAGTTACGGCCGCTTCGGCAAGCCCCTGCTGGTCCACCAGGCCGTCACCACCGACCAGCTGGCGCCCGCGGTGAACGACCTCGCCTTCAACCAGTCCCACTGCGGCTCGCTCTGGCTGGTCGCCGTGGCGTGGAACCAGCCGCTCGGCGTCGACATCGAGCAGGTGCGGGAGCTGCCCGACCTCTACCTGCTGGAAAGCCGGATTTTTTCCACGACCGAGATCTTCCGCCACCGCTCCCTGCCGCTGCCGGAGCGGCGGCTCGCCTTCTTCCGCCGCTGGACCGAGCGCGAGGCCGCGGCAAAATTCCATGGGGTCGGCTTCGACGCCTCGGCGCCCCATGTCCCGCCCGGCCGCAGCGAGCCGCTGACGCCCACCGCGCGCTGCGTCGGCACCCTCGCCTACGGCGGCGCCGCCGTCCGCCTGGCCCACTACCAATGGAACGCGGACCTCCTCCTGCCTCAGGTGGATTCCGTACCCGGCGTCAGGTTTTCACCTGATCCGCGAACCGCCGGCGCCGCCCTACATTGATCCTTTCATGAATTCCACGCCTTCCCGCTGTGCGAGCCGGCTGCTGCTGGCCGGTTTCCTCGCGCTGGCCGCCGGGCCCGGCGCCCGGTCGGCGCCCCCGCCGCTCGCGCAAAACCCGGCGGCCACGCCGGCGGTCCCGGCCTCGCCCCCCGCCCTGCCCGGCCCCACCGCCCCCGCGGTCATCGCCGAGGACAACGCGGCCGCGGATACCGTCGGCCCGGTGAAGCTGCGCAACGAATCCGTGGACCAGGTGCTCGACCTCTACGAGCGCTGGACCGGCCGCACCCTGCTCCGTCCGCCCTCGCTGCCCGGCGGCACCTACACCCTCACCCTCAAGGAAGGCACCTCGCGGTCGGACGCCATCCTCGCCCTGGAAACCCTGCTCAACCTCAACGGCATCGCGGTCATCCCGCTCGGCCCGGAATTCATCAAGGTGACCGCGCTCAACCTCGCCCGCGCCGAGTCCCCGCTGTTCATCGAAGGTTCCGCCCGCGACCTGCCGCCCAGCGGCCGCATCGCCAGCAAGCTCTTCGTCCCGCAGTTCCTGCGCGTCTCGGAATTCCTGCCACAGATCTCCGCCCTGCTCAACCCGGGCCTGGGCGCCGCCCCGGTCATCTTCGAGAAGTCCAACTCCGCCCTCGTCACCGACTCGATCAGCAACCTGCAGCGCATCGAGGCGCTGCTCGAGCGCGTCGACCGGCCCTTCATGGAGGGCAACACGACGAAATTCTACACGCTGCACTCCGCCAAGGCCACCGACGTCGTGAACCAGCTCCGCGCGCTGCTCGGCGGGCCGCTGCAGATGCAGATGGGCGCCACCACCAGCTACCAGGCCGACGACCGCACCAACCAGGTGATCCTGATCTCCGACGTCCGGCAGCAGGCGATCTTCGACGAGCTCATCGCCAAGCTCGACGTCGCGGCCGACCCCAACACCCGCAACCAGGTCATCTTCCTCAAGAACGCCTCCGCCAAGGAAATCGCCACGCTCCTCAGCCAGCTCGTGCAGGGCCGCAACGAGGCCCGCGGCGCCGGCGCCGACCAGGCGCGCGTCGTCAACGCGCCCGCGCCCCCGGCCTCGGGGCAGCAGACGGTCGCGACCCTCCTGCCCGCGCTCGCGCCGGCGCAGGAGTTCAGCAAGCTCCTCACCATCCTCGCGGAGGAGCGCAGCAACGCGCTCATCGTCTCCGGCACGCCGGACGACATCGTGCTGATCAGGAACCTCGTCGAGCAGATCGACGTGCTGCTGGCCCAGGTCCGCATCGAGGTCGTGATCGCCGAGGTCACGCTCAACGACGAGGCCACCAGCGGCATCAGCGCCCTCGGCCTCAAGATCGTGGACAACAAGCTGGTCGGCTTCAACGGGTCCGCCGCCGGCGTCGACAGCGTCACCGGCACGTTCACCAACGCCGCCAATGGCTCGACCCAGCTTTCCGCCGACATCGCGCTGGTCACCACGCCGCGCAAGAACAACACCACCATCCTCTCGGTCCCGACCATCATCACCACGCACAACAAGGAGGGCTCCATCTTCGTCGGCGAGCAGCGCCCGGTGATCAGCAGCTACCTCAACGACGCGACGTCCGCCTCCACCGCCGGCGTCGGGTACGGCTACCGGTCCACCATCACGTCGAAGGACATCGGCATCGAGCTGACCGTGAAGCCGCTGATCGGCAACGACGGCTCGGTGCAGCTCGAGATCACCCAGGAGGTGAACGACATCCTCGGCGACATC
>CAYZSN010000047.1:0-13681 GCA_964481095.1 uncultured Oleiharenicola sp. | reverse complement strand
CGCTCATCAGGTCCACGAGGCCCGAGCCGCAGATGCCCTCGGCGGGCACGTCGCCGATCACGGTCGCCTCGACCGCGCCGTCGTCGCGGATCACGACCTTCTCGATCGCGCCCGGCAGGCCGGGCATGCCGAAGGTGATCTGGCCGCCCTCGAAGGCCGGGCCGGCGGGACACGAGGCGGCCAGGACCTTGTGCTTGTTGCCCACGATGAGCTCGGTGTTGGTGCCGATGTCCATCACGGCGACGACGCGCTCCTCGTTGGCAAGGTCGACCGCGAGCATGCAGGCCGCCGCGTCGGCGCCGACGTGTCCGCTGATGATGGGCAGGCCGTAGACGCGCGCCTGGGGATGGATGGGGAGGCCGATTTTGCGCGCCGTGTCCGACAGGCTGGTCGTGGCGCGCCTGCCGTCGGCCATCTCCAGCTCGGTGAGCGACTGGTACGGGCTCTGGCCGATGGAGTAGACCGACAGCTTGAAAAACAGGTCCCGCATCGTCGAGTTGCCGGCGATGATCACCTCGTAGATCGAGCGCGGGTCGACGGGGAACTCGAGGATCGCGCGGCCCAGGTAACCCACGAGCGTGCGCTGGAGCGTCCTGGTGCGGTCCTCGGTGTCGTACTGGATGCGCGCCATCACGTCGGAGCCGCCGAAGCGCTGCGGGTTCTCGAAGGACGAGTCGGCGATGACCTCGCCGGTCTCGAGGTTGAGCAGCCGGATGACGACCGTGGTGGTGCCGAGGTCGATGGCGAGGCCGTGCAGGGGGCCGGCGCGGCGGTCGATCTCCGCGCCGTCGAGCAGCACACGCTCGCCGTCGCGGGTGACGGCCGGGTCGAGCTGCCACTGCCGCGGGCCGGTCGGCAGCTCGAAGGCGTGCTTCTCGATCTTCATCGTGCCGCGCCGCATGGTGTGGCAGCGGACGGTCCCCGCCTCCTGCGCGATGCGCGCGCAACACGATAGCCGGAATGCGCCCTGCAAATGCTTCTCGGCCGGGGCCGGGGCCGAGAGGCGGTCCATGCCCTCGGTCACCTCAACGACGCATTCCTTGCACTTGCCCTGCTTGTTGCAGGAGGTGGGCACCGGGATGCCGAGCTTCTCCGCGCAGGTGAAGAGCGAGACGCCGGTTTCGGCCTCGGTCGTGGCGGAATTGAAATGCAGGCGGACGCTCATGGGGCACCCTCCTTCCATGTCATTGCGAGAAGGTCCGCTTCGCGGACCGACGAAGCAATCCAGCTGGATCGCCACGGCCCGCCCCTGCGGGCCTCGCGATGACAAACCATTGGGTTCATCGCTTCCCCTCCAGGCTCATGATCCCCGCCTTGAGGAAGCCCATCGCGTACGCCATGCCGGCGTGCCACGGCGCGGCGCAGCTCATCTGCGGCGCGTGGTCGGGGATGACCACGCCCTCGAAGCCGTTCCTCTGCAAAATCGCGAGCACGCGCAGCACGTCGACCTCGCCATCGTCGATGAACGTCTCCTTGTAGTACGGGACCTTGTCGCGGACGTTGCGCAGGTGGACGTAACCGAGCCGGTGCTGGCGGCTGTACCGGTCGACGACCTCGTAAATGTCGCCCTCCGTCATCTCGGCGAGCGAACCGACGCAGAACTCGAGCTGGTTGGCGGGACTGGGATTGAGATCGATGACCTTCTGGTAGAGGTGCGGCTGGTAGACGAGGCGCGGCTGACCGCGGATCGTCGGCATCGGCGGGTCGTCGGGATGCAGCGCAAGGCGCACGCCGGCTTTTTCCGCGACGGGCAGGACCTCGTTCAGGAAACGCTCGAGCCGGTTCCAGAGCTGCGCCGGCGTCGCCCCGGGAATCGTGCCCGTGTTGCTGGTCGGCGCGGTGGGATCGACGACCATGTTCCAGACGAGCCCGTTGGGCATCGGCAAGTCGTACGGTCCCTCCATGCCCACGGCCGGCGCCTCGCCGCGCGCGTAGTTGCCCTTGGTGCGGCCCGCGACGCCCGCGATGGAAAAGTTGTAGCCCATGATCGGGATCCCCGCCTCGCCGAGGCGACGGATGATCGTCTTCACGTTCTCGATGTGCTTCGCGCGCTGCGGGCCATCCAGCAGGATGTCGCCCCAGTGCGCCGGGTCGAAGTTCTCGATGGCTTCCAGCTTGAGCCCGGCCGCCTCGGCCTCGCGGCGGATCTTCAGCAGCTCGTCCGTCGTCCACAACTTGTCGGGATCGCCGGCCAGCCCCCACCCCCAGTCGGTGCCCGTGGGCTGGTCGTCCGGGCCGACATGCCCTCCCCCTTTGAAATAGTCCACCAGGTGCGCCACGATGTGGGTGGCGCCCGCCTGGCGTGCGAACAGGAAGTTCTCACGCGTCAGCATGTGACGGTAAAGGCCAAGGCCTAGCTTCATGGGGTGAGCCGGGAGGCTACCCCGATATGACCCCGCCGCTACCCTCCGTACCGTCAACGGTTGACTATCCCTTCGCCATCTTGAGGGAATCGCCTTTAATCCATTCGCTTTCAACCAACTCCGTGCGTGGGTTGGTCGGGACGCCAAAATCGCGGTTGGCGATGCGCGCCGCCAGCAATTCCACCGCCCAAGCCCCCATCAATTGCTGGTTTTGCTGGAGCCCGGAGAAGCCGGTCCCCTGCACTTCATGGCTCAGGACAACCACCCCGAGCTTCTTGGGAATCGCAATCTGCAACCGGCGCAACACGGCGCGAAAACGCGCGATCATGTCGGGCAAATGCACGAACAAAACGACGTCGGGCCGGTGCTTCACCAGCCAGCCGGTCAGCGGCGGCTCCTCCACCTCCCGCAGGCGCAGCACGGGCAGCGCGGACGCCAGGCCCATGGTGTGCTCGCACCAGCCGAGGTAGGCCGCGGAATGCGCGTAGGCGCTGCGCGTGTCCTCATGCATGCCGAGCACCAGCCCCGGCCGGCGGTACCCGAGCGCGTAAACGCGGTTCAGCGCGTTCAGCGTGTCGTTGTAGAAATGGCTCGTCACGCGGTGCAGCGGCGTGGCGATGCTCAGGCCGACGGTGACGACGGCGTGCGCGCCCAGCTCCGCGGGGAATTCCTGCTGGAAATCCGGGCTGCCGAAGCAGAGCAGCCCGTCGATGCCGCGCGTCGCGAGGATGTCGCCGAACCGCCGGTACGTCATGCCCGGCGCGCGCAGCCACAGCGGCTCGAGCCGGTAGCCGAGCTCGCCCGCGCGGCGCTGCATGCCGTCGTGGATTTTCGTCAGGTGCGGCGATTTCTCCCACGGCCGCAGGCTGTCGTAGAAGGAGATCACGCCAAAGCTCGCCTGCTGCCGCACCGCGCGCGGTTTGCGCAGGTGGCGCATGAGGTGCACGATCCGCGCGTCGGGCGTGTAGCCGGCCTCCTGCGCGAGCCGCCGGATCAGCGTCTTCGTCTTCTCGGAAATCCGCGGGCTGTCGCGCAACGCCAGCGAGACCGCCGAGGGCGAGACGCCCGCCTGTTTTGCGATGTGCCGCACGTTCATTTGCTCAACGGTTAAGCAAACCGCGCCATCGCGCCAACCGCAAATCGCCGGACAACGGAAAAACCCGCGGCCGAACTGCGGCAGGTCACAGACCCGCCCTATTGCCGGGCGGGACGGTGGAAACTCTCCGGCGGCCCGAGGTAGCTGGGTTTCAGTCCGCCAAGGTCGACGACCAGCTTCTGCATGACGACCGCGGGATCGATCATCCAGACCTTGAGCGTGTGGTAGCCGGCCGTCGCGATTGCGTGCTGCGACTTCCCGTAATGCGCGTTGTTGCCGACGGATTTTTCCCAGGCCGGATTGCGGTTTTGTCCCTGGTAACCCTGCGGCACGAGCGTGACGACCTGCGGGGCCTCGTCGTCGAACGACACCGCGTAGCGCACGCCGCGATCGGGCACGAAGTTCAGCGTCGGCGCGGTGATGGCCGTGACCTCCACCGGCCCGGCGGTGAAAAGATACATCCGATATTCGAGGCAGGGGGAATCCTTGCCCGGCGTCGCGCTCGGTGCGTCCACCGGACCCATTGCGCGCATGCCGGACAGCGTGCGGCCATAGTCGTCGACCTTCAGCCAGCGGTTCGCGCCGCTGTCGGTCCGGCGGCTGTAGTGCTCCGGCTCGATCGCGACGACGCCGCGATCCTCGACAAATCCTTCCAGCGTATCGCGCGTCAGGCCGGCCGGATTGAACAGCTCGAAATTCACCCTGACCTGCGAACCGGCGCCGATGATTTCAAAGCTGTCCCGGTTCAGGCCCGCCGGGAACAACCTCTGGTCCATGGTAATCCACAGCCGGGTGTCCCCCGTGGCGGGATTTTGCACCCGGTCGATCTTCACCCAGGGGGTGACCGCCTTGACGGTGAATTCGAGCGGCCCGCTTCCCCGGTTGAAAACATCGACGTAGCAGCGCTGGCGATTGAGGGTGTCGAACCGCGGCAGGCTCGCCTCGCCGCCCGCGACGGAGGCGGACGCGCCCTCGACCGCGACCCCGAGGCTGGCATGGTCGAGCGGCGTGAGGTTCGCCAGCTTGAGGTGGTCGAGGTTGTTTTTCGGGGGGTCGCGCCATGTCGTGTAGCCGAGCACCGGCTGGTCCATGAAGTGCGCCCATTTGCCGCCGGCGAAGTCGCCGTTGTAGTGGGCGACCAGGTCGTTGAATTGCCGGAAGAGTCCCAGCACTTCGGCCGCCTGGGCGTTGGTGCTGGCCCGGCCCTGCTTCGCGTAGAGCGCGTTGCGGCCGGCCGCGAGGTAGAGCTCGTTGACGAGCGCGCTGGCCTTCGTCGGGAACAGCACGAGCTGGTAGTAGGCATCCTGCCGGGCCGCGGGGACCGCCTTGGCGATCTCCTCCGCCTTCGCGGCGAGCGCCTGGTAGTCGGCGACGACGGTCTCCGCCTCCTGGTAGTCCGTCAGGCTGTAGGTATCGGGCGCGAGCATCTCGGGCTTCCGGCGCCCGTTGTACTTCGAATACTTCGCCATCACCTCGGCGATGGCGCCGGCCTGATCCGCGCCGAACTCGCGCGCGGCCCAGAGGCGCGTGAATTCGCTGGTGTTTTCCCCCGTCCAGCGGTTCGTGTCCCACGCGAGCCCCAGGAAATACTCGAGCGGGAACTCGTAGCCCTTGAAATGGCCGACATTGACGATCCAGATGCGGTCGGCGCCGTACTGCTTGGCGAGCGACATCTGCTCCCAGATTTTCGGGATCGGGCTGGTGTTCAGCCACTGGTAGCTGCGCGGGCCGCCATGGTAGTCGAAGTGGTAGTAGATGCCGGCGCCGCCCGGACGCTTCCGCTCGGCGGCGGTCGGCAGGCGCCGGATGTTGCCCCAGTTGTCCTCGGCCCAGAGCAGCGTGACGTCATCCGGCACGCGCATGCCGTGTTCATAAAACTCCTGCACTTCCTTATAGAGGCACCATAGCTGCGGGACCTGCGCGAGGTCGGGATTCACCTCCGCGCGCAGGATGGCGCGCTGCCGGTCGACGATTTGCTCGAGCAGGGCGCGGTTCGCCTCCGGGCCGCCGGGAGCCATCTCGCGGTCGTTGGCGCCGCGCAGGCCCAAGGTCACGATGCTTTCGTACGCCTTGTTCCGGCGGACACCCTCGCGCCAGAAATCCTCCAGCACGTCGGGATGCTGGGCGTAGTTCCAGGTGCCGATCGTCTTGAGATACCGCCAGTCCCATTCCTTCTGCGCCCGGAGCATCGGCTCCTGGTGCGACGTGCCCATGACGATGCCGTACTCGTCGGCGAGGCGGGGGTTTTCCGGGTCGTCCTCGTTGAAGGCGTTGTTCCACATGGCCGGCCAGAGATAATTGGCGCGCAGGCGCAGCATCAGCTCGAAGAGCTTCGCGTAGAACTCGCGGCCGTAGTTCGCGATGTTGGCCGGCGCGCGCGGATTGGCCGACGGCGCCACGTTGCCGAATTTCGCCCGCACCCAGTTGGTGAGGTCGGGCGCCTCGTCGTTCAGGAAAAGTCCGCGGTACCGCACCGACGGCTCGCCGACGAGCCAGCGGACCGGCTTGACCGCCAGGGTGTCGCGGTGCGTCACGGGCACGTCGGCCCACCAGTACCACGGGGATACGCCGATCTGCTGGGAAAGCTCGTAGATGCCGTAGGTGGTGCCGCGCTTGTCGCTGCCGGCGATGACGAGCGCGCGCTCCAGGCCCGGCAGCGGCTGCTCGACGGTGGCGATGAGGAAGGATTCCCACTTCCCGCGCAGACCGTCCGGGGAAATCTTGCCGCGCGCCACCAGGTCGTCGATCAAGGCGCTTTTGCCGACGGTGCCGATGAGGATGGCCGTGGCGCCGGGCGCCGGCGCCGGGCCATACGCCGGCTTGACGCCCGTCACCCGCTCGAGGTCCGCCTGCAAATCGCGCGCGGCGCGCTGCACGCCGGGCCAGTCGTTGGCCGACACCTGGATCGGCGCCGCGCGGCCATCGCGGACGAGGACCGTTTCACCGGCGGCCCCGGTGCCGAGCAGCGACGGGTCGCCGAGGGCGGCGCGGGCCGCGGGTCCGGCGAGGAAAACAACGATGCAGAGGGCAAGGGAACGCAAAATGGGCTTCATGGGTGGGGCGGGGGTGGGAAAGCGTTCGCCGGAAGCGGAAAAATTGCAACGTGCGGGAGCCCTTCCCTCCGCACTGTTTCGCGCTATCTTTTGAACGCGCGGCCCGCGCCCCCGGCCTCACCACCCGACCGCCAGCCGGTCGATTTCCGCCACCGCGTCCTGGTCGCCCGCCGCCCCGGTCACGACGCGCCCGCGCTGCAGGATGCCCCGGAGCGCCTCGCGGGATTCCGCCCGCCTCACCCGCGGCACGATGTCGCGGTAGAAGGCGGCCGGCACCGGTCCGCTTTCCACCAGCGCGCCAAGGTACTCGATGACTTTCCCCTCATCGCCGCTCCGGGCGGCGTATTCCACCAACCGTCCGTTGTTGGCCCGGCTGCGCGGATTGGCGGCGTAGGCGGCGAGCATGAGGTCCACCGCCTCGCCGGTGCGGCCGGTCGCGATGCACCGCCGCCACAGCGGATCCAGCGCGAATTCGTCATCGGGTGCCGCGCGCAGGGCGGCGCGCCATTGCGCCTCGGCCGCCGGCCAGTCCGCCGCGCTGGCCAGCACCTGCGCATAGGTCAACCGCAGCAGCCGGCTGTCCGGCCATTGCGCCACCAACCCCGCGAAATAGGCGCGGGCCTCCGCGGTGCGGCCGGCCTCCACCCAGATCTGCGCGAGCAGGTTGTAGGTCTGGAAAAAGTACGGTTCCGCGGCGATGGCGCGCCGGAGGACCGGTTCGGCCTCGGCCGCCCGGCCGAGCCCGCGCAGCGCGAGGGTGCGCAGCATCGCCTCCTCGGGTGAAAACGGCTGCGCCTCCGCGAGCCGGTCGAGCAGGCGCAGCGCCCCCGCGCGATCGCCCGCCTGCAGCGCGGCGAGCGCCGCCTGGTGGAGGAGAAACTGGTTTTGCGGATCGCGTTCGAGCGCGGCGGAAATCTTCGTCGCCATCGCCGGCACGGCGCCCGGCGCCGCCAGCAGTTCCGCTTGCGCCGCAATGTCGCGCGCCAGCAGCGCGCGGTCCTCGGCAAAGCGCAGCTGGCCCGTGAACGGCGGGCGGGCGGTCAGCTTGTCCATGCTCTGCAGCTGCGCGTAGCGCCCGATCGGGGTGAAGCCCACGGCGTCGGCGCAAGCCGCGGGATCGAGCCACGGACGCGGGGCGGAGGCCGGGCCGAAGAGCGTGTCGGCGGCGGCGGCGGCCAGCAGGCGGGCCAGGGCGTAGTTTCCCTCCCAGGTGAGATGCACGTGCTCGAGAAACAGGTTGCGCCCCGGAGGCGGCGCGGCCGCCGCGGGATCGGCGCCCAGCTCGCGCGCCGCATCCACCAGCTTCACCGTTTCCGGTGCCGCCCGGGCGGCGGCGCGGATGAGCGCGTTTTCCGTCGCGTCGGCCCGGAAGCGGAGGGCGTCGCCCTCGAGGGCCGCGAAGTATTCGCGCCGCGCGCCGGCCGGGTCGCCGCGCTGGTCGAGTTCGACCGCCCGCCGGTAATGCGCCGCCGCCGCGCCCTCGCCCGGAACCGAGACGAACGGCGCGCAATCCCGCACGTTCACGGCCACCGTGGAAAGCACGACCTTCACGCGCGCCCCCCGCGCCGCGGCCAGCATGGCGTCCAGGTTGGCGGCGAAATTTTCATGGATGCGCGCCAGGCGCGGATCGGCGGCAGGAACGGTCTTGTGCAGGAAGGTCTCCATGCCGCGCCAGTCGGGCGCGGCGGCGGCGCGGCCGAGTTTGTCGGCGATCCGCTGCATGAGCTGCCCGGTGCGGGTGGCGCGGATCCAGACGCTGGCCCGCACCAGCGGGCGCGGGAACGGGGGAACGCCATAGGGACCGACGACCTCGTTGTTGCCCAGGTAGATCACCAGCAGGTCCGGCTGGAAATCCAGCGCCTCGCGGAGGAGGGGCAGGATCGCGTGCGAATTGATGGCGGTGACGCCGAGGTTGTAGACCTCGATGCGCGCGCCGGGCCGGATCGCGCGGAGCTGCGCCTGCAACTGCGGCGCGACACCGAACGCCGGCTCGGGCACGCCCATCGCCGCGGACTCGCCGAGGAGGAAAATTCGGAAACTGCCGGCGGGTTTTTCGCGCGGCAGGCGGAAATTCACCGGCTTGAGGCCGAAGGACGCGGGAAAATAGAGCGAGGTGAAGCGCGGGTTGCTGCGATAGTATCCCGGTTTTTCGTCGCGGATGAAAAAATCGAGGTCGTAACCGAAGCCGGCAAGCCGCAGGCCGCCCTCGAGCAGCAGCAGGCAGCAGATGGGGCCTCCCACGGCGAGGATCAGCCGGAACACCCAGGTCCGCGGACGGGAGACGGAGGTTCGGGCCCGGGGCAACATGGGGGCGAAAAATAGCAACGCCGGCGGACATTGCACGTCCGATATGGCGGGTGGCAGGCGGAGGATGATCCAGCGGCCCCACGGGATCCCGGCCTCCGATCAAACCCGTGCGCGTCCATTATTTAAACATCGGCAAGCCGCACGCCATTCGTTTATTTTCCGGCGCTTTCCCGAACCCATTTCGCCGCCCCGCCCTGCCGTTCCATGGACCTTTCCGTTGTCATTCCCGCCTGCAATGAAGCGGACGCCCTGCCCCAGGTCCTGGCCCGGGTCGCGGCCGTGCTGCAGGCGTCGCCCTGGCGCCACGAGGTCATCGTCATCAATGACGGCAGCACCGACCGCACCGCGGCGGTGCTCGCGGAGCTGGCGGCCGCGCGGCCCTGGCTGAAAGTGGTGAACTTCCGCCGGAATTACGGCCAGACTGCGGCGCTGATGGCCGGCTTCGAGCAGGCCGCCGGCGCGATCGTCGTCTCCCTCGACGCCGACCTGCAGAACGACCCGGCCGACATCCCGCGGCTGGTCGCGAAGCTGCAGGAGGGCTACGACGTCGTCTCCGGCTGGCGCGAGCACCGGAAGGACAACCCGCTGACGCGCACCCTGCCGAGCCGGGTGGCCAACCGCCTGATCTCGTGGACGACCGGCGTCCGCCTGCGCGACTACGGCTGCTCGCTCAAGGCCTACCGCCGCGACGTGCTCGAAGACATGCGCCTCTACGGCGAGATGCACCGCTTCATCCCGGTCTACGCCAAGTGGAACGGCGCGCGCATCACCGAGCTGCCGGTGACGCACCATCCGCGCACGACCGGCGCGACGCATTACGGCCCGGACCGCATCGTGAAGGTGGGGCTCGACCTTTTCGTCGTGCTTTTCCTGCACCGCTACGCACAGAAGCCGATCTACGTCTTCGGCATGTGCGGGCTGTTGAGTTTCGCCGTGAGCCTGTTCGCCGGGCTGCTCGCGGTCTACTACAAGTTCTGGGGCGACAAGACGTTCATCCAGACGCCCCTGCCGCTGCTGTGGGCGACCATGTTCTTCACCGGCGTGCTGTGCCTGCTGCTCGGCCTGATCGCGGAGATCGGCAACCGCACCTACCATGAGTCGCAGGGCAAGCCGATCTACCGCATCGCCTCGACCATCAACCTGCCGGGCGGAGGCGGAGCCTGATTCATGTGCGGGATCGCCGGCTATGTCGGCCCGGAGCTCGACGGCGTCCTGGACGCGATGATGGCCGCCGTGGCGCACCGCGGGCCGGACGCCGCCGCGGCCTGGCATGACGGCGCCGCGGGCGTGCACCTCGGCCACCGGCGGCTGTCGATCCTCGACCATGCCGGCGGGGCGCAGCCCATGGTGACCGCCGACGGCCAGCTGGCCGTCGTGTTCAACGGCGCGATCTACAACGCCCCCGAATTGCGCCGCGACCTGGAGGCGCGGGGCCACCGCTTCGCCAGCGACCACTCCGACACGGAGGTCCTGCTGCACGGTTACCGCGAGTGGGGGCCCGCGCTCACGGAGCGGCTCAACGGCATGTGGGCGTTCGTCCTGTACGACCGCGCCCGCCGGCGGGTGTTCGGCAGCCGCGACCGCTTCGGGGAAAAGCCGCTGTTCTACGCCGAAACGCCCCGCGCCTTCGTGTTCGGCTCGGAACTCGGCGCACTCCGCCGGCACCCGGCGGTGCCGGCCGGACTGTCCGTCACGGCGCTGCAGAAGTATTTCGGCTACGGCTTCATCCCGGCGCCGCACTGCCTGCTGGCCGGGGCGCGCAAGCTGCCCGCCGGCCACTCGTTTCTCCTCGATGTGCCGTCCCGCCGGCTCGAAGTCACCCCCTACTGGCAGTTCACGCTCGAGCCGGTGGAAAGCACCGCGCCGGATCCCGTCGCCGCCTGGGGCGAGGAGCTGCGCGGGCTGCTCGACGCGGCCGTGCGCCGGCGGCTGGCCGCCGACGTGCCGGTGGGGATCTTCCTCAGCGGCGGCCTCGATTCCTCCGCGGTCACCGCCGCCGCCGCGCGGCAGGCGCCGCCGGGCGGGCTCGCGACCTTCACGGTGGGCTTCACCGAGCCGAGCTTCGACGAGTCGGCCCCGGCGGCGCGGGTCGCGGCGCACTGCGGCACCCGGCACCATGCCGAGGTGCTCGACCTCGACGCCGCGCGCGCCCTGCTGCCGGAGATCGCCGCGCGGCTCGACGAACCGGTCGGCGACGCCTCGTTGCTTCCGACCAGCCTGTTGTGCCGTTTCGCGCGGCGGCACGTGAAGGTGGCGCTCGGCGGCGACGGCGGCGACGAGCTTTTCGCCGGCTACGATCCGTTCCGCGCCCTTCGCGCGGCGGAGAGCTACGCCCGCTGGACCCCGCGCCCGGTGCACCAGGCGATCCGCCTGCTCGCCGCGCGGCTGCCCGTGTCGCACCGCAACCTGAGCCTCGACTTCCGGCTGAAGCGCTTCCTGCGCTGCGGCGGCCGGCCGCCCCGGCTGTGGCTCCCACTGTGGCTGGCGCCGCTCGAGCCGCGCGACCTGGCGGAGCTGCTCGGCGCGCCCGCCGATCCCGAGGAGGTCTTCGCCGAGGCCGTCGCCGCGTGGGAGGGCTGCGCGCAGGCCGACCCGGTCGACCGCACGCTGCAGTTTTTCACCCGCCTCTACCTGCCGGAAAGCGTGCTCACGAAGCTCGACCGCGCGGCGATGGCGCACGGCCTCGAGACGCGGCTGCCCTTCCTCGATCCCGCGGTGGTGGACTTCGCGCGGCGCCTGCCCGCGCGCTGGAAATACCGGCGCGGCGAGACGAAGTTCCTGCCGAAGCGGGCCTTCGCGCCCCGGCTGCCGGCGGGCATCGCCACCCGCCCCAAGAAGGGATTCGGCGCACCCGTCGGCCGCTGGTTTCGCGCAGGCGCGCTCGCAATCGATCCCGGCATGTTGCCGCCCCCTGTAAACCGCGGGTTTGCCGCGCGCGCGGCCGCCGCCCACCGGGTCGGCCGCGCGGACCACCGCGCCTTCCTCTGGAACGCGTGGCTGCTCGGGGCGTGGGCGGGCGCCACGCCCCGCTGACCCATGGAACCCGCTTCCGCCCCAATGCGGTTTCGCGGCCTCCTGCTCTGGCTGGCGCTGGCGGCGCTGGCGCTCGCCGCCTACTTCCCCGCCCTGCGCGGGGAAATGCTCTGGGACGACGCGGGGCACGTGACGCCGCCGGAACTCCGCCCGCCCGACGGCCTGCGCCGCATCTGGTTCGAGCCCGGCGCCAGCCAGCAATATTATCCCCTCCTCCACACCGCATTCTGGCTGGAGCACCGGCTGTGGGGCGATGCGCCAACGCCCTACCACGTGCTCAACGTCCTGCTCCACGCCACCGCGGCGTTCCTGGTCGTCACGCTGGCCCGGCGCCTGGCGCTGCCGGGCGCCGTCTGGGCGGGTTTTCTTTTCGCCGTCCATCCCGTGGCGGTGGAATCGGTGGCGTGGATCTCGGAGCAGAAAAACACGCTGTCCGCCGTGTTCTACCTGGCGGCGGCGCTGGCCTACCTCGACTTTGACCTCGACCGGCGGCCGGCGCGGTACGCGCTGGCCTCGGTGCTTTTCGGCCTCGCGCTCGCGAGCAAGACCGTCACCGCCACGCTGCCCGCCGCGCTGCTCGTGGTTTGCTGGTGGCGGCGGGGCCGGCTCGACTGGCGGCGCGACCTCCTCCCGCTGCTGCCGTGGCTCGTCCTCGGCGTGGCCGCCGGTCTCTTCACGGCCTGGGTCGAACGCCGGTTCGTCATCGGGGACGCCGGCACCGGCGACCCGCTGACGCTGCTGCAGCGCGGCCTGCTGGCCGGCCGGGTGCTCTGGTTCTACCTCGGAAAACTTTTCTGGCCGGTGGACCTGGCCTTCATCTACCCGCGCTGGACGATCGACGCCGCCGAAGGAGGGCAATGGCTGTTCCCGCTTGCCGCGCTGGGGCTGCTCGCCGCCCTGGTGGCAATCGCGCGGCGCCGGCGCGGGCCGCTCGCCGGCTTCCTCTTCTTCGCCGGCACCCTGTTTCCCGCGCTGGGGTTTTTTGACGTCTACCCGTTCCGGTACTCGTACGTCGCCGATCATTTCCAATACCTCGCCAGCCTCGGCGTGATCGTGGCCGTGACGTCCGGCGTCGCGGCGTTCGCCGCGCGGCATCCCCGGTGGCGCGCCGGCTGCGCCGCCGCCGCGACGGTGGTGATCGCCGTGGCCGCCGGGCTGACGTGGCGGCAGAGCCGGATTTACCGCGAGGCGCGGACGCTTTACCTCGACACCCTGGAAAAAAACCCGGGGTGCTCGATGGCCCACAACAACCTCGGCGAACTGCTGGTCGGGCAGCCCGGCCGGCTGGAGGAGGCGTACGCCCATTACGCCGCCGCCGTGCGGCTCGACCCGCGGAATCCCGAGGCGCGCAACAACCTGGGCTACGCCCTGGCGCGCATGCCCGGGCGCGAGGCCGAGGCGGCGGCGGAATACGAAGCCGCCCTCCGGCTGAACCCCCGCTTCGCCGAGGCGCACAACAACCTGGGCCTGTTGCTCGGCGGGCGGGCGGAGGCGATCGACCATTTCGCGCGCGCGGTGCAGCTCAAGCCCGGGGTCGCCGGCATGCGGGACAACCTCGGCGTGGCGCTGAGCGCGCAACCCGGGCGCCTCGCCGAGGCCACCGAGCAATTCGCGGCGGCCGTGCGGCTCGCCCCCGACCTCGCGGCGCTGCGGGACCATCTCGGCTCGGCCTACGCCCGCCAGCCCGGGCGGGAAGCCGATGCGGTCGCGCAGTTCGAGGCCGCGGTGCGCCTCGCCCCCGCGTCGGCCGAGTTGCGCTTCAAGCTCGCCGCGGCGCTGCTGAAGATTCCCGCGCGGGCGGGGGAGGCGGCCGCCGAGCTCGAGGCGGC
>CAYZSN010000046.1:0-19023 GCA_964481095.1 uncultured Oleiharenicola sp. | reverse complement strand
GGCGAACTCGGTGTGCTTGATGGCGCCGGCGCGGTTGAAGGTGAAGATGGCGGCCTTGGTGAGGCGGTCCTGGGCCTCGACGAGCGAGCAGAGGCCGTTCGAGAGTTTCTCCGGGAGCATCGGCACGACGGTGCCGACGAGGTAGGTGGAGTTGCCGCGCAGCTGGGCCTCGCGGTCGAGCGCGGTGCCGGGCTTCACGTAGTGGCTGACGTCGGCGATGTGCACGCCGACGCGGACCTCGCCGCCGTCGAGGTACTCGATCGACAGCGCGTCGTCGAAGTCCTTGGCGTCGTCCGGATCGATGGTGAACGTCGGGATCGCGCGGAAGTCGCGGCGGCCGGCGAGGTCCCCGGGCTGGACCTCCGGCGGGATGGCGATGGCCTCGCGCAGGACCGGGTCGGGGAACGAGGTCGAGAGGTTGTACTTGTGGTAGATGGCGGCGAGCTCGGCGCGCGGCTCGAAGGCCACGCCGAGGCGCTGGACGAGGACGCCCTCCGGGTTGAGGTGGCGCTCCTTCCATTCGTTGAGGCGGATGATGACCTTGTCGCCGACGTTGGCCGGCGGCTTGACGTTCTGGCCGGGGCGCGTCGGGTCGGGCACGATGACGTCGTGCGGGATGCGCGGGTCGTCGGGCGTGACGTAGAAGTAGGTGCGGCCGCGGTGCAGCGTGCCGGTGATGGTGGCGGCGCCGCGCTCGAGGATCTCGATGACGCGGCCGGCCTCCTCGCCCGGCTTCAGGAAAAACGGGAAGTCGCGCTCCTTGGGCGAGCGCAGGCGGACGACGACCTTGTCGCCCTGCAGCGCGGTGCCGGTGTCCTCCGCCGCGATGAAGATCGCGGGCTTGCGGGGCGCGGTGGCCGGGCCCTCGGGCGTGACCATGGCCGAGCCCTTCTGGCGGAAGTTGATCTTGCCGGTGACGAGGCTGGCCGCCTGCGGGATGCAGAGGCGGTCGCCCTTGATCAGGGCGAGCTGGCCGGAGCGGACGAGCTGGCCGACCTCGGCCATGAAAAATTGCCGTTGCTTGGTGTTGAGGCGCCATTCCTTGGCGAGACCCTGCGCGGACGCAGGGACGTAGTTGCGACGGCCCAGATGGGCGAATAGTCGCTCGGAGAACTTCTTCATAACTTGCTTAATCAGGATCCCGCGACGGCGGGACTTCAGGGCGGGCACCACGGCCTCGCGATTTTCAGTTCGCACACCATGCATGCGACTCCTAGCTTTGCAACATGCGAATTGCCCACGCGGCCAGCGAAGTCTTCCCGTACCTCAAGACCGGCGGCCTGGCGGACATGGTGGCCGCGCTGACCGGCGCGCTGGTGGACCGCGGGCACGAGGTGGCGCTCTTCATGCCGGGCTACAGCGCGGTGCTCGAGGGCGCGCCGGCGGCCGGCGCGCAGCTCACGCACAAGCTGAAGATCGAGATGGGCGACACCTTCCTCGCCGGCGACGTCTACACCCTGAAGCCGCGGCCGGGCCTCACGCTGCACCTCATCGGCCGCGAGGAATACTTCGACCGCAAGCGCCCGTACTGGACCGGCGAGCGCGACTACGACGACAACGACGCGCGCTTCATCTTCTTCCAGAAGGCCGTGGCCGAGCTGCTGCGGCTGACCGACTTCAAGGCCGACATCGTGCACTGCCACGACTGGCAGGCCGGCCTGCTGCCGCTGTTCGTGCGCGACGCCGAGCGGCGTTACGACATGACGCTCGCACTGAAGACGGTGTTCACGATCCACAACATCGCGTACCAGGGCATCTTCCCGCGAAAATCCTTCGGCCTGACGAACCTGCCCGACGAGCTCATGGGCATCGACGGCATCGAGTACTACGACCAGATGTGCATGATGAAGGCCGGCATCGTCTTCGCCGACCTCGTGACGACGGTCAGCCCGCACTACGCGAAGGAGATCCAGTCGCCGGAATTCGGCAACGGCATGGACGGCGTCATCGGCACGCGCCTCGCCGACCTGCACGGGCTGATCAACGGCATCGACACGGCGGTGTGGAACCCGGCGACCGACGGCAGCCTGCCCGCGCGCTACAGCGCCGGCAACATGGCGGGCAAGGCGCTGTGCCGCGCGAAGCTGCTCGAGGAATTCAAGTGGGACCCCAAGTTCAAGGGCCCGGTCTTCGGCATGGTCTGCCGTTTCACCGCGGGCAAGGGCCTCGATCTCGTCCTCGGCGCGGAAGGTTTTTTCGCCAAGGAGGACTGCCGGCTCGTGGTGCTCGGCGGCGGCGACCGCAAGTACGAGGAGGCGATGCGCGCCCTCGCGCAGAAGCATCCCGGCAAGGTGTCGGTCAGCGTGCGCCTGGACGAGGCGATGAGCCACCTGGTCGAGGCCGGGTCCGATTTCTTCCTCATGCCCTCGCTGTTCGAGCCATGCGGCCTGAACCAGATGTACAGCCAGGCCTACGGCACGGTGCCGCTCGTCTCGCGCGTGGGCGGGCTGGTGGACACGGTCGTGGACGCCGGCGCGTCCGGCAACGTCGGCACGGGCCTCATGTTCCCGCCGACGCCGGAGGGTTTCAACGGCGGGCTGAAGCGGGCGCTGGCGCTGTTCGCCGACAAGGCGCGCTACGCCGCGGTGCAGAAGCGCGCGATGGAGCGCGATTTCTCGTGGAAGACCGCCGTCGCGGCGTACGAGCAGCTCTACGCAAACGCGCTGTAGTGGAGGTCGAAGGCCGAATGTCGAAAGTCGAATACTGTCCACCCCCAATGCTGCTTTTGCAGCCTGGCTGGCTTTCGACCTTCGACGGTCGACCTTCGTCAATGCGGGCCGTGGCCGGCAGATTTTCCGAGTAGGACCCGCATGCCCGCCACGATCGTCTGGTTCCGGCAGGATTTGCGGCTGCAGGACAATCCCGCGCTGGCGGCGGCGGTGGCGACGGGCGCGCCCGTCATCCCGGTCTACATCCTGGACGAGGCCGGGGAAGGGGACTGGCCGTTGGGCGGGGCGTCGCGCTGGTGGCTGCACCATTCGCTGGCGGCGCTCGACGCCAGCCTGCGCGAGCGCGGTTCGCGGCTGATCCTGGCGGTGGGCGAGAGCGGCGAGGTGCTGCGCGACTTGATCGCGGCCACCGGCGCCGCGGCGGTTCATTGGAACCGGCGCTACGAACCCGCGGCGATCGCCCGCGACACGGCGCTGAAGGCCGGGCTTGGGGTCGAGGTGAAGAGCTTCAACGCGTCGCTGTTGTTCGAGCCGCACACCGTGCGGAACAAGTCGGGCGGCCCGTTCCAGGTGTTCACGCCGTATTGGAAGCATTGCCTCGCGCTGAAGGTGGACGAGCCCGGCAAACTGCCGCCGGGCAACATCGCGGCGCCGGCGCGCTGGCCGAAGTCGCCCGAGCTCGCGACGCTGAAGCTGCGGCTGACGATCCACTGGGATCAGGGATTGGCCGCGGCTTGGCAACCGGGCGAGACCGGCGCGCTGAAGCGCCTGAAGAAATTCGCCGCCGGCGCGCTGTCGGAATACGCCGGGCAGCGCGACCGTCCGGAGCTCGACGGCACGTCGGCGCTGTCGCCGCACCTGCACTTCGGCGAGGTCGGCCCGCGCCAGGCCTGGGCCGCCGTGCGGGCGGCGGCGAAGGGCAGCGGCGTCTTTCCGCCCCATCGCGGCGCGCAGGTTTTCCTGACGGAGGTCGGCTGGCGCGAATTCGCGTACCACCTGCTGTATCATTTTCCGCAGACCCCGGCGCAGCCCTTGCGGACCGAGTTCGCGGCGTTCCCGTGGCGCCGGGACGCGAAGCAGCTCCGCTCATGGCAGCGCGGGCTGACGGGCTATCCGATCGTGGACGCCGGGATGCGGCAGTTGTGGACGACCGGCTGGATGCACAACCGCGTGCGCATGATCGTCGCGTCGTTCCTCGTGAAGCACCTGCGACTGTCCTGGCGGGAGGGCGCCGCGTGGTTCTGGGACACGCTCGTCGACGCCGACCTCGCGAGCAACACGCTCGGCTGGCAGTGGAGCGCCGGCTGCGGCGCGGATGCGGCGCCGTACTTCCGGATCTTCAACCCGATCCTGCAGGGCGCGAAATTTGATCCGGAGGGCGCCTACGTCAGGCGCTGGGTGCCGGAGCTCAAAAAACTGCCGGCGGAGTTTATCCACCAGCCGTGGGCCGCGCCGATGGATGTGCTCGCCGAAGCCGGGCTGACTTTGGGGAAACAGTACCCGCAGCCGATCGTCGACCACACCGCCGCCCGAGCCGCCGCGCTCGCCGCCTTCCAAAGCATGCGCGGCAAAGCGCGCTGAAATAACACGAGACTGCCCGTCCGTTTTTAACCACTAATGCACCGCCTAATGGCGTTGCTTAAGAGTCCCCTCCGCCTGATCGGCTCCGGTTTTGGTTCCGGGGAGCGGCTAATCGCCGCTGGGTTGGAAGGATACAGAAAGACATCTCCGTCAGCGATTAGCTGACCCCAGAAACCCACTGCGGAGCCGATTAGGCGGAGCGCTCAAGTTAGCAGAGCCGTTAGGCGATGCATCAGTGGTCAACCCAAGCTCGGTTTCGTGTCTTTTCGTGTGTTTCGTGGGCGCTTCTGCAGCTCGTCAGATTCCCGAAATCCGGGCTTTCCAAACCGACCATCGAAAGTATGGTGGGCCGCTTATATGCAGAGAACATTCGTCATCTTTAAGCCGGACTGCATGGCCCAGCGCCATGTCGGCAACGTGCTTAACCGCTTTGAGAGCGCCGGGTTCACCATCGTCGGCTGCAAAATGGGCCAGCTCACCCCGGCCAAGCTGCGCGAGCACTACGCGCACGTGGCGGACAAGCCGTTTTACCCGGAGATCGAGAAGTTCATGAGCTCGCGCCCGGTCATCATGATGGCGCTGGAAGGCGACAACATCGTCCAGAAGGTGCGCGACCTGCTGGGGCCCACCGATTCGCGCAAGGCCGCCAAGGGGACGATCCGCGGCGATTTCGGCACCGAGATGATGAAGAACGTGGTGCACGCCTCGGACAGTGTCGAGAACGCCCAGCTCGAGCTCGCGCGGTTCTTTCAGCCCGGCGAATTGTTCAACGTCTGAGCGGTGCTCAGACGAGCTGAGAGCCAAGAGCTCAGAGTCTAGAGACCGATCGTATTTCTTGCTCTAAGCGCTAAACTCTCAGCTCTTAGCCAGCGCAACAATGCCTTGACGGCCCGCCGTCGATTGCGCTTTTTGATCCTTCACATTTTCCGCCCCTATCGTCTAGCGGCTAGGACAGGAGATTCTCATTCTTCAAACCGGGGTTCGATTCCCCGTGGGGGCACCAAATTCAGAGAGAGGCTAACGGCCTCATACGCGGCTCATACGGACTAAACCCCGTGACGGGGCCGGTAAGGCAGTATGAAAGTCAGGGCGGGGAGATTACTCCTCGGCCTGACGTGCGGCCCTGAACCGATGGAGATAGGACGTCCCATCGGCAATAATCTGCCATTCATCAGGGGTGTCGTCCAGCCCATCCCCGGGCGGCGAGATGAGAGAGTTCCGGTAAAGCCTATCCAGGCACCAGTTCAGGTCCGGTTCGTTGATCTTCAGTTTCTCCTTCATGTCATCTTCGGTCATGGCGCCGCCTTGATCGTAGATCGCGCAGAGAACGCGGAAAGGCAGGGGCTCCAAGTAGTCCTCACCCGTGGCTTTCGCGCGCAGTTCGCCTGAGAGGCGCTTGGCAAGCTCCCTCAGTTGAGAAACCTCAGCCCGTAGCTCGCGGTTCTCGGCGAGAACTGGCTGTGTGAGTCTGTCTACAGCCTCGAGGTGGGCGCGCAGCACCTTGGCTTCGTCTCTCGCTCCGCGAGCCGCATCAATTGCTTTGGCCAGCTCGAGAGCTGCTTTCGAAAGCGAACCGGGGTCGAGTGTCATTGCGGGACCTTGCCAAATGGTCGCGGCTCACCGCAACCGAATATCGGGATGCTGCCCCCGCGTACCGACATGTGGTCTGGGACCGTAGCTCAGCCCGCTTTTACATACGGCTCGGACGGGTAATTCCTATCCTTTACGCAAAGGGAGTGAAATTCAGCTCATTTATTTTCCCCTAATACGGGTAAGGGTAGGCGTGGACGCGTCCGAACCGTATGTCTCGCCGGGCGACATTGACCAAGGGCACCGGAACGTTCAGGGTTCATCAAAGCACCGTAACGGGCCATACGGTGTTGAACCTCCACCCCCTGTTATCTCCATGGCACGCTCGACTCCTTCACCATCGCCTTCGCCGGCTACCCCGTCCCCGTCTGCTCCCGCCCGCCAGGGCACGCCCGTAAGCGCTCCGGTTCGCACTTCACCGTCGCCGACCACGACGCCGCCGACAAACAATCCCGGCACACGCCAGGTGCCGCGGCCACGCGAGAGCAGATGACAGGCAAAGAGCTTTGGGCTCAGTACCAGCATTACACGCGCGATTTCACTGAGCACGCGCGGAAGCTGGGCTTTGGAGGCCTCGCCGTCTGCTGGCTATTCAGGGATGCAGACTTCCGCTTTCCTGTGCCGATCTACGCGGCGATGCTCGCGTTTGTGGGCTACTTCATTGCCGACGTGCTGCAAGCACTGCTGGGTGCACTGACTTTGAGACTGTTCACCGTTTACCACGAGAGGCGAATGTGGCGCGAGACAGGTACGATCGAAGGTGATATCCCCAAACCTGATTGGGTCGATTGGCCGGCCACCTCAATGTTCGCGATAAAGGCTTGTTCGGTCCTGATGGGCTTTGTGTTTGTCGGCGTAGAACTACTTCGCCGTCTCTTTTGAGGTACGCAGTCGACCATGCCCCAGCAATTTGGCTTAGTCTTTACGCCGATCTACAGACAGATTGGAACGAGTCTGGTTCACGAAGGGACCGCGGTCCTTGTTCGCACGACCGCCAGATATTGGATGTTCTCTGCGGCGCATGCATTGCTTACAACTACTGGACCACGGTGGGTCGCTGCTCAGCCGAATTTCCAGCTAAGGCCTGCCACATGGCACGGCGATCCGCTCGATTTGGCGTTCTTGGAGCTCAATCAGGCCGAGGCCGACGCATTGATCGCGTGCGGGAATGATTTTCTTCACGCCAAGCATATCGACGGAGGCATCGATGATTTTGCTGGCCATGAGATGATCGTAACTGGATTCCCGGAAAGGGCCGTGGTGGCCGACGACGAAAGCAATATCTTCCGCGTCAAACCGAACAGCTTCCACTCTCACTTTCTCACTTACGAAGCGCTTAAGGTTCGGCGCCTTGACCCTTACATCCATGTAGCCGGTATCTTCAAGACTCTCAAAGACGAAGACGGACCCATCCGAAAAATAGTGATGAAGGGCCTGAGTGGCGGCGGGATTTGGATTCGGCGTAGTGCGGACAACGTCAAGCTCGTCGGAATTGCACACGAATATCGCGAAAAGAAAGGGCTACTCGTCGGCACCCGTATTCGCCCGATGCTGATGGAGATGAAGCGTAGACTTGAAGCGGAAGAAATATCCGAGACCTGAGCGCCGTCAGGACGTGAACTTCGCAAGTTCGGTGCGTGGAATGCCGCCCTTCTCAGTCCGAACCCGGCCGAGGTCGATCCAGCGGGTGACCGTGTTCGGGTGCTTCTTCACGACCTTGGCAAATTCTGTTCGCGATATGTGCGGCTTCGGCTTTCCGGCGACGACATCAAGGCGACGTAAAATCTCGTCGACCTTCCTGTGAAGCGACTCGAGTTCGCCCTTCAGCTGATCCAGTTCGTTCATGGAAAAAGGAGGCCCGCTCTCCGGTATGGAAAACGGGCCGACGCTGTCAGGCAGCTAGCGTGCGGATCCACGAGGGGCCAAACTGGAACGGAAGTCCTGAGGCTATCTTGCACAGAATGTCGCTGCGGTTCCCGCCGTGATTGCAAAGGCTCTGAACCTCCACAGTAAGGCCTTGGAACGTCGGCTAGCCCGGCTTCGGTCACTCGGACTGGTGACCGTTTCCGGTAAAACCCGGAACGCATACTACAGCCTGGCGATGCCTCCCGGAACTGATGAACAACGAAACAGCGAACGTTGTCGGTAATGTCGGTAATCGGAGCTGGGAATCCCGATTACCGGCGTTCGATTACCGCCACCGCGGGCCGGCCCAAGTTATCGATTTGAGTCCATTTCGCTCTCGGAAGCGGCCTCTCCCAAAAGATATTACCGACACTTCTTTCGGTTGGAATTCCTCTCGGGGGCACCAATCTTAAACGCGCATCTCAAGCGATGCGCGTTTTTGTTCGGTGCGCTCGGTTGCGACGGGAAAACGAACCGCGGAGGGGTTTGACGGAACGGGATGTGTAGGGCCGTCGCTTGCCGACGTGCCTGGATCGGACGACCTCCAAACCGGCCCGGCGACCAGCACCGGCCCTATAGGAATAGGGCCAAGCCATGTCATCTTCGGTTGGCGTTCAGTCACCGTTTGGCCGCTACCTTTGTTTTATTCCGAGTGCTTCCTGAACGCCCAACTTTCTTATCGGATACACAGCTAAGTTTTCCGGAGGCCGGAACGATGTCCAAATGGTATCCCGAACCAGGTTCCCTTACCGCGGTAATATGTCCGTAGTTACCCGCAGGATAAATCGAAACCCCATGGTCTGAGAGCACGCGTGCAATCCGGTGTGCTTCACCTACGCTCAATTCAGTCCCTCGTTTAACTTTTGCCGCAAGAGTCTGCACTGGGATCCCAGCTTCCTTTGCTACCTGGGCTACCTTCACCAATTGTGATGCAGCCGTCAGCCTCGCCACTGATACCGGCAATTGGCTGTCCGGAGCAGGGAAGGACAGTTTTTCCTCCTGATAAGCCTCCTTCAGCACCGCAAAGGTTTGCTCCAGGTTCGCATACGCCTCGCTTGGCGTAGCTCCGTCGGCCGCACACGTGGGAATCTCAAGGATCTCCGCCACAAAATACCCCGCACGGGCATCCCAGTAAATCTGGACCGGATAATCTTTAATGGTGTTCTTCATATTTTTCGGGTTCGGGTTTCTGGTGGCCGCTTACTTCTTAAAATGCTCGATCGCCTTTCTCACCTGCCTGACCTGGTAGGCTTTGGCTTTGCCGTTTTTTTCTGTCTGCAGGTTGATGAGGTAAGGGAAGCCCGCCTTCGTGAAGATGTGGTGGCTTCCCTTGACCCGCTCCTGCCAGCCGGTCGCCACGAGGTAGGACACGACATCGGCAAAGCGGTGGCCGTAGTCCTTCGCGACATCCAGCAGGGCCGCCTCGGTTTTGGCCGGATCGGGCATGACCTTCATGGAACTCAGGAAAAACGTGCAGTCAACCGAAATGCATAAAATATTATGCACTGGATTGATCCGCTCGGCGGTGACTCCTCTCCATTCGCCACCCCCGACCACGTATTCCCATCGCCATGGAGACCGAGCTGGACAACCGAGCCAGGGGAGAACCGAGCCAGGGGAGAACCGAGCCAGAGGGTCGGGTTGTGTAGTGTGTGCGGCTCAATTGACCATTCTGTGGGATATGGGGAACCGGTGGTCGAGCTGGCTGGCCGATCCCAAAGGGGGCGGTGCAACTTGCGTTGTGGCTGACCCTCTGTGAGAGCCTGATTCGCTTTCGGGCTGGCCCTCGGGGCCCAACGCATGCGGCTGTGGGGGGCTTGTTCGTCGGTTGCCGAATTCCCTCCCCAAGGACGGAAATTGGGCCCAAGTTCGCGCGATGGCCATCCTCGGCAGACGCAACCAGCTCACCGTCCTTCGCTTCGCAACGCCAGGACTCTACCTCGACGGCGGGCGGCGCGGGGAAATCCTCCTGCCGGGCAAGTTCATCCCGGCGGGCGCCGTCGTGGGCGGCACCGTGGACGTGTTCGTGTACCGCGATTCCGAGGACCGCCTCGTCGCCACCACCGAGCAGCCGCTGGCGAGCGTGGGCGAGTTTGCCTGCCTCGAGGTCGCGGGCGTGAACCTGCGCATCGGGGTCTTCCTCCACTGGGGCCTGGAGAAGGATCTTCTGCTGCCCATCCGCGAAATGGACGGCCCGCTCAATCCCGGCGACCGGGTCGTGGTGATGGTGGTGCTCGACGAGCGCACCGACCGCCTCATTGCCAGCGCGCGGTTCAACCGCCGCCTGGACCTGAAGCCGCCGCATTACCACGAGGGCGAATCCGTCCGCATGATCGTCGCGAGCAAAAGCCCGCTCGGCTACAACCTGGTCGTCAACCACGCCCACCGCGGCCTGATCTACAACACCGAGATTCCCGGCGGCTCGCTGAAGATCGGCCAGTGGGTGCAGGGCTACATCCGCTCGATCCGACCCGACGGCAATCTCGACCTCGCAATCGGCGTCGCCGGCCACCGCCGCATCGGCCCGATGAGCGAGCAGGTGATGACGATCCTGACGGAGAAGGGCGGGTTCCTGCCGTACCACGACAACAGCCTGCCGGAGGAAATCCGCGACGTCTTCGGCATGAGCAAGAAGGCCTTCAAGCAGGCGATCGGCGCGCTCTTCAAGGAGCAGCGCATCACCATCGACCCGGATGGCATCCGGATTGTGGACAAGGCGGGTTAGCCACGAAACACACGAAAGGGTTCGATTCAGTGGCCCAAGCCAGCGGCTGGATCGCCACGGTCGACAAAGTCGACCTCGCGATGACAGGGTAAATGGAGAGTCTGACGATTTCGTGTATTTGGTGTGCTTCGTGGTGACCAAGGTTTGTGCTTTGTGCCGCCGGGTCTTTGTGGTTCAAGTTGCCGCATGCCTGACTCCAGTTCCTCCCCGCCGCGCGACGTGGTGGTCCGCGAAATTCCCATCGAGCTCTGCCAGTTCATCAAGTTCGGCGGCTTGGCCGGCACCGGCGGCGAGGCCAAGCAGCTGATCAGCTCCGGCCTCGCGCAGCTCAACGGCGTCGTCGAAACGCAGAAGCGCAAGAAGCTCGCGGCCGGCGACCGGGTCACCGTCAACGGCCAGACGATCGTCGTCCAGCTGGCGTGATGACTGATCAACACACCCGGGCAGCATGGTCTCACGCAAAGTCGCAAAGACGCAGAGACCAAACCATCGGAGTTTTTAACCACGAATTACACGGATGGACACGAATGTGGCTTGGGCTCGATCCGGTTCGATCCGTGAGCATAAGGAATCGATCCGTTCGAACTTCGCGGCTCTGCGTCTTTGCGTGAGACCATCACAAGCATGTCGTTTTCTGCCCTAGGCCTCTCCGAACCCTTGCTGCGGGCCGTGGCCGACCGGGGCTACGCCGCGCCGACGCCCGTCCAGTCGGCCGCGATCCCGGCGGTCCTGGCCGGACGCGACGTGCACGCCTCGGCGCAGACGGGCTCGGGCAAGACCGCGGCCTTCGCCTTGCCGATCCTGCAGCTTCTCGCCGCCGCCGGCTTGCGCGAGCGCGGACGCTTCGTCCGGTCGCTGGTCCTCGCGCCGACGCGCGAGCTGGCGATGCAGATCGGCGAATCGTTCCGCGACTACGGCAGACATCTCCCGCATCCACCCAAGGTGCTCACGGTTTACGGCGGCGTGTCCATCAATCCGCAGATGATGGCGCTGGGCGGCGGGGCCGACGTCATCGTCGCCACCCCGGGCCGCCTGCTCGACCTCGTCGGCCACAACGCGGTTTCACTGGCCGCGGTTTCCGTGCTCGTCCTCGACGAAGCCGACCGCCTGCTCGACCTGGGTTTCACGGAAGAAATCAACCGCCTCCTCGCGCTGCTGCCGCCGCGCCGGCAGAACCTGTTTTTCTCCGCGACCTTTCCGCCGGCGGTGCAGGCGCTGGCCGGGAACCTGCTGCACGACCCGGTGCGCATCGCGGTGGCGGTGGTGGCGGAGACGGCGCCCGACATCCGGCAGCGCGCGATCGAGGTCGATCCTCCGCGTCGCACGCAGCTGCTGCGCCACCTGATCCAGGCCAACGGCTGGACGCGCGTGCTCGTCTTTGTCGCCACGAAATACGCGACCGAGCACGTCGCCGAGAAGCTCCGCAAGGCGGGCCTCCGCGCCGAGGCGCTGCACGGCGAGCTCAGCCAGGGCGCGCGCACGCAGCGGCTGGCGGACTTCAAGGCGGCCAGGATCCACGTGCTGCTCGCGACCGACCTGGCCGCCCGCGGCCTCGACATCGCGCAGCTGCCGGTGGTGGTGAACTTCGACCTGCCGCGCTCGGCGGCGGATTACACGCACCGCATCGGCCGCACCGGCCGGGCGGGGCAGAGCGGCGTCGCGGTGAGCTTCGTCAGCGCCGGGACGCACGCCCATTTCAAGCTGATCGAGAAGCGCAACCACCTCGCGATCCCGCGTGAACAGGTGGCGGGTTTCGAGCCGGTCGAGCTCGAGGTGCCGGCCAACCCGGCGGGCGGCATCAAGGGGAGGCGCAAGAGCAAGAAGGACAAATTGCGCGAGGCGCAGGGCAAACCGGCGACGCGCCCGGCGCCCGCCGAGCCGACCTTCCGCTGGCCGCGGCTGAGGTAATGCTTTTTTGACCACTAATGGGATTCATCAACGGATGAATCCTTCGATATGTGCAGCGACTGATCGTCGCTGCGGTTTGGATCGGGAGCCTGCTGATCGCAGGCTTTTGGCCAGACGGCGATAAGCAGTCTCTTGATCCAAAGCCTGAGACGATCAGTCGAAGGGGCTGAAGCAAGATTTCCCCGCGGGCGAAACTGGTTAGTGGTTCAAGCCGGTCTTTCGGTCTAATCGCAGCGCGAGATTTCTGTTTACGCGGCGCGGGCAACGGCGTGGATAGAGACCATGCGCTTACCCCCGCTTTCTTCCGGACTGGCTGGCATCGTGGCCCTCGGGCTCTTCCTGGCCCCCGGCGCGGGCCGGGCCGGGGAAATCACGATCCAGTCCGACCCGCAGTCGGCGCCGGTGAATTTCGCCGTGCGCGAGATCGAGGCCGCGCTCAAGGCCCGCGGCGACACCAGCCGGCGCGCCGGGCTGCAGGAAACCGTGCCCGGCCCGCGCGTCCTGCTGGTGGACAACGCCGACCGGCGCACCATCGACACGCTGGACGTCGACACGACGCTGACCGCCGCGATCCGGAACGAAGGCTTCAGCCTCAGCCGCGACGGCGCGGGCCCGACCCAGGTGATCACGGTGATCGGCGGGGGTCCGGGCGGGGTGATGTACGGCGGGCTGGAACTCGCGGAGCAGCTCCGGCTGCGCGGCCTCACCGGCATCCAGTCCATGGATCGCGCGCCCTACATCGCGAGGCGCGGGACGAAATTCAACCTGCCGCTCGACGTTCGCCCGCCGAGCGCTACCGACATTGGCGACTCGGCGCAGGCGAACATCGCCACGGTCTGGGACTTCGATTTCTGGCGCGCGTACCTCGACCACCTCGCGCGCGACCGCTACAACTACGTTTCACTCTGGAACCTCCACCCGTTCCCGTCGCTCGTGAAGGTGCCCGGTTACGAGGACATCGCCCTCGCCGACGTCCAGCGCTCGACGATCAGGTTCGACGAGTACTATTCCACGCGCACCGAGGACATCGTGACCCCGGCGATGCTCGCGCAGGTGGAGACGGTCAGGAAGATGACGATCGAGGAGAAGATCGATTTCTGGCGCCGCGTGATGCAGTACGCCAAGGACCGCAACATCGACGTCTACCTCGTCACCTGGAACATCTACACCTACGGCACCGGCGGGAAGCACGGGATCACCGACGCGCTCACCAATCCCGCGACCGTCGACTATTTCCGCAAGAGCGTGGCCGAGCTGTTCCGCACCTACCCGCTGCTGCGCGGCATCGGCCTCACCGCCGGCGAGAACATCGGCGCCGCCAATTCCAGCTTCGAGGCGAAGGAGGACTGGCTGTTCGCCACCTACGCGCAGGGCGTGATGGACGTCGCCCGCGAGCAGCCGGGCCGCGCCATCCGCTTCATCCACCGCCAGCACGAGACCCGCGCCGCGGACATTGCGCGGACCTTTGCCCCGCTCGCGCAGACCCCGAACGTCGATTTCGTCTTCAGCTTCAAGTACGCGCAGGCCCACGTGCAGAGCTCGACGGTCCAGACCTTCCACCAGGATTTCGTCCCGACCCTCGGCGGCCTGAAAACCCTCTGGACGCTGCGCAACGACGACGCGCTGATGCTGCGCTGGGCCGCGCCGGATTTCGTGCGGGAGTTCATCACCAACCTGCCGCGCGGCGTCACACAGGGCGTCTACTACGGCTCCGACATGTGGGTGTGGGGCCGGGAATTCCTCGACCGGGAGCCGGCTGCGCCGCGCCAGCTCGAGGTGGACAAGCACTGGCTCGACTGGCTGACGTGGGGCCGCTTCAGCTACGACCCGTTGCTCAGCGACGACCGGATCACCGCGCTCATCGGCCAGCGTTTCCCGGGCGTCGACGCGCGGGCGCTGTTCGCGGCATGGCAGGACGCGTCGATGACGTATCCCCTGACGACCGGCTTCCACTGGGGGCAGTACGACTTCCAGTGGTACATCGAGGCGTGCAAGAGCCGGCCGCAGCCCGCGCTGACCGCGAGCGGATTCCACGACGTCAACCGGTTCATCACGCTCGGCGTGCATCCCGGCACCGACAACATCCCGATCCCGCGGTACGTGGAGGCCGTCGCCGCCGGCGCGGAAGTGAAGGGCACGACGCCGCTGCAGGTGGCGGAGCAGCTCCACCGCCACGCCGACGCGGCGCTCGGCACCGTGGCGAAACTGGACGCGCACGGAAACCGGGAGCTGGCGGCGACGCTGGCCGACATCGAGGCGATGGCGTGGCTCGGCAAATATTACGGCTGCAAGATCCGCGGCGCGACCGAGCTGGCCCTGTACCGGAAGACGGGCAAGGAGGTGCACCAGCTCGCGGCCATCGCGCAGCTGACCGACGCCGCCTGCCACTGGGACCGTTACACGGCGCTCATGGGCGCGCGCTACAAGAACCCGATGTGGACGAACCGCGTCGGCACCGTCGATTGGAAAATTATTTCGGCCGAGGTCGCGCACGACGTCGACATCGCCCGCGCCGCCCGCCCCCAATAAAATTCACTTCGTCGGGCGGGGAGCGCAGGTCGTCGCCACCGGAAATTTCCGGACGGAAATCGCGGGCAAAAATTTAGCGCAAGGTGGGTATATGCCCCATATGCGACCTTCACGAATATTTGCATATTAATGCCAATGACTGACCAATTTGCGTCCTTACCCCTGACCGCCCTCAAAGATATCATCGTCCACATCGACGAAAGCATTTCGTTGATGGACGGCCACAAGGGGCGCCTGACCGCCCAGGAGATCCAGGCCAAGAGCATGCTGGCCGCCGTCCGCCGCCAGCTGTTGGAGCACATCAAGGCCAAGGAACGCGAGAGGCCGTAAGCGAAGGGCGGTGTGTTCCGGGTGGAAACGGGGCATAGTACCACCGAGCAAGAGCCCGGAACGAGTGTCGGACATGACGTGAACAAACAAGAATATCAGGAACTGATAACGGCAATTGACCAAGCGCTCGCCCGTTTTGGCGGCCGGCCCGCCGAAGAGGGCTTCGACTTGGAAGTCTACGAGGAACTGTGCCGGGTTCGCGAAACCATCATCCGCGCCTGGCGCGATGTCCGCGACAGCAACGTCCGCCGGGACAGCAAGAATCCGCTGGGCCAGGCCTGAGCGGCGCGCCGACTTGTCGGCCGTAGCCTTGGCGAAGGCTGAAGCAATCCTGTGAACTGGATCGCCACGGCCGGCTTCGCCGACCTCGCGATGACAGGCACTGTAGGCCGGGGTTTAGCCCCGACATCGGGAGCGAATTGTCGGGCCTAAAGCCCGGCCTACACATCAAACCGCAAGGCTCTTTGCCTATCCTCAGAACTTGAAGCTCGAGCTCACCTGCAGCACCGCGGAGACGATCGCATAGGCGAGGAAGGCGACGAAACCGAAGGAAACGCCGAGCACCACGCCCGATACCAGCTTGGTGAAGCTTTCCAGCCAGCGGCTGACGTCGCCCTGGTATTCCTGCGCGATGGACCGCAGGCTGGGCGCCAGCCGGCCGGTCTGCTCGCCCACGGCGAGCTGGTCGATGACGAGCAGCGGCAGCAGGCCCGTGCGCGCCAGCGCCCCGGACAGCGTTTCGCCCTCGAGCACGCGGTCGATGGCCTGGTGCAACCGGTCGCGCATGGCGACGTTGGCGATGGTGCGTTCGGCCAGGCGCAGGGATTCGGCGGTCGTGATGCCGTTTTCCAGCAGGATCGCCATGGTGTGCGTGAAGTTCAGGACGGTGACGCGCACCGCATACGGGCCGGTCAGAGGCGCGCGCAGCAGCCAGGCGTCCGTGGCCCGGCGCCCGGCCGGCGTGCCGCGCCAGCGCCACCAGATCACGCCCGCCAGCGCGGCGCCCGCGATGACGAACAGGCCGTAGTGCAGCAGGAAGCCCGAGAGCGACACCAGCGCCTGCGTGGCGGGCGGAAGTTTGCCGCCGAGGGAATCGAGCAGCACCTGCAGCCGCGGCAGCAGGAAAAAGAGAAAGAACAGGATGACGACGATCGCCAGGCCACACACGAAGACCGGGTAGGCGAGCGCGGCCAGCAGCTTGCGCCGCGTCTCGCGCTCCTCGGCGAGGTGCTGGATGAGGCGCGCCAGGACCTCGCGCAGGCTGCCGGTGGCCTCGCCGGCGGCGACGAGGCTGATGGTCTGGCCGTCGAAGATCCTGGGATGATCCGCGAGCGCCTGGGACAGCGTGCGGCCCTGGCTGAGCTGCTGCCAGAGCATGGCGGCGAGCGCGCGCAGGGGCGGGTCCTTCAAGCGCAGCGCGAGCAACCGCACCGCCTCGCTGGCGGACAGCCCGCCGTCGACCAGGCGGGACAAGGCCTGCAGGAACGGCAGGCGATGCTGCGCCGTCCACGCGGCCGGGCCGGCTGCGACGGCCAAGGTCGTGCCGGCCGATTTTCGCCCCCCGGCTTCCTCCACGGACAACGGACGCAGGCCGCGCGCGCTGACGAGGCGCAGCGCCTCGCGGCGGGAGGCGGCCTCCACCGTGCCCCGGGTGGTCTGGCCGCCGGCCTCTCTCGCCGTGTAGGCAAATCCGGGCATGGTCAGGAGTCCCCGAGCGAGATGACGCGCAACAACTCGTCGAGGGTGGTCTGGCCGCCGCGGATCTTTTCCCAGCCGGATTGCGAAAGGGTGCGCATGCCCTTCGCCCGGGCCGCCTGGGCGAGCCGGCGCGTGGATTCGCGGGTGATGATCAGGTCATGCAGTTCGCGCGGACGAAAGATCTCGAAGATGCCGACGCGGCCGCGATAGCCGGTGCCGCGGCAACGCGGACAGCCGCGGGCCGCCGGGAGTTCGGTGACGGCGTCGGCTTCCGCGGGATTCAGGCCCAGCGCGGACAGCGTGGCGCGCAACGTCGCGGGTTCGGCCGGGGTGCGGCCCGCGCAGTCGGGGCAGACGCGCCGCACCAGGCGTTGCGCGATCACCAGCTCGACGGCGGACGCCACGAGGAAGGGCTCGATGCCCATGTCCACGAGGCGCGTGATCGCGCCGGCGGCATCGTTGGTGTGGAGCGTGGAGAAGACGAGGTGGCCGGTCAGCGAGGCGCGGATGGCGATGTCGGCCGTCTCGCGATCGCGGATTTCGCCCACCATGATGACATCCGGGTCCTGCCGGAGCACGTGGCGGAGCGCGTCGGCGAAGGTCAGGCCGATCTCGGGCCGCACCTGCATCTGGTTCGCGCCGGGCACCTCGTATTCGATCGGGTCCTCGCTCGTGACGATGCGCAGCTCGGGCGCGTTGAGCTTGCGCAGGAACGCATTGAGCGAGGTCGATTTGCCGGAGCCGGTCGGGCCGGTCACCAGCACGAGGCCGTGGGGAAAGTCGAGCACCTGCCCGATCTGCCGCTGCTCCTCGGCGTTGAGGCCGAGGCGGTCCATCGAGTACGCCTCGCGGCGCTGGTTGAGCAGGCGGAGGCTGACGCTCTCGGCGTAGATCGTCGGGATGGTGGAGACGCGGATGTCGAGCGCCCCGCCGGCGGTCTTGAAGTTGATGCGGCCGTCCTGCGGCAGGCGCCGCTCGGAGATGTTGAGCCGCGCCATGATCTTGAGGCGCGAGATGATGGCGTCCTGGTAACGCAGCAGGTTATCGGGCACCGGCATGGGCACGAGCAGCCCGTCCACGCTGGAGCGGATGGCGAGCTGGCCCTCCTGCGGCTCGAAGTGGACGTCGGTGGCGCCGTCGCTCACGGCCTGGTTGAGGATGTCGGTGACAAAGCGTACGACGGCGGCGTCCGCGTCGGCGTCGAGGTCGCTGGCGGTGACGGGCGCCAGTTCCGGCAGCGCGTCGTCCTCGAGGCTGCCGGCGCCGACGCCGTAATGCGCGGCGATGAGCTGCCGGACCTGGCCGGCCTCGGCGAGGTGCCAGTGCAGGCGGCGCGGCGTGAACGTGGCGATCCACGCGGACAGGTCGGGCCCGGGCGGCCAGCTGGTGGCGAGCGCGAGGTCGTCCGGCGACTGGTCGGGCACGGCGAGCGGCACGGCCTGGAAATCGTGGGCGAGCCGCGCGGGCAGCAGCTCGAGCAAGGGCTCGGCCGCCTGCGGGGCGGGTGCAACGGGCAGCCCGCTGGCGGCGGCGAGCTCGGCCAGCGCCTGCTCCTCGCTCACGCCCAGCAGACGGGCCAGCACTTCCAGCCGGCCGGCGCGCGGCGTTTCGACGAGCTGGCGGTGTCCAGCCTCGTCCAGGCGGGAGTCCAGGGCGGGGGGCAGGGGTTCGGCGACGAGGGACATGACGGCGACCCCTCAGTGTGGGGTGGTAAAGTGGCTTTTCTTTTCCGGGTGGAAAGCCGGATCCAGGGCGGAGCGAACAGCGTCGCGCTGGGGCCCGGCATCGATGCGCCGAAGAGCATCAGCGTTGTCGGCGGGAGTGTTGGTGAGGACATAAGGGCGGAGGAAGAAGACGAGGTCGGTGCGGGTGTTTTCGCGGTGGCGCGTGCCGAAGAGATCGCCGAGGAACGGGATGGGCCCGAGGCGGCTCGTGGTGCGGCTGCGGGAATTCCGCTGCAGCCCGCCGAGCACGATCGTCTCGCCGCTCTTGACGCTGATGAAGGATTTCGTCGAGCGGCGGCCGATGCGCGGCTGCAGGTTGCCGTCGATGGCGATGTCGCCGAGGATGTCGTTCACCTCCTGGGTG
>CAYZSN010000045.1:0-6239 GCA_964481095.1 uncultured Oleiharenicola sp. | reverse complement strand
GGTCGGTGCGCAGCTCCCGCAGCGCGCTCGCCGGGAGGGCGAGGATGAGGCCGGCCAGGGCCGGGAGCGCGCGGTTTCGTAGAAATCTATACATTTTGTAGCCTTGGCTACATCCTGTCCGGGCCTTGTCAAGCCGGCTCTTTCGTGCCTCTGTCCAACCCGTGAAAAAAGCGCCCCGCGCCCCCCGGAAGGCCGTCCGCCCCTCCGCCCTGCAGGCCGAGAGCCTGCAGCAGACGCGGCGCGAGCACGCGTCGGAGACGGCCGAGGACTATGTGGAGGCGATCGCCGACCTGTCCGCCTCGCAGGGCGAGGCGCGGGTCACGGACCTCGCCCGCCGGCTCGGCGTCACCCACGTCACGGTCAACCGCACCCTCGCCCGACTGCAGCGCGAGGGCTTCGTCTCGGCCCAGCCGTACCGGGCGATTTTCCTGACCGACGCCGGCCGCAAGCTCGCCGCCGAGTGCCAGCACCGCCACGGCATCGTGGTCGCGTTCCTGCGCTCGCTGGGGATCCCGGAGAAGAACGCCGAGATCGACGCCGAGGGCATCGAGCACCACGTGAGCCCGGCGACGCTGGCGGCGTTTGCGAAGCATTTGGGTCGGTAGGGCGCGTCCTCCGGACGAGCCGCGCAGAAATCGTGAAATCGGGCATTTGAAATCGAAAATCTCAAATCTCAGTCCGGCCGGTCCTGAAACTCTAGATTTCAGATGACCGCTTCTCGATTTCACGATTCCCCCGTCCCTGATTCGGCCTTGTCTCCCCCGCCCCGCGCCGGCATCCCTCCCTCATGTCGCAGAGCTTCGCGCGTTCCGTCTTCGCCCTCATGCTCGTTTTCTTCGGCGCGTTCTTCCTCTGGCCGATCCTGCAGATCCTCAAGGGCGGCTTCGTCAACGCCGACGGCCACTTCACGATCGCCTACCTCGGCCAGGTGCTCGCCAACCCGATGTACCTCGGCGGGCTGGCCAACTCCTTCCTGCTCGCGCTGACGACGACGCTCTTCGCCCTGGTCATCGCGCTGCCGCTGGCGTTCGTGTCGGACCGCTTCCTGTTTCCGCTCAAGGGCCTGCTCGGCTCCTTCATCCTCATCCCGATGATCCTGCCGCCGTTCGTCGGCGCCATCGGCATCAAGCAGATCCTCGGCCAGTACGGCGCGCTCAACAGCCTGGTCATCGACGTCGGCCTGCGGCCGCACGGCTGGACCTTCGACTGGCTCGGCGCCAACCAATTCCTCGGCATCGCGCTCGTCAACGCCTTCAGCCTCTACCCGATCATCTACCTCAACGCCGTCGCGGCGCTCGCCAACATCGACCCCGCGATGGAGGAGGCGGCGGAGAACCTCGGCTGCACCGGCCTGCGGAAATTCTTCAAGATCACGCTGCCGCTGATCAAGCCCGGCCTCTTCGCCGGCGGCACCATCGTGTTCATCTGGGCGTTCACCGACCTCGGCGTCGCGCTCATCTTCGACTACGACCGCGTGACCTCCGTCCAGATTTTCTCCCTGCTGAAGGACATCGGCGGCAACCCGTTCCCGTATGCGCTGGTCGCCGTGATGCTCGTCTGCTCCGTCCTCTTCTACGCGCTCGGCAAGGGGCTCTTCGGCCGCGACGCCCACGCGATGATGGCCAAGGCCACGTCGTCCGGCGGCCCGCAGCCGCTCCCGCGCGGCCGGGCGTGGTTCTGCACCGCGCTCTTCGCCGGCATCACCTTCATCGCCATCCTGCCCCACCTCGGCGTCGTGCTCGTGGCGTTCTCGAGCGACTGGTACGGCACGGTGCTGCCGCGGAGCTTCAACCTGGACAACTTCCGCATCGCGCTCGGCCACGACCTCACCGTCCCCGCCATCGCCAACAGCCTCAAGTACGCGAGCATCTCCACGGTCATCGACCTCGTCCTCGGCGTCGCCCTCGCCTACGTGATCGTCCGCTCGAAGGTGCGCGGCCGCCAGGTGCTCGATTTCCTCGCCATGCTGCCGCTGGCCGTGCCCGGCCTCGTGCTGGCCTTCGGTTACCTCGCGATGAGCCAGGACGGAAAGGTCTTCTCCTTCCTCAACCCGGTGGCCAATCCCACGATCCTCCTGATCATCGCCTACTCGATCCGCCGCCTGCCGTACGTCGTGCGCTCGGCGGCGGCCGGTTTCCAGCAGACCAGCGAGACGCTCGAGGAGGCCGCGCAAAACCTCGGCTGCCCGCCGCTCAAGGCCGTCTTCAAGATCACGCTGCCGCTCATCATGGCCAACCTCATCGCCGGCGGCCTGCTGGCCTTCGCCTTCGCGATGCTCGAGGTGTCCGACTCCCTCATCCTCGCGCAGAAGCAGGTCTATTACCCTATCACGAAGGCCATCTACGAGCTCTTCCAGCTCCTCGGCGACGGCAAGTTCATCGCCTCCGCCCTCGGCGTGTGGGCCATGGCTTTCCTCGGCATTACGATCGTCGGCATGACCGTCCTGCTCGGCAAGAAGCTGGGCGCGATCTTCCGGGTGTAGCGTGCACGACACGCGCCTCGCCCCAGCCCGCAGGGCGACGGCGGGCTCACCCCACTTTTTTGCAGCTTTTCGGGCGCGGCGCTGTTATCTGGATTGTGCGGGCCGCCAATCCACATGCTCTACCTGATCTTCGTTTCGTTGGTCTGGGCGTTCTCCTTCGGGCTCATCAAGGGCCGGCTCGCCGGGCTCGACAGCTCGCTCATCGCCACGGTGCGCCTCGGCCTTGCCTTCCTGGTGTTCCTGCCGTTCGTGCGTGTCCGCTGGCTGAATCCCCGCGTCAGCCTCCAGCTGCTCGGCCTCGGCGCCGTGCAGTTCGGCGTCATGTACCTCGCCTACAACGAGAGCTTCCGGCACCTGCCGGCGCACGAGGTCGCGCTCTTCACGCTGACGACGCCGGTGTTCGTCACGCTGCTGGCCGACGCGCTGGACAAAAAATTCCACGTGCGCTCGCTGCTCGCCGCGCTGCTCGCCGTCGGCGGCACGCTGGTGGTCGTGTTCGAGAAGCGCGACCTCAGCCCCACGCTCGCAGGCCTCGGCCTCGTGCAGCTTTCGAACCTCGCCTTCGCCCTCGGCCAGGTCGGCTACAAGCGCTTCCGGGAGAAATCGCCCACGGTGAAGGACCGCGAGGTCTTCGCCGTGCTCTACGCCGGCGGCGTCGCGGTCTCGCTGGCGGTGATGCTGGCGCAGGGTGTGTCCTACTCGGTCACCGGCACCCAGGTCTGGGTCCTCCTTTATCTCGGCCTCCTTGCGTCCGGCGTCGGCTTCTTCCTCTGGAATGTCGGCGCCACGCGGGTCAGCGCCGGCGAGCTCGCGGTGATGAACAACGCCAAGATCCCGCTGGCGGTGGCGTGCTCCTTCCTGATCTTCGGCGAACACGCCGACCCGGTGCGCCTCGCCGCCAGCCTTGTCCTGCTCGGCCTGGCCGTGTGGCTGGCCGACCGGCGCTGAGGGCCCACACGAACGGAAAGTTGAACGTCCAACATTGAACGTTCAACGTTCAGTTCGAACCCATGAATCTCTCCCTGTTGAAGGAACCGCTGACCGTCTGCCAGTTGCCGCCGGATGCGCCCGTGCCCGCGTGGACGGCGGGCCCGGCCACGTTCCTGTCCATGACGCGGACAAGTGGGGAATTCTCCATTGTTTGCCCCGCGCGCCTCGCGCCCAAAACCGTGAAGCAGGTCGCGGGCTGGCGCGCCTTCCAAGTCGAGGGGCCGCTGGATTTCGGTCTCACCGGCGTACTCGCAGCGATCGCCACGCCGCTCGCCCAAGCCGGCATCAGCATCTTCTCCGTCGCCACCTACGATACCGACTACGTATTGGTAAAAACGGAGCGGTTGGACGCCGCACTGCAAGCATTGCGGGCGGCCGGGCATTCGGTGCGGGAAACCTGAGTTTTTACCCGGGAACCGCTGGTTTTGCGCGCGGCTCTAATGCCGCAAACCCTCTTATCGGTGCTCTTTACATCCAACTGCAAATGGATTTAATCGGCAACTGAAGATAGGGCCATCTTCGCCTGCTACCCCCCGGCAAGTCCACGCCTTGCCATGGGTTTCCGGAATGAAAGCCGAACACCCCACCGGGCCTGCCACCCCACCCCCTCTCCAGATACTTCACCTGGAGGATAGCATGGTTGACGGCGATTTGATCCGGCAGGCGGTGATTGCCGGCGGACTCGTTTGCAATTTTACGCATGTCACCACGCGGAAGGATTTCACTGCCGCGCTGGGGCAGCAGCTTTTCGACGTGATTTTGTCCGACTACACGCTGCCGGGTTACGACGGCGTGACGGCGCTGGTCGATGCGCGCATGGCGCAGCCGGACACGCCCCTGATCTTCGTGTCCGGCACCATCGGCGAGGAACGCGCGATCGAAATCCTGAAGGAAGGCGCCACCGACTACGTGCTGAAGCACCGGCTGGCCCGGCTGGTCCCCTCCATCCGCCGCGCCGTCCAGGAAGCCCGGGAAAAAATCCGGCGCCAGAAGGCCGAGCAGGCCCTCCACGACAGCGAGGAACGCCTCCGGGAAATGGCCGACAATATCAGCGAGGTGTTCTGGGTGCGCGCCGCCGACGGTTTTTCCATCCACTATGTCAGCCTCGCCTATGAACAGATCTGGGGCCGCTCGCGCGTCGCGCTGCGCCTCAACCCCAAGAGCTGGCTCGACGCCGTCATGCCGGAGGACAAGGCCGCGCTCCTGCACGCCCTCGTGCAACTGGGCCAGGGCACGCCCTACACCGTGGAATACCGGATCGTGCGGCCCGACGAACAGGTCCGCTGGATCGAGGAGCGGGCCTTCCCCGTGCGCAACCCGCTCGGACCCGTCGAACGGGTCGTCGCCGCTTCGATCGACATCACCGAGCGCAAGCTGCTCGCCGAGCAGCTGAAGCAATCGCAGAAGGTGGAGGCCATCGGCCAGCTGGCCGGCGGCATCGCGCACGACTTCAGCAACATGCTCAGCGTGATCAACGGCTACAGCATCCTGCTGCTGGACAACCAGGCCTTGCCGCCCGCGATCGCGGAATCGCTGCGCCAGATTTACGTGGCGGGCGGGCGCGCGGCCACCCTCACCCGCCAGCTGCTGATTTTTTCCCGCAAGGCCCAGGCGCACTTCCAGCCGGTCGACCTCAACGAGGTCATCTCCGAGCTCACCTCGATGCTCCGCCGGCTGATCGGCGAGCAAATCACCCTGCAGCTCGACCTCGCCCGCGACCTGCCCGCCGCCTATGCCGACACGAGCATGCTCGAACAGGTGTTGATGAACCTGGTGGTCAACGCGCGCGATGCCATGCCCGGCAGCGGCGGCATGGTCATCAGCACCGGCTCGAGCGAGGTCACCGAGGCCGACTGCCTGCGCAGCCCCGACGCCCGCCCCGGGGCCTTTGTCTGGCTGGCCGTGCGGGACACCGGCACGGGCATTCCGCCCGAAATCCTGTCCCGGATCTTCGAGCCCTTCTTCACGACCAAGCAGGCGGGGCGCGGCACCGGCCTCGGGCTCTCCACGGTGCTCGGCATCGCCCGGCAGCACGGCGGCTGGGTGGAGGTCGAAAGCGAGGTCGGCGCCGGGACGCTTTTCCGCGTCTTCCTGCCGCCGGCGCCCGCGCAACCGGCGGTGGCGCCGGTTGCCCCCGCGATTCCGACCGCGGCCACCGGCGGCAAGGAAACCGTGCTGCTGGTGGAGGACGAGGATTCCGTTCGCGAATACGCCCGCACCGTCCTCGAGATGTACGGCTACCGCGTCCTGCAGGCCGCCTCCGGCGTCGAGGCCGTCGAAACGTGGAAATGGCACGGCGACCGCATCACCGTGCTGCTCACCGACCTCGTCATGCCGGACGACATGACCGGCCTCGAGCTGGCGGAAAAGCTGCGGGCGCTGCGCCCGGAGCTGAAGGTGCTATTTTGCAGCGGTTATGGCGCCGACACCGCCGCCGAGATGCTGGCGACGTGCAAGGGTTACGCGTTCCTGCAGAAGCCCTATCAACCCAAGACCCTGGCCAGGCTCTTGCGCGAAGTCATCGATGGCACGGGGCGGTCGGCTTCCCGCCCGCCCTTCCCCGGCCAGCCTGCCGCGCCTGTCTGAAGGCCGGCCCCGCGTTACCCCCCTGCCATCCCCCGCCCCCCGCCGTCCGCCCCGCCAGCCCGGAACGCCGGCTGGCGATGGCCGAGCGGCGCCGTCATCGCCGCAGCGGCCTGGCTCATCCTCCTGGCCGGCGTGACGGCCTGGTTCGTCTCGGGGAACCGGGATTACGAGTCCGCCCGCC
>CAYZSN010000044.1:0-7874 GCA_964481095.1 uncultured Oleiharenicola sp. | reverse complement strand
TTTCGCCTGTCTTTGCACAAAACCAATGGAGACAGGTCGGGGAATAGTTTCTCCAAATGAAGTATGTTCTTTTTTGTTTGTGTTGTTTTGTTCTCCTTTCTTTTGTTTCTCCAACAGAGATGCTGTTCTTTTTTGCTTGTGCAAAAAAGAACCAAAAAAGCACACCCGAAATCGATGTACGGCCGATTTCGGAAGGCCTTGATGTAGCTGTTGCGCTACTGTGGTGAAGGGCTGGCGAGCCCTGATCGTCTTTCGTTTTTATCCAGTTGGAGAGGCTGCTTCGTGCTGTTCGGGACAACCGGAGGCGCTGTGTTCCGGCTGGGCGTTTTTATTCTTGATGGATTTTGCAGGGAGGCCGGAACAAGGCGCTGGGGACTGTTGCCTATTGCGGGGTATTACTGCTCCCTGTTGGGTGATTGTGCTTCGGTACTCCTGTGGTGAGGAGCGGCGGGGTCCTGATCGGCTTTGGTTTTTTTCAATCCGTGTCTTAGCTTGTGAGACATGGCGGAGAATAACTCGCCTGAGAAAATAAAAAAGGCTGCCTTATCAGCAGCCTTTTTTCGCTCCCCCTGCTGGACTTGAAGTATTAAAGTGAAAACTTTATAAAACATAGTCCTGTCAAGGGTTTCAGACTAATTAACCATCTATCTTTCTCAAAAAACTTTATTTGTCCACGGATATGACACTGGAATACAAATTTATTTTTTTTATTGGATTTAAAGTGATCCCTTTTACTTTTTTTGCTTTTAGAACATGTAAAGTACCGTGCTTTAAGTTTCAATTATTACTTTTAAAAAAAACCACATTACGATGGACTTGAATTTATTTAAGATACCAGGAATTGAGGTTAGAGAAGAATACGAAGATAGAACTGCTTATCCTTATATCACATTCAAAAGTTTATCTGAGCATTATCTCACGACTTTAAGTTACGATCCAAATGAAATGGATGATGAATCTTATTGGAGATCGGTTGCTGAAAAGATCAATACACTTGTTTATAACAGGGTAAAATTTGAAGATCGACGATATATTTCAGAAAAGGATTTATTAGATTTTATTGACAGAAATATACCAAAGTATACCCCTTCCGAAAAATTGTTTTTTGTACTGGAATATTTCTTTGACCAAACCGAATACGACGGAAAATCAATTGATTTTTCTTGTAAGGAGGAGCTTAAAAAAAATCAGATTTGGCGACGCTACTATTTTAAAAATGAAAATGAATTCTTGTTTTATTTTGAATGCTTAGTTGAAAATAGGTTTTTAAGATACAATGCTGAAACGAATGATTCTTATATCGGTATTCAGCTTACCCTTACTGGTTTAAATAAAATGATTGCGTTATCTGAAATACGAAATTCTAACACCTGTTTTGTTGCTATGTCGTTTGATCCATCCCTTGAAGATGTATACAATGATGGGATCTTTCCAGCCATTACAGAAAGTGGTTTTCAACCCATAATAATTCGTAATGAAGATGTTGCTTCAGATAAAACTATAAATGATGCAATACTTGCGGGTATAAAAAAGGCAAAATTTACTATTGCAGATTTTACTCAACATAAAGCTGGTGTATATTTTGAAGCAGGATATGCACTTGGTAGAGGTCAGAAGGTGATTTATACCTGCAAGGAGGATGACTTACAAAATGCTCATTTCGATACAAGAAATTATCAACATATAGTGTGGAATTCAACTAAAGAGTTAAAAGAGAAGCTTTTAGCTAAAATTTCAGTCTTTATTAAAGATTAAATTCACATAAAAGAGGCGTATAACTTTTAATGTTCTACTAAGTCTTATGAATATACTGTTCAAATTTTTAGAGTAACCTATTGATAGATTCAAATGTCAATGCAGTTGTGGATTTATAGTTTAAAAAAATTTGACATCATTCCTTCTTTTAGAGAGAAATACGTCAAATTATGATATAAGGTTGACTTTGGGTAGTATTGAATATTTCTTATAAACCCGAGATATAACATCTAAGATTTTCTGTAAGCTTTTAGGAAGGTTCATGTTTGCTGGATAAATAAAATAGCAGCAACAGATTATTATCCGAGAAAACAACTGCTGCGGCTTCATTAAATTTTGAAAGTTTATTGAATAGGAAAATGTCTTAAAGACGTTTACTTGTACTGCTAAAATTTGCTGGAATTTTTTCATTTTCTATTGTAAAGAACCGGATTACAAATAACCCGTGATTTATACCAATTGTTCCAAGTCGGGAATTTAGTATGTCCAATAGTGATTATATTATTTTATATCTATCTGCTAAATTGTTCAGGTGAACATCATATTCATGTTCAAAATTATAAACCAATACGCAGAAGCGTTTTTCAAATGTAGCTGTAAGAAATTTAATTTTTTAATATCTGCCGGATAAGCATTTAGTGTATCTCTGAGTTTAACGTCAAGTGCCAATTATTTTTGACTTAATTGGAATAGGTGTCCCTCGGACCACCATTACCTTAATCAACTTCTCACTACTATTCAGTATGATGTGTTTCAAAGAGGGTAAACCTGCTATTATAAATGTTTCTACCAAGTCAGGGTGCATTATATAACACAGGAGCAAAGAAAACCAAGTGCTTTTTTTTGACTGAAGTTTATTTCAATAGCCAGCATGGTATTTTGATTGTATTGAAAAATAGTCAATTATTAATCATGACATGATTGTTGAATATAATTTTAAATATGCAACAACTACTGTTACTATTTAAGAAGTTACAACTTGATTAATATATAGGGAAGAATCTAAAACTTCAACTAGAGTTCATGATAAGGATGGATATCAATCTTTCAGTTAATTTACTACTTAGGATATTTTATCACATCTGAAATTATAATAACTCGCTTACCAAAATGCCATTTACTTACTTTTATTAATTCCACAAATGTGTAAAAGTCAGAGAAAATTTGTTGAGTTTTTTTTGATAGAAGTAAAAAAGTTCGGTATATTATATATATAAGGTTTTTAAAAAATTATATCCTATGAAAAATCATAAATCAGCCTTTAAGTTTATACCTGGCTATGGAAAACGATATGCTATTAACAAAGAAGGTTTTGTAAAAAGAGTTAGCAGGACTATAATTACTAAGTCAAATGTCCTGGTTTGTTATGATCAAAAACCGATTGCTACCAGGATTAACAAAAGAACCGGCTATCCTGAAGTTAAACTAACTAAGCCTGATGGTTCTTATGGGAATCAATTTATTCATAAACTAGTTGCAATAACATTTATACCGAATCCTGAAAATAAGACTATGGTTAATCATAAAAATGGCAATAAGCTCGACTACAATGTAAAAAATCTTGAATGGGTAAGCCCTTCAGAAAACTGTAAGCATGCAGTACAAAATAAACTGATGCATCCATTTAAAAAAGCTCCAGTTGTAGACATTTGTACAGGAATAAAATATAGTTCAATAAAACATGCATCTGAATCTACAGGCATTGCTTATGTTAAATTGAAGGAATTATTGAAAAATCCGGAAGACTGTCCCTGTTTAAGAAGAGCATAGCTTTTTTTATTTTAATAATTACAGTAGTGGGAGCAGACTGGATAATATGACCAGATCACCACTAGGAAGAGCTAAAAGGGTAACAACTAATTATCAGTTAGTGTATGCCCCGAATAGGGTGTTGTACAGCTCATCCTTAGGTATGATTACAACAATTGCTGTAATCTTTGAAAATCCTATCTTAATAAACAAAAGCTTACCAGATGTTTGGATCATTGGGTTTTCCAGTCTGGGGGGTGAAATCCGATGACTCATTGCATTATTCATCTCTTATAAATGTCTCTCTTTATCCCTTTTCATTGTAATCGTTTGTTACAAAATGATTATTTATTGGGGGGGGTAGGGGGGGGACATTTACCGGAGAGCTTCTTCCTCAGATCTATTGCATTTTATTAATAGCACAATACGTTTGTCTAAAAGGCAGTTATTATATAAAAAAATAAAACAAGGTAAAGCTATTTGTACTTACAAATAATGTCTATAGTTTTTTAGGATATCTTTTATTATTGAATTACATATGATGCTTCTATCAAGGGATCTCCAGAACCATTAGTAAATTGACTCTCAGAGTATGTTGTATTGGTAGCTTTTAAAACATTGTTTATGTACAAGTTTCCTGTTATGATACAACTTGTTTTAATTCCAACTTGTCCATCCAGGTAAAGTCTAAGGGGTCTTTTAGAGGTAGTTATGGTAAATGTTTTTGTCCATTTTGTTCCGGAAGTAAAATCTTTTAATGTTTGTAAATCACCATTTCCGTCAACCACCGTAATTATACTTGTGTTATCCTGTACAGGAACATTACAAATTACTTCATATTTCACATTAAGGGTATTGTCTGTTGGACTAGAAGTGTTATTGTCTTTTGAACAACCAAATAAAAATAAAGCGAAGGAAAACCAAAGGATTTTTTTCATGTGTTTATGATTTTGTAGTAAAAAAATGTAAAAGAGAGAACCTAAACTATTTTTTCAAAACTATTCATAGTTAGATTTCGCTTTCATTATTAGTATTTTAAAGAATGAGCTACCATTTTTATAGAATAAATGTTTGGATATCTTATTTAGGTTGATATTAACTTATTTTATAAGGGCCTTTCGAACTTAGACTGTTTTTTAACATGAATACTTTAGTAGATTCAAAATATTTAAAACAAGTGTAAAATGCTTCTGTCGGAACACTACTTGGTGAGTGCATCTTTCAAGTTCAAATGATTTAATTTGCTATAACTTACTATCTGTGTTAAGTTTTTGGGCATATCTAAATAAAAATATCCCTATTCCTAAAAAAACAATACCATAGCCAATTCTGCTAGAAGCTACATTTTCATACTGTGAAGGTGTTGCTAATCCACTAATTAAAGAGCCAACACCAGGAATGATAAATAGAAGACTTAGAATAAATAGAATAACCTTTCCAATCATATTTTTAAGTTTTAGAGTTTATTAATACTAGAAATGCTTTTAATATTTATCTGGATTTTATTTTTCTTTCCTTGAATCATTATAAAAGCATAGACTAACAAAATGTGGAAACGATCATTCAATCATGTTCGGAGAATAGCCCATATTCATCTTCAATAAAATCTGATGCTCGACCCCTATAACGTTTCTGTGATAATATATTTTGACATACATAAGAACTTAAACTGGATAATCTCAGAAATTGTTTTATGGTAAATTCATTGGGTACGGTATTAATAAAATTTTGATTTTTTGATTACTATAAATAACGCACCATCCTATGTATTATTGTATCTCTTATAACATTTTGTTGGTTGTAACATTAATGCTCCCACGATAATAAAAATCGAAAGTTTATTTTATCATTCAAATGTGAAAAAAATATTATACATTAAGTATTTATAAACAATTATTAGAATTAGTTCATGTTGTAGGAAGTACAGGACAAATCAATTATTTGCCCTGTATACTTTTTAAATATCTCCATTCTCAGCCATACTCGAATACAAACCTTCTGGATTCAGAATAATGTGATCCAACAATTTTATATCAAACAGTTTACAGGCTTCTCTGATTTTATGGGTTAAGAGTTTATCATTAGTGGATGGTACCAGGTTACCAGACGGGTGATTATGACAGAGAATTATATTTACAGCAGCTATTTTCAATGCTACTGAGATAACTAATCGAATATCTGCAACAGTACCATCGATGCCACCAGTTGATAAATTATATACACCCAGTACACGATTATTTCTGTTTAAATACATCACTTTAAAAGCCTCTTGTAGAGCAATCGTTTCATTAGCATAAAAGGCACGTAAGACCTTTACAGCTTCCTGTGACGATTTTATGATTGGTTTATTACTGTTAGCAGGATTGTAAGAAACTTCTATTTCTGCTACTTTCTGATCTGATTGTTTCATGTCTGAAAATTTAAAAACCCGGCTTTCTGTTACAGATGAGCCGGGTTGATGTTACTGAATAAAAGATTTGTTTGTCAGTCTTTACTGTCTAAACCTAATAAAACTGCCAGAATGATATGTACAAAGGCTATATACGCATAAGTATCATTATGTCCGAACATTTTGATCATCCAATACAGCTCACTTAAGAATGGTAGAAAAAGTGTAACTATTCCTCCTAAAATTCCGCTGTGAGAAAATGCAATAATCACAGTCCAGATATGCGTAATAATTGCAGTAATTGTAAAAACGCCCATCAGTGAACCAAATAATGTTTTCATAAAATCTTTTTTAAATGAAAAAATTGGTTTAAAGAAAAGTCCCCATAAGAGGACTTTTTTGTATCAAAAGACAACTGATAACCTGAACAAATAATACGGCCACCAGTGTATACCTACTTTGTACAGCAGACGGTATTTGTTGTGAGCAGCTATTTCCTCTACTATAAGCCAGCTGTCCTTTACAAGGTGTGTGTCATTTCCAATCACTTGTGCTTTAAATGGTACAAATAGCTGTTTCATTTTACCAGACGGATTAATTACCAGGATGCTGTACGGGTCAATAAATGCGAGGGATGGATAATCCATTACATTTGTGTTTGAAAAGTGACTAATTCAGATACCAATTTTCAGCTCTTCCTTCTAATGCCCATCGTATTTGTTCTGTAAATGCATAAGCATTCACAGTTCTTTCAAGGAAGCTATCAATATAACTGCTTTTATTTGCTCCTGTAAAGAGATTATACAACCTCCATAAGTTAATAGTTCCATCATCATTCCTGCAAAAACTGTTGTCTCGGTAATAATCTCTTACCACAGCACCCATTTGTTGTTCTCCAAATAAAAGCGGAGGAATGTCCTGTTTCATTTTGTTAGGTAAATGCTGATACATCCTACATCTCCCTATAAGCCGAGCAAATTGTTGTTCTGTAATCGATTGTTCTGCCAGCTTCTTCAAATGAAACAAATGATGATTAATGTTGTACCTGGTAATCAACGACCTGGCAGCAATCAGTAAATCATCTTTAGATTTCACACACAGATTACCTATGTAACCATCGCTCCAAACACAAAGATTGGTACAAACCCGGTTCTGGAAACCTATAAACAGTTTAAAATGCTGATCTGCACCTGAACGCTGGTAAAGATTGTCTTCCCCATATGATTTTACACCACCAATTGTTAAAGAAAGTGAATTGTTATCCACTTCATCTTTTATACTGGTGATTTCAATCACAAACATCATTCGCTCATAAAAAAGCGTTCTTTCTGCATCTGTTAAAAGATGTGCTGGTTTGTCTTTCGCTGCAGGAATTCTACCTTTTATTGGATGACTTAACCTGATACTGGGTTTTAAGATGTGCTCTCCATGAAATACATCCTCGACAATTCTGCGGGTACACTCAATAAAATCTCCATGTGAGATCAGTGGTTCATTGTCTTTTAACCATACTGGAATAATATGTTTTTCCCTGATTTCTGACAAAGAGGATTCTATCGTGTTTGCTTCAATAAAAGGTTTACAGTTACTTGGGGCTAGTAGGGGAATGATAGCATTATCAGTAGTTTGTATTGTTTCAATGACCTGTTCCATTAGCTGACTGATTTAAGGTGATTAAATTGTTTTGTACCTCCCGGTTTATGAGTAACTGTTTTTTTCGCTGCTCATATTCTGGTTTCAGGACATCTTTGTACTGCGGATACATATTGTATACTTCTAAAAGATCTTTAATGGATGCAGTATCACTGATTCTTTTGCTTACATCATCTATACTAATTGGTTCACCTTCCTGGCACCATTGAGCAATTTGTTTACCGGTTTCAATACCCAGTAAAACAGCTTCTTTGTCAATAAATAAACCAGTCCGGTCTTTTGTACAAAATGCTTTGTGTTGCTGATCCAGGTCAAAAGCAATGGTAAC
>CAYZSN010000043.1:0-45739 GCA_964481095.1 uncultured Oleiharenicola sp. | reverse complement strand
GTCGAAAAGCGCTAGCGAGACCAAGTTGCTAGAACTTCCCGACACGTTGTCGACCACCACAGGATGTGGATGCCCGGAACCTTGACCACAACCTATGGGAATCGTGCAAATGCCCGTCAATTAGAATTCTGGGGCGCTCGGCAAATTTTCCGTCACTTTTTTTGTCGACAAACATTTTGGCGCGGCGTGTTTGTTCGCTCGCTTCAGAAATTTCGCATGCGAAGCGATTTCTCCTCTGAAAACGACCGTGCGCGGCGCCTACGCAATGCGCACAAATATTTTCTTGACGGGAAAATTTCCCCGGCGCGAAAAAGCGCGCGCGGAAATTTTCGCGAAAAAGTTTCCGGGCCGCGCGGCCGCGGGCCGTTTTCCCGGGGGAACGGGAGGACAGAGAACAGAAGACGGGGGGCAGGGACGGGCCTGGATGATTTGAAATGTCGGATTTGAGATACACGGAGGACCCGGGGGGCGGAGGGCAGATGGAGTGGAGGCGGCACCAGCAGTGCCGCGGGGATAAGATCCGAGTTGCGGGAATGGCAGTCCCGCCTCCAGGGGAGGCCGTCGCCAAGCCTGGGGCCGGCGTCGTGGCAACCCGCCGTCGTCCCGTCCCGCAGGCGCGGGACTATGGCGAGGTTTGTCTTCGCAGCGAAGACAAAAAAGGCGCCCCGTCACCGGGGCGCCTCGAGGGGAAGGAGGGCGGTCGCCTTAGAACTTCAGGCGGGCGCCGGCCAGGACGCGCCAGCGCGCGTCGCCGTTGCTCGGCACGATCGACGACGCGGACGGGAAGTTGATGCTGCCGTCGGCATTGAGCGTGACGGTCGGGCGGATGCGTCCATCGGGGCCATACGTGGCGCTGCCGAGCGCGCGGTTCTGGTTGCTGTTGGTGCCCGTGGCGTTGATCGTCTCGACGTAGTTGAAGAGGTCCTTGCTGAACCAGCTGCCGAAGTTGATGAAATCGGCGAACAACTCGATCGAGGCGTTCTTGTAGGCCTTCATCTCCTGCGAGAAGTGCAGGTCGAGGCGGTTTTGCCACGCGGTGGTGAAGGCGTTGCGCGGGGCGTAGCCGCCGGCGTACTTGTCGAGACCGCTGCTTTTCAGGAAGGCGAAGTAGGCATCCTGCTGGGTCGAGTTCATCTGCGAGAAGTCGAACCGGCTGTCGCTGGCGCCCGTCGGCACGGCCACGACGTCGTTGGCGCCGTTGCCGTCCTTGTTCAGGTCGGAAGCAAACGTGGTGGCACCGCCGTAGACATAACTGAAGGGCTGGCCCGAGCGGCCTTCATAACTGAGCGCCACCGTCGTCTTGTAGCGCTTCAGGAAGTTGAACTCCTTGCTGATGCTGGCTTGGAGGCGGTCGCGAATCTCGTAGTCGGAACGGGTTTCCTCCACTGCGCCCTGGTTGAAGACGATGTTGAACCCCCACTGCGAGCTCGCCGTCGAGCTGCCGGCGGGCTGCGCCTCGGTGGCGTGGCCGCGGGTGTAGGTGATGTTGTACGCCCAGCCGTCCTTGAACGGGCGGTCCAGGCCGAACGCGATGTAATCCGAACCGCCGACGTCGACGTTGCGCAGGCGCAACACGTTGGCGTAGCCGGCGACCAGCGGCGCCGAGGAGGCGCCCGCCGCCGTGCCGGCGGCGTTGGTCGCGAAGCGCAGGCGGCCATCGGCGCCATAGCTGGCGGCGGTGGGCTGGTTGTTGGCGTCGCCGTTGAGCACCTTGAGGTTCAGGTTGTCATAGAACATCGCCTCGAGGACCGAGGTGTGGATGTACTCGACGGTGAACGTCGCGTTGAGCCGCGGGATCTGGCGGTCGAGGGCGATGTTGCCGCGCAGGTTCGTCGGCAGCTTGAGGCCCGGGACGAGGAAGTTGATCGACGGGGTGCCGGCGGCGGCGGGGAGGGTGGTGACGCCGAGCGGGTTGGCGGGATCGAACTTGAACGCGACGTCGGACTCCGTGAAGGAGCCGCCGAGATACTGGCCCAAGGACGGGGCCGCGGCCCCGACCCGGCTCACGTTGAAGCGGCCGAAGCCGGCGTTGCCGTAGGAATTGGAGACCCAGACCCACGGGTTGCGGCCCAGAAACACGCCCAAGCCACCGCGGATCTGCGTCAGGCGCTTCTCGTCGAGGCCGAAGTTGAAGGCGAGGCGGGGGGCAAAACGCTCGGTGCCATCGATCGTGCCATCATTGCGGATGCCCGGATAGAAGCCGTTGAACGCGGTGGCAAAGGCCGGGTTGTTCGGCGGAGCAATCGGGCTGCCGAGGGAATCATACCGCAGGCCCGCCGTGATGTTGAAGCGACGGCTGGGTTCCCACTTGGCCTGGGCGAAGAAGCCCGTCTGCTCGAGCTTGCTGATGTCGGTCGGCGGGAAACCGTCGGACGCGACGCCGCGGACGAAGGCGATGGGCTTGTCGTTGGCGAGGTTGAGCGTCGAGCTGTAATTGTACGCAAAGACGCCGTACGAACCGCTGCGGAAGAGGTTGTTGAAGTCCGTCTGCTCATGGTCGAAGCCGGCCTTGAAGGTGAAGTTCTTCCAGAGGTAGGTGGCGTTGCCGCGATAGCTGATTTCATTGGTGATGACACCGTTGCCCATCGAGCTGACATCCGTGCCGAGGAGCAGCGCATTGCTGGTGCTGATCGCCGTGCCGGTGCTGGAGGTGCCGGGAACGTTCAGGAGGATGATCTCCGGGAAGTTGACCGGCGTGCTGCGCAGCGAGGTGGTGTCATTCTTCGAGAAGCCCAGTTCGGTCGAGAGGTTCGAGGTCCAGTTGCTGAAGAGCTGGCCGGCCCAGACCTTCTCGTCCACCGCCATGTTGTAGAAATTCGAGTTATAGCTGGTGACCCCGTTCGTGTAGCCGCTCGTGCTCACGCCGGAGGGCGCCGGGCTGGAGATGCCCGTGGTGTTGAAGTTCGGAAAGAAGGCCTGGCTGCTCTGCGTGCGGCTGTAGCGCACGGAAAGGCGGTGGTCCTTCGTGATGTTCCAGTCGACCTTCGCGAGGCGCTTCTCGTCCTTGGTCAGGTTGCTGGCGCCGCCGAATGAACCCAGGTTGGGATTGCCGGGAAGGGCGCTGACCTGGGAAGCGATGGCCGACATGGCCCCGCTGTCGGGCGTGAAGCCGGCGCTGGTCGGGCCCAGCGAGGGGTTCGTGACCTTCTCGTAGTTGACGAAGAAGAACAACCGGTTCTTGAGGATCGGTCCGCCCAGCGTGGCGCCGGCGGTGCGCTCCCAGAAGGCCGCGGGACGCTTGCCGACATTGGTGCCGGAAAGGTCCTTCCCCTGCCATTGATCGGACGTGTAATAGTAGTAGGCGGAGCCGTGGAACTCGTTGGTGCCGCTCTTGCTCACGACGTTGATCGAGGCGCCGGCGAAGCCGCTTTGGGTGACGTCGTAGGGGGTGAGATCGATGCTCATGCTCTCCACCGCGTCGAGGGAGAACGGGTTCTTGAGCGAGAACAGGCCGGAGCTGGACAGGCCGAACTGGTCATTCAGACGGGCGCCGTCCAGCGTGATGGAATTGTAGCGATTGTTCATGCCGAGGGCCGTCACCTGCGGATACGAGCGGACGCTCACGAAAGGGTTTGTCTTGATCATGTCCGCAAACGAGCGGTTCGAAGTCGCCTGATTGACGATCCGGCGGGTGTCGACGACCGAGCCGGCGCCGGAGGCGTTGGCGTCCAAGTCGGTCTGGCTCCCTTCGACGGTGAATTTCTCCAGTTGGAGCACTTCGCTGCGGGCATAAAGCACGACGTCAGTATCCTCACCGAGGGAAGTTTGGACTCCTTCAAGCGACCGGACGGTAAAACCGCTGGCTTCGGCGGAAACCGTATAGGGGCCGCCCGGGCGGAGGCCGGCGAAACGGAAGCGGCCGTTCGCCCCGGTGACCGTAGTGGTGGTCGTGTTCGTCGGCGCATGGATTGCGGTTACGGTTGCGCCTGCGACCGGTTTGCCGGCGTTGTCGAGCAAGCTGCCTGTAATACCGGAGGAAACGACGCCTTGGGCGAACGCGACCGGGGTCAAAAGCGCGGCCGAAGCCGCGACAATAGCTGCGAGGAACGATTTAATGAACGATTTTTGCATGGTGCTATGCAGTTGGTGGATTTTCAGGCAGGTGACCTGAGAAACTAGGTAGATGCGGAGCGAACGACTCGGGTGTGTCATAGTCAAGCCCTCAGCCCCATGGACCTGCTCACCAGCGGCAGATGTTGCCTGCCTGTAACCAAGCCCGCGGACTTTCTCAGGGAACCCGTGCGCTGCTCAATCCATGCCACATGGATATAGAATACAGTTTGCACGGCGGCGGGGGGCGCTATCAGTGCGGACGTGAGCCAGCCGCCAGCCGCCACCTCCACGCCGGGCCGAAGCGCCTGGTTTTTGCCCGGCGGCCTTATGCTGGCTGCTGTACTGGTTTACAGCGGCAGCTTCAGCGGGCCGTTTGTCTTCGATGACGTCCCGGCGATCGCGGAAAATCCCAGCATCCGGCCGCCGTGGTCGCTGGCGAGAATCCTGCATCCGGAGATCGACGGCGGCACCACCGTGGGCGGACGCCCGTTGCTCAACCTCAGCTTCGCGCTCAACCAGGCCATCAGCGGGGAGGCGGTGTGGAGCTACCATGCGGCCAACCTTGCGATCCACCTCGGGGCCGGGCTGCTCCTGTTCGGGGTGGTGCGTCGGACCCTTGCGGCCCTCGGCTGGCCGGCCGAAGCCCCGGGGCTCGCGGCGGGCGCCGCCGCCCTCTGGCTGTTGCACCCGCTCCAGACCGCCGCCGTCACGTATGTGGTGCAACGCGCGGAGTCGCTGGCGGGATTCTGGTACCTGCTGGCGCTTTACGGCTTCGTGCGCGGGGCGACCGACCCGCGCGGGAATCGCTGGCTCGGCCTGTCGGTGGCGGCCGGCCTGCTGGGCGGGGCGACCAAGGAAACCCTGGTGACCGCGCCCATCGTGGTGCTGCTGCTCGACCGGACATTTTTTGCGGGATCGTGGCGGGAAGCCTGGGCGCGCCGGAAGCATTATTACCTGGCGCTGGCGCTGACGTGGGTCGAGGTGGGCTTCCTTGTGGCCGGCGGCGCCGGGCGCGGCGGTACGGCGGGATTTGGCGCCGGGGTTTCGGCGTGGCAATATGCGCTGACCCAATGCCGCGCGCATTTGCTCTACCTGCGGCTGGTCCTGTGGCCGGGCGGGCTGGTCTTCGACCATGGCACCGCCACGGTCGGTCGGTTGGGCGAAGTCTGGCCCCAGGCCTTGGTGCTCGCGGTCCTGGTCGGCGCCACGGGTTGGGCGCTCGTGCGGCGTCCGGTTTGGGGCTTCGCCGGCGCGGCCTACCTGTTGTTGCTGGCGCCGACGTCGAGTTTCGTCCCGGTCGCCTCGCAAACGATCGCGGAGCACCGGATGTACCTGCCGCTCGCGCTGCCGGCGGTGCTGGCGACGGCCGGGTTGTACCGGCTGATGGGGCGGGGCGCGTACGCGGCGCTGGCCGTCCTCGCCCTGGCGTGCGGCGCGCGCACGCTGGTCCGCAACGCGGACTACCGGTCAGCCGTCCGCCTGTGGTCCGATACCGTGGCGAAAGTCCCGGCCAATCCCCGGGCGCAGCACGAGCTGGGCAAGGCGCTGTTCGCGGCCGGCCGCGCGGGGGAAGCCGCCGCCTGTTTCCAGGAGTCGATCGCGCTGGATCCCCGCCGGCCCGACGTGCACTTCGACGCCGGGGTGGCGTTGGCCGCGCTCGGCAACCGGCCGGCGGCCATCGCGGCCTACACCGAGGCGCTGCGCTTGCGCCCCGACTTCGCGGATGCGCTCAACAACCTGGGCGTGCTCCAGCTCGACGACAACCGGCCGGCCGAGGCGGCGGAGAGCTTCAACCGGGCGGTCCGCGCCGCGCCCAACGTGGCGATGTCGCACCACAACCTCGCGAGCGCCCTCCTGCAGCTCGGCAACCCGGTCGGGGCGATCGCCGAGGCGACCGAGGCGGCGCGGCTGGCTCCGGCGGACGTCGAGGCCTACGTCAACTGGGGCAACGCGCTGGCGGCGATCCGCCAGCCGGCGGAGGCGATGGAGAAATACGCGGCGGCGCTGCAGCTGCGGCCTGATTATCCCGAGGTGCACAACAACCTGGCCAACCTGCTGGCCCAGGCCGGGCGCGGGGAGGAGGCGGTGCCGCACTACCGGGAGGCGCTCCGGCTGAGGCCGGACTACGCGCATCCCCGGCTCAACCTGACCCGGCTGCTGTTGCAACTGCACCGGCCCGACGAGGCCATCGCGCTGCTCGAGGCGCTCGCCCAAGCGCAGCCCGGTGACCCGGCGATCCCGGCGGAGCTGGCGCGGGTGCGCGCGGCGGTGCCCTAGCGGACGTCGAGGCGCACCTCGCCCGCCGCGAGCCGGTGCAGGAATAGCGCCGCGACCTGGGCGCGCTGGGTGAGGCTGGGCAGGTGGCAGAATTCCTCCGGGCTGTGCAGGTGGTCGCCGACGCAGCCGAGGCCGTCGAGGTTGGGCAGGCCGGCGGCGGCAAGGAGGTTCCCGTCGGAACCGCCGCCCACGTGCTGCCAGTCGAGCGTGAGGCCGAACTCGCGCGCGCCGCGGCGCCATTCCTCGAACAGCGCCGTCTCCTGCGGCGTCTCGACCTTCGGGCCGCGGTTGAAGCCGCCGCCGATCTCCAGGCGGTAGCCTTCCTTTGCGTGCCACGGCGCGCAGATGTCGTGCAGGCGCTTCAGGAAGATGGCGTCGTCGCCGGCCTGGGTCACGCGGGCGTTGATCACGGCCTCGGCCCGGTCGGGGACGATGTTGGCGGCGCCGCCGCCGGTGATGCTGCCGACGTTGACCATCACGCCGGCAAGCTCGCGGGTGAGCGCCTCGGCGCGCGGGAGAATGTCGCACAGGGCGAGGATGGCGTTGCGACCCTCCGCCGGCGCGCGGCCGGCGTGGGCGGCCCGGCCGTGGCAGGTGAGCGTGAAGATGCCGGTGCCCTTGCGCGACTTCACGAGGTCGCCGTTGCCGCGGGCGGGCTCGAAGACGAGGCCGAGGCGGTATTTCTTCGCGGCGGCCTCAAGCAGCGGCGCATAGCTTTGCGAACCCGTCTCCTCGTCGGGGCCGAGCAGCACCTCGTAGCCGATGCGGCTGGCGTGGGGCGTCTGCTCGAACGCCTGCAGCGCGGCCAGCATCACGACCAGGCCGCCCTTCATGTCCGCGGCGCCCGGCCCGCGGAGCTTCTCGGGGGCCAGCAGCGTGCATTGCTGGAAGGGGTGGGTCGCCTCGTAGACGGTGTCGTAGTGCCCGCTGAACAGGACCTGGAGCGGCGCGTCGGGCCGGACCCGCAGGCGCAGGGCCTGCGCCGTGGTGCCGGGCAGGGCGACGGCCTCGGTACGGCCCAGCCGGTCGAATTCCGCCCGCAGCAGCTGCAGCATGGCGGCCAGGCCGGCCCGGTTGCCGCTGCCGGAGTTCTGGTTGCACCACCGGACCAGCAGGTCGCGCAACTCCGTGGCGCGTTTCGGGAGGGTGGCAAGGACGGCGGGCGGCGGCATGGCGTTTTTGACGAAATGTTGGCGCCGGAGTGGTTGCCAAAGCCCCGGGAAACGTCAACCTGCCGCTGATGAAAATAGCGATCATTGGCGCGGGCAACCTCGGTGGAGCACTTGGCCGCAGCTGGGCCAAGGCCGGGCACACGATTCTTTTCGGCGTGCGCAACCCGAATGCGGGCAAGACCCGTCCCCCGCTCGCCGAGATCGGCACGGCCGCCAGCTCCATGGTGATCCCGGATGCGGCGCGCAACGGCGACGTCATCGTCCTGTGCACGCCGTGGGAGGCGACGGCCGACGTGATCAACGCGATGGGCGACATGCGCGGCAAGATCATCATCGACTGCACCAACCCGCTTTTCCTGAACGCCGAGGGCAGCCTCAGCCTCTCGCTCGGCTCCTCCACCTCGGGCGCCGAGGAAATCGCCCGGCTTGCCACCGGCGCGCGCGTGGCCAAGGCCTTCAACACCTACGGCTGGGAGAACTTCGCCGATTCGAACTACCCGGGGCACGGCGACCTGAAGCCGGTGCTGTTCTATTGCAGCGACGACGACGAGGCCAAGGAGATCGTGGACAAGCTGGCCAAGGACCTCGGCTTCGAGCCGGTGGACACCGGCGGCCTCGGCATGGCGCGCAGCCTCGAGCCGCTCGCCCTGATGTGGATCCGCCTCGCGGTGCGGCGCGGCCGCAACCCGAATTTCGTCTGGGGCATGATGAAGCGTTGAGCGCGCAGCGCTCAACGCAGCGGGGAGCGAGGAGCGGGGAGCCAGAGGCCACGACACGCTGAACGAGAATCGCACCCGAGCTTAATTTTTCGGGCTCCCGGCTCCGTGCTCCCAGCTCCATGCTTCTGGCCCTCCACAAACCCTACGGCGTGCTTTCGCAGTTCACGCCCGAACCGGGCTCGAAGTGGCGCACGCTGGCCGACTGCCACCTGCCGCCGAAGGTCTATGCGCTCGGCCGGCTCGACGCCGACTCGGAGGGGCTGCTGCTGTTGTCCGACGAACCCGGCCTGAATTCCCGCCTGCTCGATCCGGACGCCGGGCACCGGCGCGAATACTGGGTGCAGGTCGAGGGCGTGCCCGCGGACGCCGCGCTGGCGCGGCTTGCGCGCGGCGTGGAGATCGAAGGCCGGCTGACGCGGCCTTGCACGGCGCGTCGCCTCGAGCCGGCGCCGGCGGTGCCGCCGCGCACGCCGCCGATTCGCGTGCGCCAATCGATTCCCGATTCGTGGCTCGCGCTCGAGCTGACCGAGGGCCGCAACCGTCAGGTGCGGCGCATGACCGCCGCCGTGGGCCACCCCACACTGCGATTGCTCCGGGTGCGCATCGGGGGCTTCCACTTGGGCGCCCTGCCGCCCGGCCGGTGGCGCGAACTCACGCCGGCGGAGCGCGCGGCCGTTCTGGCGTAACCCCCGTCGCGATAAAAGGGTGCCGCCCGGGGCCGCCGGAAATGAAACTTTCGGGCGGTTTGCGCGTCCAAAAGGATGACATCATCCCATGAAAACATCCATTTCCTCCCCCGGTCTCCTTGCCTTGGCGCTCACCGCGGCTTCGCTGGCCCTCCCGGCCGCGGCCGCCGCCTCCACCCATGTCGATGTCGGCATCGGCGTGGGCATCCCGATCCCGCACGGCTACGCGACGGTGAATGTCGGCCGCGACCGCTACTATTACCATCGCGGCGTGTTCTACCGGCCCGGCCCGCACGGCTACTACGTGGTGCGCGCGCCGCGCGGCGCCTTCATCCGCACCCTGCCGCCGCATTATTCCCGGGTCTACATCGGCCCCTCGGTCTATTACCGCTACGGCGACATCTATTACCAGGATTACCGCGACGGCTACATCGTGGTGGACCCACCGGCCACGGTCGTGACGACCGCCCCGGCGGCGTCCGCGCCCGCGGTCGTCGCCGCGACACCGCAGGATGACACCCAGACGATCTGGGTCGGCGACGAGGAATTCCAGTTCAAGGACGGCCAGTTCTTCAAGAAGAACGCCGACGGCCTCGTCTGGACCCCGGCCCCGCTGGGCGCCATCACCAAGAGCCTGCCGAACGACGCGCGCAGCGTGTGGTACCAGGACACGGAGTACTTCGAGGTCGAGGACGTCTACTTCCGCAAGACGCAGGACGGCTACCGGGTCGTCGAGGCGCCGTGGAAGAAGGACAAGAAGTGACGCTGGCAATGGTATCCTAATTTGCCGTGTCATCGCGCGGTCGACAAAGTCGACCGCGGCGATTCAGTCAGATGGATTGCTTCGTCGCGCACTTCGTGCGGCTCCTCGCAATGACAATCAGGATACGGCCGGCCCGGTCAATAGGCCGGGTAGGCCGCGAGATAACCGTCGAAGCCGGCGGCGATGACCTTGTCGCCGGCGAGCGCGAGGCTGCCCGCATAGCCGGCGAATTTCCCCTCGGCCGCCTTGGGCAGCACGATCTGCCACCGCACCGCGCCGGTGGCGCGGTCGAGCTTCACCAGGCCCGCGGTATGCTCGATCAGCGTGCCCGGGACGTTCTGGTTCACGGTGCCGATGAAAACCGCGTCATCCGTCAGCAGGGGCGTGCCCCAATCCATGCCGTGGACGATGGTGCCCCAGCGCGCGCGGCCCGTCGCCGGGTCGAGGGCGGTCACGCGGGCATAGTCCGAACCGCCGATGTAGAGCAGGCCGTCGCGCAGCACGGGGGTGGATTCGACCCATGAGAACCAGTAGGAGAACTTCCAGGCGACCGAGCCGTCCTTCAGGTTGAACGCGTAGAGCTGGTAGTCGCGGCTGCCGGCGATCACGCGGTCGCCCACGAGGAGCGGGGTGGTGACCACGCCGCCGCCGGTTTTCACCCGCAGCGTTTCCCGGCGGGTCTGGCGGTCAAGCAGCACGACCGAACCGTCCATGGTGCCGAACGCCAGCGTGTCGGGCGCCTGCCAGCCGATGCCCGAATAGACCGGCGCGCCGGCGTCGTGGCGCCAGAGCTTGTGGCCGGTCGCGGGATCGAGGGCATAGACGCCGCCGTCGCTCGAGCCGATGTAGAGCACGCCGTCATGGAGCAGCGGCGTGGCCGCGCGGTGGTTGAACGTGGGATTGTCCGGCGCCGAACGCCCGGCCAGGAACTCGTTGTGCAGCGGCACGCGCCAGCGCAGCGCGCCGGTGCGCCGGTCGAGCGCGACGAGGTTGAACTTCACGTCGAGGAAATACACGGCGTCCGCGTCGACCGCGGCGCGGCCGTCGATCGCATTGGCCCCGGCCCAGCTCCACGCCACGGAGCCGTCGGCGGCATTGACGGCATGGAAGCGCCCGTCGCCGCCGCCCACGAAGACCATGGATCCGTCCACCACGGGCGGCGCCCAGGTGCCGCCGCCGAGGGCGTAGCGCCAGAGCGGCGCCGGGCCGGCGGGGTGCGGGGCCACCGGCAGCGGCGCCGGCATGGGCCCGCCGCGATGCAGCTCCAGCGGCAGGCGGCCGGCGGAGAAGGTCCCGCGCAGCAGATCGCCGTCGCGGTGGAGCGTGATGGCGAAGGCGGGCGTGATGGCGTAGTCGTCCGGTCCCGTGACCTCGACCGGAATGCCGAGCGAGGCGCCGTGCGTGAACATGGCGGGGAAATACAGCTTGAAGCCGAGCGAGCCGTCGCGTTCGCGCAGGAATTCGAAACCGACGTCGGCGGCCTCGCCCTGCGGCGCAACGACCTTGCCGGACCAGGCGCCTTCGAGAGGATCCGCCGCGACAGCCGCGCGGCCGGGCAGGGGCAGGGCGAGCAGGAGAACCGCGGCCAGGGGGCGAAGATTCGGCATGGTGTACATGCTATGAGAACCCGCCAAAGCGCCGCCCGGCACATCCTTTGTGTGTCACAAGGCGGGGTTTTGGGGATTCCGGCGCGGAAAAATGGCGCCCTGTCTCAATCAGGGTTTCCGGTTCGCCAGCAGGCGCTCGACCAGCTCGCCCACGATGGCTGGCGTCGCCTTGCCCCTGGGGATTTTCGCCAGGAAACGCACCGTGGCCAGCGGCTGGTCGGAGCGCCGGTCGCGGGCGGTGAGCCGGAGCGAGATGAGGTGGTCGCCGAAGTCCCACTCCCAGTTGTCCTCGTACGAGATGATCACCTGGGAATCGTCCGGCATCATGGTGAGCGGGCCGGCGTCGACGTCGTTGCCGCGGATCTTGAGCGCTGCCACGATCTGCTGGTCGATCGCGTGGTTGTCGTTCTGGTTGCTGAGGACGAAGAAATGCTTCGCGCCGTTGAGGCCGGGGCCCGGCATGACCTGCCCGTCATAGGTGGCGCAGCCGGCCAGCCACGCGAGCCCGGCGGCCAGGAGAAGCCCGGCGGGCCGGGCGGAAAACGTGCGCTTCATCGGCGGAACGTTTCCCCAGCCGGCGCGAAGTTTCAACCGCTTTCAGGCAGGTGGCCGGCGCTTTCCACAGCGGCGACAATTTTCGGCGGCGAGAGGGAAATCGACACCCACCGTCCAGCCTCACAGTGTCGCGAAGATCGCGCGGAGGTCGGACGGGAAGATCGGCTTCGGCAGGATATGGTCGACCTGGTGGTCGCGGTAGGCCTGGTCGACGGCGGTGCTCAGTTCCGAGCTGAAGACGATGATGCGGCCGGGATACTTGAGCTCGCGGAGCTTGCCGACGAGCTCGAGGCCGTTGATCGTGGGCATGTGGTGGTCGGTGATCACGACGTCGTAGCCCCTGAGGTCCTTTTCAATCAGCTCGAGCGCCAGGTGGCCGTCCGCCACCGAATCCACCTTGTGGCCGTCGCGGCCGAGGACGATTTCCAACAGCTGGCGCAATTCACGCATGTCGTCGGCATAGAGGACCCGGAGCGATTTGCGCGGCGACGAGGCGGTGGTTTGCACTGTGGCGGAAGTGGGCATCCTCTTGGTTGGTCCTTTGACTAGCAAATAAGACGGTCCTTGTCGCGTTTGGTTCTGTCAAAAAGGTACAAAACGCTGGGGGGCTACTTTCCGGGCTGGTCGAGGCCGCGCCGGACGAGCGACTCGCCGCTGCGTTCCAGGGCGACGACGGTATTGTCGAAGGTCGGCGCCGCGGGGTTGTTCGCGATGGTGGCGATTAAAGATAAGGTACGCATGATGGGAGCAGGCCAAAAGACAGCCTCCGCGGGCCGTTAGCAAGTGTCATAAACCCGCGCCGGCCGCGCGGGCTTCGCCTTATTTCAGGTGTGCGCGGAAGAAAGCGTCCATCGCGCGCAGGCGCGCGTCGGTCGTGAATTCCGGGCCGCCGTGCTTCGCGCCGGGAATGATTTCGAAATGGAGCGGCAGCCCGAGTTTCTCGTAGGCGGCGGCGAGCTGGCGCGACTGCTCCGGCGGCATCTGCGGGTCCTGGTCGCCGTGCAGCAGGAAAAGCGGCGGATCGTGCGCATCGAGCTGGAACACCGGGCTCGCGAGCCGCGCGAGTTCGGGCAGGGCGGCCGGCTGGCCGCCGAGCAGCAGGTCGAGGGCGGGCACGCGCACCTCGAGGCCGTGGGCCGTCGACTGGCCGAGGATCGTCGTGAGATCGCTCGCGCCGTAGAGATCGAGGATCCCCTGCACGTCGGAAGAGACGCCCGCGTTGTCGCCGACGGTGCCTTCCAGCGCGGCCACGCCGTTGCTCACGCCGACCAGCGCGGCGAGGTGGGCGCCGGCCGAGGAACCGCCCACGACGAAACGGTCCGCCGGATAGCCGAAGCGGACGGCATGGGCGCGCAGGTAGCGGATCGCGGCCTTGATGTCATGGATCTGCGCGGGGAAACGGGCGAGCGTGGACAGCCGGTAATCCACGCTGGCGATGGCCCACCCCCGGTGCAGGAGGCCCTTCACCTCCACGCTCTCGCGCGAGCCGGCCCGCCATGCGCCGCCGTGCACCCACACGATCAGGCCGGCGGGGGTGGCATCGTCATCGGGCAGGTACAGGTCGAGCTTCAGCTCCCGGTCGCCGACCCGGGCGAAGGTGAGGTCGTGCTGGACGCCGGCGTGCACAAGCGGAACAAGGAGCAGCGCGAGCAAAAGGGCAACGCGATGCTTCCAGCGAGGCGCGGGATCCTTCGTGGCGTTCAGGCTGACCGGTCCGGGCTGCATGGGTCGCCCGGCGGTCATTTCCGCGTGTCGAGCAGCGCCATCATCTGTTCCGGATAGCGCGTGCCGGCGACCGCGGAGGCGGGGAACACCTTCTCGATCTCGGCGAGGTCGGCGGCGGTGAGCTTCACGTCGAGCGCGCCGAGGTTCTCGTCGAAATTCTTGATCCGGCGCGTGCCGGGGATCGGGATGAGGTCCTGGCCCTGCGCGAGCACCCACGCGAGCGCGAACTGCGCGGCGCTGCAGCCCTTGCGCGCAGCCATCGCCTTCACCCGGTCGACGAGCGCGAGGTTGCGGGCGAAATTCTCGCCCTGGAAGCGCGGCTGGGTCCGGCGCTGGTCGTCGGGGGCGAAATCATCGATGCTCTTGAACCGGCCGGTGAGGAAGCCGCGGCCGAGCGGGCTGTAGGGCACGAAGGCGATGCCGAGCTCGCGGCAGGTGGCGAGCACCTTGTCCTCGACGTCGCGCGACCAGAGCGAGTACTCGCTTTGCAGCGCGGAGATCGGATGCACCGCGCTGGCCCGGCGCAGGCTGGTCGGGCCCGCCTCGCAGAGGCCGAGGTAGCGGACCTTGCCGGCCCGGACGAGGCCGGCCATGGCGCCGATCGTTTCCTCGATGGGGAGGGTCGCGTCGACGCGGTGGGCGTAGTAGAGGTCGATGACGTCGGTGCCGAGCCGCTTGAGGCTGGCGTCGCACGCGGCGCGCACGTAGTCGGGCTTGCCGCTGACGATGCGCTTGCCGGGCTCGGCGCGGTCGCGGATGAAGCCGAACTTGGTGGCGAGGAAGACCTCGCGGCGGCGCGTCTTGAGCAGCTTGCCAAGGAGCTCCTCGTTTTCGCCGAAGCCGTACATGTCGGCCGTGTCGAGGTGGTTGATCCCGCGGTCAAGCGCGTGGTTCAGCGTGGCGAGGGATTCCGCCTCGTCGCGCGGGCCGTAGAAATCCGACATGCCCATGCAACCGAGGCCGAGGGGGGGAACGAGGGGGCCGTTTTTCCCGAGGGAACGTTTTTCCATCGGGCGACGCTAGCCAGCGCCGGGAAAAAGTAAATGCCGGCGCGTGCCAGTCAGGGTTGCAGCCGCTGCAGGCGTTCGCGCAGGCCGGGAAAATCGGGCCGCAGGCGCAGGGCTTCCTGCCAGTGGGCCGCGGCCTCGGCGGGCTGGTGGCGCAGCACGAGCAGGAAACCGAGGGCGGCGTGGGCTTCGGCGTCGGCGGGCTGCAGGGCGAGCGCCTTGCGGTAGGCCTGCTCCGCGCCGGTGAGGTCTCCTCGGCGCGCGAGAACATCGCCCCACGCACGGTGCAGGTCGGGCCTTCCGGGTGCGGCCGCCTGGGCGCGCTGGAAGGCGGCGGTCGCGTCGTCGCGGCGGCCAAGTTGCTCCAGCGCCCGGCCGTATCCAGCCAGCGTATCGGGATCGTCCGGCAGCCGGGCCAGCGCGGCTTCAAGATGGGGCAGCGCCTCGGCGGGCCGGCGGGTGCCGGCCAGGATGAGGCCGGCGAGCGTGTGCGCGGCCGGCAGGTCCGGCTGTTGTTGCAATAGCTGCGTCACCTCCGCCAGCGCTTCGAACAGGCGGCAGAAGGAGTCGAGGTCGCGGGCGCGCAGGAAGCGCGCGTCGGCATTCCGATCGTCGCCGGCGAGCACCGCGGCGGTGTAGGCCAGCGCGCCGGCCGGCTGGCCGCGGCCGAGCGCGGCGCGGGCGAGATCGAGGGCGGAATCCCGGAGATCGGGCTGCGCGGCGAAGGCGAGGTTGAATTCAGCCATCGCCTCGTCATTCCGGCCGAGCTCGAGCAGCACGCGCGCGTGCAGGTTGCGGCCCGTCGCATCGGCGGGATTTTCCGCCAGCAGGCGGCGCAGGTTGTCGTCGGCATCGGCCCACCGGCCCTGCTGCGCCCGGGCCTCGGCGAGGCTGTAGCGGGCCACGAAATTGCGCGGCTCCAGTTCGAGCGCGCGCGCGGCGTGGCGGGCTGCGGCCTCGGGCTGGTCCAGGCCGAGCAGGGTGTAGGCGAGGAAGGCGTGCGCAAAGGGATTGGCTTCGTCCACGGCGATGGCGTGCCCGAAAAGCGCCGCCGAATCGCGCCACACCGCCTGCTGCCGCCAGGTCATGACGGCGCAGGCCGCCAGCACCACCGCCCCCAGCGCAGGGGCGGCGGGGCGCAGCCCGCGGATTTCCCGCAGGGTCCACAACAGGGCGAGCTGCCAGCCGAGGATGGGAATATAAGTGTAGCGGTCGGCCATCGCCTGGAAGCCGACCTGCACCACGCCGAGCGCCGGCAGCAGCGTCGCCAAAAACCACAGCCCGCCGGCGGCCAGCCAGGGCTGGGCCTGCCGCCGCCGCCAAGCCAGCATGCCGCACGCGGCCAGGAGGAGGGCGGCGGCCGCCACCGTCATGGCCGGCCAGTGCCCCGGATGCGGATAGCAGACCACCAAGTCCGCGGGCCAAAAGAACTTTCCGGCGTAGCGCACCACGGACACAACCGCGTTGCCCAGCCGGTCGCCCAGCGGCAGGTCGAGCACGAAGGCGCCGTGCTGCCGCTGCATCAGGACGGTGACGGCCGAGATGATTCCCGCCAGGAGGAAAAACGGCAGCTTCTCCTGCAGCGTGCCCCGGTGGGCGCGCCACCACGCGCCGGGCGGGGCCGGGCTGAACCGGCCGAGCGGCCAGCAATCGAGGATCAGCAGCACCACCGGCAGCGAAACGACCATCGGCTTGCACATCAGGTCGGCAAGATACAGCGCCAGTGTCAGGGCATACCTGCCCCAGGCCGGCCGGCCCGTCCGCCGGCATTCAACGTAGCCGGCATAGGCCCAGAGCGTGAGCAGGAAGAAACACCCGCTCATCACATCCTTGCGCTCGGTGATCCACACCACTGATTCCACGCGCAGCGGGTGCCAGGCGAAGAGCGCGGCGGACAAGGCGCAGGTCCAGAAGGCGCCCGTGAGGCGGCGCAGCACGTGGAAGACGAGCACGGCGTTCGCCGCGTGCCAGAGCACGCTGACGCACCGGTGACCCGTGGCCTGCGCGCCGAAGAGCTGCCAGTCGAGCATGTGCGATAGCCACGTCAGCGGATGCCAGTAATCGGCGCGGCCCGCGAAGGCCCACCGGAAGCCTTCCCACGTCAGGCCGGCCCGCACGTGCGCGTTGTTCGTGAGGTAGGCCGGGTCGTCGTAATTCAGGAAATCATAACCGAGCGAACGCGAAAAGAGCAGCACCGTGCCCAGGAACAGGCCGCCGCCGACGAGCCACGGAAGCACAGGAGGCTTGGTCGCGGGACGGGGCGGGGGCGGCGGCACTCCGCCTGATTGGCGCGTGCCTCTCCGCTTGGCAAGTCCGCGCCGGGGTGTTTTGTTCCCGGCATGCGTCCACCCCTCCCCGCCCTGGCTGTCGTCATTGCCGTGCAACTCCACGCCGCCGCCGGGCGCGACTGGCCGGCCTATCTCGGCGACAAGGCGGCCAGCCATTATTCAACGCTGGCGCAGATCACACCGGAGAATGTCGGCCGCCTCGAACTCGCGTGGACCTACCACGCCGGCGAGGTCCGGCCCGACACCTCGCAAATCCAGTGCAACCCGCTCGTGATCGACGGCGTGATCTACGCCACCACGCCGTCCCTCAAGGTGGTGGCGATCGACGCGAAGACGGGCCGCGAGCTCTGGCGCTACGCGCCGCCCGAGCCCAATGGCGTCAATCGCGGCCTCGCCTGGTGGGCGGAGGGCGGCGAGCGCCGCATCCTTTATGGCACCGGCCGCTGGCTGCATGCGATCGACCCCGGCACCGGCCGGTTGATCGACAGTTTCGGCGACCATGGCCGCGTCGACCTTTCCCTGGGCCTCGGGCGTGACGTGACCGGGCTGGCGATCCAGGCCAACACGCCCGGCGTGGTGTTCCGCGACCTCATCATCATGGGCATGCGCGTCGGCGAGGGGCCCGCTCCGGCCGCGCCGGGGCACATCCGGGCCTACGACGTCCGCACCGGCCGCATCGCCTGGACCTTCCACACCATCCCGCAACCCGGCGAACCGGGGTACGAGACCTGGCCGCCCGATGCCTGGCAGCGCATCGGGGGCGTGAACGTCTGGACGGGCATGACCGTCGATGAGGAACGCGGCCTCGTGTTCTGCCCGGTGGGCTCGGCCGCCTTCGATTTCTGGGGCGGGGATCGGGTCGGCGACAACCTGTACGCCAATTGCCTGCTCGTGCTTGATGCCGCGACCGGCAAAAAGCGCTGGCACTACCAGCTGGTCCGCCACGACCTCTGGGATCGCGACCCGGCCTCGCCGCCGGCGCTGCTGACCGTGCGGCGCGAGGGAAAGGAGATTCCCGCGGTGGCGCTGACGACCAAGTCGGGCCACGTGTTCGTGTTCCACCGGGAGACGGGCGAGCCGCTCTTTCCGCTGACCGAGGTGCCGGTGCCGCCATCCGACCTCGCCGGGGAAATCGCGGCGGCGAGCGAGCCGCTGCCGCTGAAGCCCGCGCCGTTTTCCCGCCAGCTCTTTTCGGCGGACGAAATCACCACGCGCACGCCCGCGGCGCACCGGGCCGTGCTGAACCAGTTCGCCCGGCTGCGGCCGCACGTGCCGTTTGCGCCGCCGCGTCGCGAAGGCACGAGCCTCTTCCCGGGTTTCGACGGCGGCGCGGAATGGGGCGGGGCGGCGGTCGATCCCGCCGGGGTGCTCTACGTCAACGCCAACGAAATGCCCTGGATCCTCACCCTGATCGAGGCGGGCCCGGCCTCGTCGCTCGGCCAGCAGGTCTACGCGCAGAATTGCACCGGCTGCCACGGGGCCGACCGGAAGGGCAATCCCGCGGCAAACATTCCCTCGCTGCTCGACCTCGGCACGCGGCTGAACCGCGACCAGGCGATGGAAGTCGTCACCAAGGGCCGGGCTGTGATGCCGCCCTGGGGCTTCCTGTCCGAGACGCAGCGTCAGGCCGTGGTCGGTTACCTGCTCGGGCAGGCCGAAAGCACGCCGGCGGCCGACGCCGGGGGGAAGCCCAAGGCCACCCCCGAATGGCAGACGTATTTGCCCGACCGCCGGAATGGCGCCGCCCCGCCGCCGTACACCCACACCGGGTACAACCGCTTCCTCGATCCCGAGGGCTACCCGGCGGTCAAGCCGCCGTGGGGCACGCTGAATGCCATCGACCTCAACACCGGCGAATACCTCTGGAAGGTGCCGCTCGGCGAATATCCCGAACTGACGGCGCAGGGCTTGCCGCCGACCGGCACCGAGAATTACGGCGGTCCCCTGGTCACGGCCGGCGGGCTCGTCTTCATCGGCGCGAGCAAGGACGGGTATTTCCGCGCGTTCGACCGGAAGACCGGTCGCGAACTCTGGAAGGCGCAACTGCCCGCGGCGGGCTACGCCACCCCGGCGGCCTATGAGGTCGACGGCCGGCAGTACATCGTCATCGCCTGCGGCGGCGGCAAGCTCGGCACGAAAAGCGGCGACGCCTACGCGGCCTTCGCACTGCCGCGTTGAGCCGCGCTCAATTCGTGAACTTCTCCTCCTGCTCGAGCCACTGGCGGCCGAGCTGGAGCTTGCCGTCGAGCAGGAGCAGGGCGGTGACCTGGTAGACCACGATGTGTTTCAGGCGGTAGTCCGGCACGATGGCGGTGCCGATCATCGGCTTGCCGTCGCCGGCAATGCCGATCATCGCCGGGATGAAAGCCTGGGTGGCCTCGGTCTGGGTCACGCGGTCGTCCAGCTTGCGGCGGTAGATCCATTTCTCGGCTTTGCCTTCCGCCGATTTCAGGGGAAGAACCTGGGCGGGCTTGCCGACCGCCTGGATGATCGCCGTGCCTTCCATGCCTTTTTCAAGGACGGGGGCGGCCCCGATGGCGGTAACGCCCGTGGCCATGGCCCACAGGGCGAGGAGGGGAAGAAGTCGGGTTTTCATGTTACCAGGGAGAACACCACCACGGAATGTATCCCTTCACCCAATCGCAAGCCAGCCGCGAAATAATTCGCACCGCTTGGGCCATGCCGGCGTCCGGCGCGATTGTCCGTTTGCAGTGGGCGGGCAATTGCTTTGACTGCCTTGCCCCCACGTCTTCCCCGTGCCCATGAAATCATCGCCCCGTGTTGTCTCCGCGTTGCTGCTGGCCGCCGGCCTTTCCTCCGCTTTCGCCGCCGGGCCCGTCCCGGTTCCCGTCTGGCCCGGCGCCGTGCCGGGTGAAACCAAGGCGTTGCCGCCCGAGGCCGACCTCAGCAAACCGACCGACGCGCTGATCGCCGGCCGGCCGGTCATCCGGCTCGGCAATGTCTCCACGCCGACCTGCACGATCTACCGGCCCGACCCGGCGAAGGACACCGGCGCGGCGATCATCGTCTGCCCCGGCGGCGGCTACAACATCCTCGCCTACGACCTCGAGGGCACCGAGGTGTGCGCCTGGCTCAACTCGATCGGCGTTACCGGCGTCCTCCTCAAGTACCGCGTGCCCGCCCGGCCGGGCCGGGAACGTTACGCCGCGCCGCTGCAGGATGCGCAGCGCACGGTCGGGCTCATCCGCCACCAGGCCGCCGCGCTCGGCCTCGACCCGAAACGCATCGGCATCCTCGGGTTCTCCGCCGGCGCCCACCTGTCGGCCGTGCTCGGCGTCAACCACGCCACGCGCACCTACCCGGCCGTCGACGAGGCCGATGCCACCAGCTGCCGGCCCGATTTCGCCATTCTGGTTTATCCCGGCGGCCTCACTGACGCGAAGCAGAACAACGCGCTGCGGCCGGAGGTCGCGCCCGTGAAGGATGTCACGCCTCCGACCTTCATCGTCATGACCGGCGTCGACCGCGTGGAAAACGCCGTCGAATATTACCAGGCGCTCCACGCCGCGGGCGTCCCGGCGGAAATGCACCTCTATCCCACCGGCGCGCACGGCTACGGCCTGCGGCGCACGGCGGACGACGTCACCACCTGGCCCGACCGCGCCGCCGACTGGCTGAAAACCGGCGGCTGGCTGAAACGCTCGCCATGAACGAGGCCTCCCGGCGGGACTTCCTGCGCACCCTCGCCGGTGGCGCCGCCCTGCTTGCGCTGGCGGACCTGAAGGCGCTGGCGGCGGAGGCTGCGCCGGGCAACGGGCCGTGGTTCAAGCGCACGCTGCGCTGGGGCCAGACGAACCTCACCGAGATCGATCCCACGCGCTTCGACCTCGCGTGGTGGCGCGCCTATTGGAAGCGCACCGCGGTGCAGGGCCTGGTGGTCAACGCCGGCGGCATCACCGCGTATTACCCGACGAAGGTGCCGCTGCACAAACGCGCGCAATTCCTGGGCGACCGCGACCTGTTCGGTGAGATCACCCGCGCGGCGCACGCGGACGGCCTCGCGGTGTTCGCCCGGATGGACTCGAACCGCGCCGGGGAGGAATTCTACCGGGCGCATCCCGAGTGGTTCGCGCACGACGCCGATGGCCGGCCGTACCAGGTCACCGGCCTCTACCAAGCCTGCGTCAACGGCCCGTATTACGACGAGTACCTGCCGGCGGTCCTGCGCGAGGTCGCGACCCAGTACCGGCCGGAGGGGTTCACCGACAACAACTGGAACGGCCCGATGCGCCACCAGCCGTGCTTCTGCGCGAACTGCGCGAAGGCCTTCGCGGGGCGTCACGGCGCCGCGCTGCCGCGCGCGGCCGACTGGAACGACCCGGTGTATCGCGACTGGATCATGTGGAATTACGGGCGCCGCACGGCGATCTGGGACCAGTTCAACCGGATCACGCGCGAGGCCGGCGGCCCCGACTGCATCTGGGTCGGCATGATGGCCGGCTCGCCGAGCTGGCAGGCGCGCGTGTTCCGCGACGACCGCGAGATCTACCGGCGCGCGGACCTCGTGATGCTCGACCACCAGCGCCGGCAGGACAGCGAGGGTTTCCAGGGCAACGCCGAAACCGGCCTGCGCATCCACAGCACCGGCGGCTGGGACAAGGTCGTGCCCGAAAGCATGGCGATGTACCACCTCACCGGGAACAACTACCGGCTCGCGGCGAAGCCCGCGCCCGAGGCCCGTCTGTGGGTGGTGGAGGGAATCGCCGGCGGCATCCAGCCGTGGTGGCACGTGGTCGGGTCGGTGCAGGAGGACCGCCGCATGTTCGAGACGGCCCCGCCGCTCTGGCAGTGGCACCGCGACCACGAGGAATTCCTCGTCAACCGCCGCCCGGTCGCGACCGCCGGCGTGGTCTGGTCGCAGCGCAACACGGATTTCTTCGGCCGCGACGAAGCCGGCGCGCACGTGGACGACCCGGCGAACGGCTTCACGCAGGCGCTGGTCCGCGGCCGGATCCCGTACGTGCCGGTGCACGCCGACGACATCGACCGCGTGGCCGCCGAGCTCGGGCTCAAGCTGCTCATCCTGCCCAACCTCGCGGCGCTGTCCGACGCGCAGGTCGCCTCGATCCGGAACTTCGTGGCGGGTGGCGGCAGCCTGCTCGCGACCGGCCTGAGCTCGCTGTGCAACGAATGGGGCGACGTGCGGGCCGACTTCGCGCTCGCGGATCTTTTCGGCGCCCGCGTGCCCGCCGGCCATGGCTGGCGCGACGAGGGGAAGCGTACGGCGTGGGCGAAGAACTGGACGCAAACCTACCTGCGCCTGCCGGCGGGGAAGGATCGTTCCGCGATTTTCGACGGGATCGGTGACACCGACATCCTCGCGTTCGGCGGCACGCTCGAGCCGTTGGAAGTGGCGGCGGGCGCAACGGTGCCGCTCACCCTCGTCCCGGCCGTGCCCGTGATGCCGGTCGAGGCGGTGTGGATGCGCGAGCCCCGGACCGGCGTGCCCGGCCTGGTGCTCAACGAAAATCCCGGCGGCGGCCGGGTGGCGTACCTGCCGGCGGACCTCGACCGGCGCTTTGCGCGCGACAACCTGCCGGACCACGGCGATGTGCTCGCGGGTCTGGTGCGCTGGGCGCTGCGCGACGATGTGCCGCTGGCCGTCGAGGGTGCCGGGCTCGTCGACTGCCACCTTTATCGCCAGCCGCGACGGCTCGTGCTGCACCTGGTGAACCTCACGAGTGCGGGCACGTGGCGCACGCCGGTGCAGGAATTCATCCCGGTCGGCCCGCTTCAGGTGGCGGTGAGAATTCCGCCAGGCATGGACGGCGGATCGGTGCGGTCGATCGTCACGGGCCAGGCGCACGCATCGAAACGCGACGGCGCCTGGCTGCGCTTCACGGTGTCATCACTCGCCGATCACGACGTGTTCGTCGTCACCTGAACAACAAACTCCCGGACACTTGCGCAACCCCGCGCGAAGCCGTATTTCGTTTTGGGTGGGTGCGGGCTTGCACGCGACCCCGTATGCCCTGCGTCGCGTGCAAGCACGCTCCCACAGATTCGATCCAAACCGGGAAAAGACCCGGGATATTGGAGCCAAAGGAAATAAAAGCCGGGTGCTTTGCGACCAGCCGGACAGGGAAGGAGGTGCGCTACTGCTGGACCTCTTCCTGTTCGTTCCACTGCTTGGCCGTCTCCAGCTTGCCGTTGACCAGCAACAGGGCGGTGACTTGGAAGATGGTGATGACCTGCGGGCGATATTCGGTCTCCGCCACCTCGGTCATGTTATTGCCGCTGCCGTTGAAACCCGAATACGTCGGCACCATGCGCGTGCCGACGGCGACCTGGGTGGTGACATCCTTCACCTTGCGGCGGTAGAGCCATTGTTCGACCTTCAGTGCCGGGTCGGGCGATTCCATCGATTTTATTTCCTTCGGCTTGCCGAAAAGCTGGATGATTTCGTCCCCGTTCATGCCTTTCTCGATCATCTTCTTCTTGCCATCCTTGCCGGTTTCGGGCGTCTCGGCGGCCTTCGCCCCCGCGGGCGCGGCGGGTTTGTCCTTGGCGGCTTCGTCGGATTTTTCCGCGGCCCCACCGGATGCGGCGGCAAAGGCGAGGACCAGGAAAGTGGAGAGGAGGAATCTTATCTTCATGACAGGACTTCCTTCACCGTGCGGCGAAGACGGGAAAAAGCAACCCGGCTGTGCACGATGCAGGCATGCCCTCTTTGACCCCCGACCGCCTGGCGCGTTCCGTCGCCGGCAATAAAAAAAGGGCCGCTTGCGCGGCCCCGGGGTCAGTTGGTGATGTCATGGGTGTTGCTGCGTTCCCGGACGGGCAGATAGACCTTGTACCAGTTTTTCTGCGCCTCGCTGTCGGCGTAGGCCTTCAGCGCGGCCTCGTCGGCGAATTCCATCACGATGACGTGGGACCATTCGCCCTGCACCTTGAGGGCGTTCGTCCAGACGCGGGTGATGCCCGGGTAGGCGGCGGGCAGCGCCTGCACGCCGTCGAGGGCGGCCTTGATCTGTTCCTTGGTGGCGTCGGCCTTCCATTTGACGGAGACGACGTGGATCACGGATTTCGGGGCGGTGTCGGCGGCGTGCGCCGCGCCGAGGGCGAGGAAGGTGGCGGCGAGCAGGGTGAGGAGGAGCTTCTTCATGGAGGGGAGGGGTTGATGCGTTGCGCACGCCGCGGTGGCGGACGTGCGCCCCCAGACGAATCGCCGCGGCGCGCCGCGGCACGCGCGGTTCCCGCGGAAGGAAAAGCCGCCGGATTTTACCCAACCGTTTTTCCGGCGGGATCCGGCGGATGCGTTCGGCAAAGCGGGCGTGGGCGGCCGCGTCGACCGGCCGGTGCCTCACGGTCGTGCCGGCGGGATCCTTGCCGAGGTAGTTGTCGCCCTTCCAGTTGGTCGCGGGCCGCACCGGGCGCGGCGTGAAGCCGCCGCCGCAGTTGGGGCAGACATTGCCCAGCACACGCTCCACGCAGGGCGCGCAGAAGGTGCATTCGTAGGAACAGATGCGCGCCGCGGGGGAAGCGGGCGGCAGGCCTTGGTTGCAGTTTTCGCAGGTGGGTCGGAGCTCGAGCATGGCGCCAGCCAAACACGCGCTGCGGGGACAAACGACCCGCAAATGCGCCGGCACCGGCACAGCGGGCCGCGAATCCGGCCAACTCGCGCCTTGGCTCCCGGCGCGCGCCGCGCCAATTTCGCGGCAATGAAGCGCTTCTCCCTGCGGTTCGCGATCGCCGGCCTGCTGGGCCTCGCCGGCTGCGCGCCCGAGCCGCCGCCGGCGCCCGCGGTCCCGGAGAAAACCCGCGTCGAGCTCCAGCGTGTGGAATTTTTCGGGGCGGAGGCCGCCGCCGACCCGGCGGTCACCTGGCGCCCCAGCGGACTCGGCGTTAAAATCATCGCCCCGGGCGAGGGCAGCGCCCCGCAGCCGGGGGACCGCATCCGCCTGCGCTACACCGGGCGGCTGAAGGACGGCACGGTGTTCAACGCCTCGCCGGCGGACAAGCCGCCGGTGGAACTGAAAATGGACGGGATGATTCCCGGCATGACCGCGGGCATCGCGGCGCTCAAGCCGGGTGGTCGCGCGATCCTGTACATCCCGCCGAGCCTGGGTTACGGGAGCCTGCGCATGGGCAGGATCCCGCCGGTCTCGGGCCTGATTTTCGAGGTGGAAATGGTGGGCGCCGCCCCGTAGGCGCGGGACCGATCATGCCGCGGAGGTGGCGTAAAGCTCGTTCAGCATCTGGCGGAACGTCACCGGGAAAATCGGCTTGGGCAGGATGAGGTCCACGTGCAGCCGGCGGTAGCGCTCGTGCACCATCTCGTCGAGCTCGGAGCTGAAAACGATGATCTTGCCCGCGAAGGGCAGGCGGCGCACGGCCCGCACGAGCTCCAGCCCGTTGAGGCGCGGCATGTGGTGGTCGGTGATGAGCAGGTCGAACGCGTCCGGCGCGCGGTCGAGCAGGTCGAGGGCCTCGGCGCCGTCCTCGACGGTTTCCACAAGGTGGCCTTCGCGCCCGAGCATGACGGTCATGAATTCGCGGAGCTGGCGCAGGTCGTCGGCATACAGGATGCGCAGGGGCCGGACGGCCGGCGGATTGAAGGCTTGGGCGGGAGCGGATGCTTTCATCGGAAGAAAATGCCCGGCGAGGCGATAATTCCGACCCTCATGACGCCGGAAGGTGCCGGGTGGGTACGGAATTTTTTTGAACTTACCGGGGATTTTACGGGTCAGTAGGCACACACCCACCTCGCCATGAAAACCCTCATCATCCTCGTGCTCGGTGCGGCCCTCGGCATCGGCGGATACATGTATTACCAGCGCACGCAGCATCCCACCCTGGCGCAGCGGGCGGGCGACGCCGCGGAAACCACGCGGGACAAGGCCGGCGAAATCAAGGACACGGTCGTGGAAAAATCGCGGGCGGTCGGGGAAAAAATGGACGACGCCCGCATCATCACGGCCATCAAGGGCAAGTACGTCCTCGACAAGGATCTCTCGGCCATCGCCATTTCCGTCTCCTGCACCGACGGCAAGGTGGTGCTCACCGGCTCGGCGGCCTCGGAGGAATTGATCGGTCGCGCCGTGCGGCTGGCCAACGAAACGAGCGGCGTGAAGAACGTCGTGTCCCGGCTGACGGTGCGGAACTGATCCCGCCGGGCGGGTTTACGGCACCCCCGTTTTGCGGGCGGTGATGTCGGGACCCGTGCGCGCCGTGCCATCCGGCCGGAAAAGCAGGGTGGCGAGGTTGAAGTTGCCCCCGCTGACGACGCGAAACGTCAGCACGCTCGGGCCCTGCGGCAGGGCGAGCACGACCGTGTCGCGCACCACGTTCCAGTGGTGCCACTGGCGCCAGGGGATGGTTTCGGCCGGATCGAAGGTCGAGGCGAGCGGCACGCTTACGGGCGTGCCGCCATTGACGCTGATCGAAAAACTGGCGTCGCGATTGGCCGTGTAGAGGAGGTCGGCGACATAGTCCCCGGCGACCGCGGTTTCCACCGTGACGTTGAACCATTCGCCCGGGTCGTTCCAGCCCACGTAGAGCAAGCCGGGCGGCGGCACGACCTTGTTGGAGGGCGATTCGCGATCGGGCACCTGCTTGGTGTAGGAGATGTCGAGCCCCTCATGCCGGCGGAATTCATTCAGGTACGAGCCGTCGGCCGGGTTGAGCTTGCCGCTGCCCTGGTTCACCGCGTCGCTGTCGTGGAACGCGACCCCTTCGCCGCCGAGGTCGTAGTAGGCGCAGAAAATTGCGCCCGGGATCTTCTGGGCACCGCCGGCATGGGCGCTGTCGTGATAGGGCTGCCCGGCAAATGCCACTGGCACGACAAGACTCGCAATCAGGCTGGAACGGAGCGCGACAGGAGACATGGCGCGGTGGATCAGCTGGCGGCGGCGGGAGCGTCGTTGCCGCGAAAGGCGAGGGCGCGCGCGGTATGTACGAGGACCGGCTGGCCCTTGATCCGCGGCGGCTTGAACGCCCACTGCTGCAGTGCGGTAATCGCGAGCGGCACGAGCGGCGGCGGCAGGCTCGACTCGACGTTCGGCAGGCGCACGCGGCCCGTCTCGTCGACATAAAAGGTCACGAGGGCACGGACCGGCTGGTCCGTCGTCGCGGCCTGGCTCGCGGGCAGGACCGGCACCGCCACCCGGGTCGGCTCGAGCGCGCCCCCGTCGAGTTCCTGTTCCCGGTGCGGCTCGTAGATGAACTTCGGCCCGCCGGACACCTCTTCGAGGCGGCGGCTGAGCGCGTCGAAGCTGCTGATGTTGTTCAACCCGGCGGGCGCCCGGAAATTGTACGTGAAGTGGAACGATCCCGGAACGGCGGCACCCAGCAGGTGCCGGGGCGCGAAACGCTGGTCGCGCGCCTCCTCCATCAGCGCCTCTGCAAAAAACGGCTGCGTGTAGCGCACGACCAGGAAGTCCACCGGCCGGCCCCGCGCGTCGAGCATCACGCCGACCGTCGCGCGGCCCGTGGGCACGCCGGCGGTGAAGGCCTTGCCCGGGTAGGTCACGCGGAGCGGCGCGCTGCCATTCGCGAAATCGGCCTCCGCCACCTCGGCTTTCAGGGGAAACTTGAAGTCCTTCAGCTCATAGATCGGGTCGACCTGCATGTCCGGCAGGTGCACCGTCGGACCTTCCGTCACCGGTGCCGGCGGTTCGGCGCGGCCGGGGCCCGCCAGCACGAGGCCGGCGGCGAGCAGAGTGGGAATTAGGCGGCGCTTCACCATGCGAACGTTTGCCCGCCTGGTCCGCGACGCAAGCAGGCGCTCGGCGTTTGCATAAGCTTTTATGCAACCCGCCGTTCAGAAATGCCGGCGCAGGCTCGAGCCGGTGCCGTCAAAGGCGGGCCGGCCGGTGAAATCCGTCTGCGAGAAACCGACGTCCACCGAGAAACCGGGCCGCACCCAGAAAAGATCGACGTCGTAACCGGTGCGCGGGCCGGTGTGAAACCAGCCGTCGCGCACGTAGCCGGGCGAGTACGGATAATAACCGTAGTCGTACGGTACGTCGCCGGAGAGCCGCGACAAACCGAACGCGAGGCCGAGGCCGGATTCGGGATCGAAGTAACTGACCCACGCGCCGGCTTCGCGGAAATTCCGTCCGCCGCTGGCCCACCCGTAGGTGAAGGACATGCCGCCGTGCACCTCGAGCCGGCGTTTCAGGCTGACCACTTCGTTGTCCTTCAGGCGCGGGCGCTCCTTGGGGACGACGGGTTCCGCGGGATCGACGGGACGAACACCGTCACCGCTGGCCGGGGCGGACTTGTCGTCGGTGACCGCAGCCGCGGTCGAGCCGTCCTGGGCCCGGGCAAGCGGCTGGCTGGCGGCCATGAGCAGCAGGGCGGCGAGCAGACGGGGGGTACGGGGCAGTTCCATAGGCGGTGTGACCGACATACTTTGGCCCGGTTCCCCCCGGAATGCCAGCGCGGGGTGGCCGGTTCGGCTTGGAACCTGCTGTAGGGAGGGAATCCCGGCCCCATGGATTTTTCCATCCTCCAGACCCTGCCCGTCGTGTCCGTCCCCGCCGGCCAGGAACTCATCACCGAGGGCCAGCCGGTGGCCGGCCTGTACTTTCTGGAGAGCGGCGAGGTCGAGGTGCTCAAGGGTGGCACGCTGATCGCGGAGGTTTATGAACCCGGGGCGGTGTTCGGCGACATGGCGTACCTGTTGCAGGTCCCGCCGACGGCGACCGTGCGCACGCTGACCGCCTGCCAGTTCCGGCAGGTGGCCGACCCGGTGGAATTTTTCCGCCGGAATCCCGACTACGCCTTGCACATGGCGGCGATCCTCGCGCGCCGGCTCGACTCGCTCAACCGCTACCTCGTCGACATCAAGCACCAGTTCAAGGACCGGTCGGACCACCTCGGCATCATCGACGAGGTGCTCGACGCCCTGATGCACAAGCACCCCCGCAAGATCCCGCGCCGGGACGCGGGCGACTGAGGCGCGTCACATGCCCGGGAAGGGCGAGACGGTGCCGGTGCCGTCGAGCCAGACCTCGTCGTCCCCGGCCTGCGACACCCAGCATGCGCGGCGGCGGTCGAGGTCCAGCACGATGTGCGCGGGCGGGGCGCCGAGCTGCTTGCCGGGATTGAAGACCCAGGTCTTGCCGATCCGTGACGCCCACGCGCCGCCGCGCCGGAACGGCGAGTTGTGGATGTGCCCGGAGAAAACGAAATCAGGCGCCAGCTCGTGGATGATGTCCACGAGCGAGGCGTCGCCGGCGTGCTCCTTGCCCGTCCAGCTGACGCCGAAGCCGTCGGGCGGCGCGTGGTGCACCCACAGCCAGGACTTGGGCAGGCCGACGCTTTCCGCGCGCACGAAGCGGAGCATGGCCTCGTGCGTCGCCGGGCCGTCCCACCACGGGCAGACCGACAGCCGCAGGTCGCCGAGCTCGACCCGGCCGCCGTCGACCACGAGGCCGGTCGCGCGCACGCGCTGCAGCCAGCGCGCGACGTATTCCTGGTGTTCGTCCTTCACGTCGCCGTCGTGGTTGCCCGAACAGACCAGCAGCCGGGTCTTGGCGCTGATCATCCGGAGATATTTCACCACCACGGTGATCTGGGAATCGAGGTCGAGGTGGCCGCCGATGTCTAGCAGGTCGCCGGCGATGATCACGAGGTCGTACTTGTCCGCCTCCTGCGCCACCCAGTCGAACTGGTTCAGGCCGAAGTGCAGATCGGAGACGGCAAGGATCTTCATGGGGTGGGGTGGGCCGCGCGGGGGATGGAGCCTGTCCCGTGCCACGGCGCGGGTTTTGTGGCCGCGCCGCGGGGTTGACCCGGGCGCCGGGGCCGGGCCTGCTGCGGCATGGCGAGAAGCGTCATCCTGCAGACCACGGTGCGGTGCGAGCGGTGCCGGTTCACGCCGCGCTGGTGCATCTGCGCCGGCTTCGAGGCCGTGGCCTGCCCGCTGGCGGTCGACGTCCTCATGCACCGCCGCGAATTCTGGCGCCCGACCAGCACGGGGCGGCTGATCAACCGGGTGATGCCGGCGTCGCGCCACCATGTCTTCCAGGGCGGCAAGGTGCCGGATCGCGCCGCGATCGTCGCGCCGGGCCGCGAGCTGTGGATCCTGCACCCGCGCGGGGAGCCGCTGCCGGACCACGCCGCGCCGGCAAAACTGCAGGTGCTGCTGCTGGACGGCAGCTGGCGCGAGGCCGCGGCGATGACGCAGGCGGTCGGCGCGTGGGGCCGGCTCGTGCGGCTGCCGGCGGCGGGCCCGAGCCGCAACGCCCTGCGCCGGCAGGAGCTCGACGGGAATTATTCCACGATCGAGTCGCTGCTGTTCCTGCTCGCGGCCCTCGGGCTCGCCGAGGCGGAGGCGAAGCTCCGCCTGCAGTTCGAGCTGCACGTCTATGCCGGCCTGCGCACGCGCGGCGCCAAGGCGCTGGCCGCGGAGTTCCTGGCCAGCTCGCCGATCCGCGAGGCCTTCCCCGAGCTGCTCGCACAGCTGCACGAGCGCCGGGTGCACGTTCCCTGAGACGGGGCTTACGGGTCGGCGGAGACCTCGACCGGCGCGCCGCAGAGCTCGGGTCCGCCGAGCCCGAGCGCGACGCCCAGCCCGGTGTAGGCCAGCACGCAGAGGACGCATTTCGGCACCAGAGCCAGCAGCGCGGCCGGGACCAGCCAGCGGCGCAGGCGGCGGGCGCGTTCAACGAGCGGCGGTTGCGCGGGCATAGCGGTCGTGGTGGCGGACCCATTGCATGCCATACTCATCGTTGGCCTCGTCGCGGCCCTTGGGGACGAGGTCGAGCAGGCGGTAGGTGCCCATGATGGTTTCCACGCCGCGGCCGAAGGTGGAGTAGGTGTGATAGACGTCGCCGGCCCGGTCGCGGGCGAAGACGCTGATGCCGGGCGCCTCCGACTGGGGGAAATCCATCAGGCGGTAGTTGTACTCCATTTCGCCGCGCTTCATCTCCTCCTTGGTGAACGACACGTGGAAATCGAAATTGAAGTCGGTGCCGTACGAGGAGACCCAGTTGACGTCCCAGCCCATGCGCTTCCGGAACGGCAGGATGTCCTCGAGCGGCGCGTGCGAGATGGCGGCGAAGGCCGTGTCGCGCGCGGCGAGGTGCGGCACGGTGGGGGCGAAGTGGTCCAGCATGAAGGAACAGCTCTTGCAGCCCTCCGCCCAGCCGGGTCCGAGCATGAAGTGCTGGACGATGAGCTGGCGGTGGGGGCCGAAGAGACCGGCCAGCGGGATTTTGCCGCGGGGCGAGTCGAAGGTGTAGGGCTTGGTGAGCTTCACCCACGGCAGGGAACGGCGGCGTTCGTTGAGCCGGTCCTGGAGGCGGGTGAACTTCTTTTCTTCGCGCAGAAGTTTCAGGCGGGCGGCGCGCCATTGTGCCGGCGTGGCGGTTTTGGGCTGCGGGGCGGACTTGGTTTTCATGGCGGGTGTTTTCAGGCGACGGACTGGAGACGGGAGGGAAGGGCGGTGGCGAGGGCGTCGAACATTTTGCGCCACGCGCCTTCGGCCCGGACGGCGAAGTCGGTCCGGTTGGCGCCCAGCACCTGGGTGAGCATGAGCTCGCAGCCGTCGTGGCCCGGGGTTATCTCCACGATCACCCGGCTGCCTTCCGGCAGGGCGTCGCGCGTGGCCCACGTGAAGACGAGCAGGCGCGGACGGTCGAGCTCGAGGTATTCGCCGACATGCTCGATTTCGATGCCCTGGCGGTCGACGACGAATGAAAACCGGCCGCCGACGCGCGGCTCGAGGCCGAGGCGCACGATGCGTTCGTCGCGCACGGCCGGGTCGTACATCCAGCGACCGAGCCACTCCGGCGAAAGCCACGCATCATATACGCGCTCGGCGGAGACGGAAAATTTCCTGGTGACGGTGACTTTGACGGGCGGGTTCATGGTTTGGGCATCTTTTCGTAGTCGGCCTTCAGGCGGGCATGCGTGGCCCAGAAAGGCGGCGGCGGGGTTTGCTCGAGCAGCGCGAGGAGGATGGTGAAGTGCACGTGCCATCCGCTGGCGTAGCCGGAGAGGTACTGCAGGTCCTCGCCCCGGGCGCGATGGGTGAGGATGAGCAGCACGGTCTTGTCCTCCTTGTCCTGCGGGATGAGCTCGAAGGTGACCTCGGAGTTCTCGTCGAAGGTGTAGCTGAGCACGCGCGGCGGCTCACAGCGCAGGACCGTGCCGGGCATCTTCCACCCGTGCGTGTGCATTTCGGCATGCTCGGGTGGCGGGACTTCCTGCGGCGCGATGTTCGCGTGCTTGAACAGCAGTTCCATCTTGCCGCCCGCCTTGAGTTCCATCGGGCCGCCGGCGAACCAGCGGGCGCGCTTCTCGGGGTCGGTAAGATATTGCCAGAGGCGTTCGATCGGGCCCGGGAGCGTGCGCATCAGGCGGATCTCGCCGGGGCCGGGGAACTGGGCGTATTGGTCGTTGGGTTTCATGCAGGGCGATGGCGGGCGGGTTTACGGTTTGAGAAGCCGGTCATATTCGAGCTTGAGGCGGCCATGCGTGGCCCAGAAGGCGGGCGGCGCGGCGCCTTCGAGGAGCGCAAGGAGGATGGCGACATGCGTGTGCCAGCCGCTCGCATAGCCGCCCAGGAAGGGCAGGTCGTCGCCGCGGCAGCGATGGGTGAGGATGAGCAGCACGGTCCTGTCCTCCTTGTCCTGCGGGATGAGCTCGAAGGTGACGTCGGACGCCTGGCCGAAGGTGTAGCTGAGCACGCGCGGCGGCTCGCAGCGCAGGATGGTGCCGGGCATCAGCCGGCCGCATTCGTGCTTTTCGGCGAACTCCGGGGGCGGCACCTCGTCCGGGGAGAGGTTCTTGTGCCGCACGAGCAGCGCTGCCTTCCCGCCGACCTTGAGCTCCATCGGGCCGCCGGCGAACCAGCGCGCGCGCTTTTCGGGATCGGTCAGGTACTGCCACACCCGTTCGATCGGGCCGGGCAGGGTGCGCATGAGGCGGATCTCGCCGGGGGCGGGGAACTGGGCGGGCTGGTCGTTGGGTTTCATGACTTCTTCTTCCGTTTGTTGCGCTCGTCGTCGGCCTTCAATTCGCGCTCGAGGGCGTCGAGACGCTGGCTCCAGAAATGACGGGTCCGCTCCAGCCAGGCGCCGATGTCGTCGAGACCGGCCGGATTGAGCGTCTGGATGCGCGACTGGCCCTCCACGCGGGTGGTGACGAGCCCGGCCTCGCGCAGGACGTTCAGGTGCTGGGAAATGGCGGGTGCGCTCACGTCGAACTCGTCCACCAGCTCGCCGGCGGTGCGGTCGCGCGTGGCGAGGAGCTCGACGATGCGGCGGCGGGTCGGGTCGGCGATGGCGAGGAGGCTTTGCATGCCGCCTTTATTTAAGTATAAACTTAATTAAGCAAGAACTAAATCAAGTACCGGCCAAAAAAAGCCCCGCCGGGGGCGGGGCGCGGGAGGATCGGCGGGGGCCCGGGGTTCAGAGCCCGGTTTCCTGGCGGACGAACTTCACCGCCGGGCTGCCGACGGAGAGCACGAGGTCGTGGTAGTCCTTCAGGTTGAACTTCGCGCCGAATTTCTTCTCGGCGGCGGCGCGCATGTCGTCGTGCTCCGCGGCGCCGACGAAGTACGTGGCGAGCTGCGTGTACGAAAGCTGGGCGCGCTGCCACTTGGCCACGGCCTCGCCCTCCTCCTGGAAGCCGCGCTTCATCATCAGCTCGAGGCCCTGCTCCTTGGTCATGCCATGCATGTGGATGCCCTGGTCGAGGATCGCGTTGCAAAGCACGCGCAGGCGCATCTTGAGCTGCTGCAGGTGCGTCTCGGGCCCGCCGAAGCCGGCGTCGGCCATCATGCGTTCGGTGTAGACGGCCCAGCCCTCGATGAAGGAACCGCTCTGGAAGATGGCGCGCACGAGCGTCGGGGCCTGGAACTGGTTCGAATGCGCGAGCTGCAGGAAGTGGCCGGGCATGGCCTCGTGGACCATGAGGTCGCGCATCATGTAGTTGTTGTATTCGCGGAAGAACGAATCGCGGCGGGCCGGCGTCCACTCCGCCGGCGTCGGTTCGATGGCCACGAAGGTCTTGCCGTTGGGTTCGAGGGCGCCGGGCGAATCGCAGTAGGCGATGCCGCGGCCGCGCTTGAACTCGGGCGTGACGATCAGCTCGATCGGCGTGGCGGGAAGCGTGACGAGATTGTGCTCGCGCACGAAGTCGGTCGCGAGCTGCAGCGTCCGGCGGCCATATTCGACGACGGTATCGTTGTCGGGATGCTCCTGCGCCAGGTGGTCGAGCACGGCCTTGATGACGGCGTGCTGGTCGGGCAGCGCGGTGGTGTCCGGGTAGTACTTTTTGTAGAGGGGCAGCGCCGTGGCGTAGAGCTGGGCGGTGACGGCATCGAGCTCGTGCTCGGCGCGCGCGAGGATTTCCTCGGGCGAGAGGTCGGAGTTGAGGGTGTACCGGAGGTTCTTGCGGTAGAGGTCGGCGCCGATGCGGAAGTCCCCCTTCGAGCGCGGCAGCAGGTCCTTTTCCAGCCATTGCTTGTAGTCGGTGAGCGCGGCGGCGGCCTTCTCCTGCAGGGGGGCGAGGTCGGCCTTCAGCGCGGGCGCCGCGGCGAGGAGCTCGTCGAGGCCGTGGCGCGCGAGGTCGATGGCGCCGTTCACCTGCTTGATCGCGGTCTGTGTGTAGATCTCCGGCGGGTTGACGAGGTTGGCCTTGGCCTGCGCGATGACGGTCGGGATGGCGGCGAGGCGCATCGCGGCGCTGCGGAGGCGGTCCGCAGCCGGCGCGAAATCGCGGGCGGTGAGCAGGTAGATCGAATTGGCGAGGCTGGTGTTGTAGGAAAGCGGGTCCCAGTCCTGCGACTTGAGCTCGGTGAGGTAGAAGACCTGCGCCTCGACGTTCAACCGGAGGATCTGCACGTCGACGCGGTTCGGGCCGGTGAGCTGGGTGGCGTCGATCTTGGCGAGGACCGCGAGGTGGCCCCGCATGGCGTCGACCTGGGCCTTGAGGCCGGCCGGGCTGTAATCCGTGACCATGCCGTCGAAGCGGTGGTCGCCGAGGCTGGTGGCGGTCTCGGGGTTGAAGCGGAGGTAGTCGTCGAGGCAGGCCTTGGCGGCGGATTCGAAGGCCGCATCGGCGGCGGTTTTGGCGGAGGCAAGCGGGCCGAGGGCGAGCGCGAGCGCGAGCAGGAACAGGCAGCGGGTGATTTTCATGGGCGCAGGCTGCCGGCACCCCCGGCCCGGCTCAAGGGCAGAAGGGCGCGAATTGCGGCGGCGGAAAGCAAAAAGGGGCTGGCTGGTGGCCGGCCCCCGCGTTTTTCCGACGATCCGGCCGCGGCCGGATCGCCTTATTTGCTGGCGCGCGCCTTGGCGTAGGAAGCCTGCAGGCGGTCCCAGGCGGCCACGACGTTGTCGCGGGCCGCGTCCCAGGTGTCGCCGGTGGCGTTGCCGACGGCCGCGAGCTTCTCCTTGTAGTTGGCCTCGGAGTCCTTGAGCTCGGCCATGGCGGCCTTGCGGCTCGCGCTGGCCTGGGCCTCGGAATAATCCGCGCGCAGCTTGCTCACGTTCGCGTCGAAGGTGGCCTCCTGCGCCTTGAGCTCCTTCGCGAAATCGGAGCGCTTGTCGAAGGTGTAGTCCTTGACGTTGTTCCAGCCGCGGACGACGGCATCCTTGGAGTCCTGGTAGGCGTCCTTGGTCTTGTCGGCGAGCTCGTTGCGGTCGTGCTTCGTGCAGGCCGTGAAAGCCAGCGCGGCCACGGCGGCGAGGGGGAGGAGGGAACGGGGGAGGGAAATGTTTTTCATGGGTGAGGAAAAGGTTGGGTGGGAGGGAGGCCTGATCGGGGGGATCAGGTCGTCGGCGGGGTCCGGCCCCCGAGGGCGCCGGCGAGCAGCGCAATGAGGAGAAGGACGATGAAGACCATGAAGATGATCTTGGCGATTCCGGCCGCCGCCCCGGCGATGCCCGTGAAACCGAGCAGGCCGGCGATGATGGCCAGGATGAAGAACATGAGGGCCCAGCGTAACATGATGATATTCTCTTTTTGGTTGAGGATTGGATCCAGCCGGGGAGGCGTGGATGGTTTCGTTCAACTATTCGGACCGGGCGGGTCCGCCCGGGTTGCCGCCCGCCGGGAAATATTCCCCGCCAAAATCCGGGAACCATCCGCCGCGAAACGGGTATGCTCGCGGGTCTAGTTCGGTCAGGGCTGCTTGGTGCGCGCGAGCTGGCGGTTGACGAAGTCGAGTTCATCGTACCACCCGTGCCCCCGGTAGAACCGGGCCAGGGCGGCGTAGCGTTTGATCGGGTCGAAGGAGGTCGCGAACTGCAGCTTGCGCAGGCACACGGTGCACAGGTGCTGGGGCTGGCGGTCGGTTTCGACCATGTGGTTGGAGCCATTCACCACGCATTCGAAATAGATGCAGTGTTGGAGCCCGAACATGTGCGCGATTTCGTGCGCGAGCACCTTGCAGCTGCGCTGGAGGATCACGTCGCGAAAATGGTCGCCGCGTTCGTCACCCCAGAAGGCCGGGTCGTAGCGCGCGAGGCTGAAGATGCCGACCCGCTCGTCGATCGAGGCCTCGCCGAAGACGTAGTTCCAGGAAGGCTGGGGATAGAGATCCGTCATCGTGACGCCCAGCAGGCAGCAGGCATCGGCGGGCAGCCTGGTTTTCAGCCACGCCATGATGTCGGTGGTCAGCACCTGGCGCTGGCCGCTGCGCGGGTTTTGGCGCGGGGAAAACTCCAGGTCGTGCGGGTAGTAGGCGGGGAGCAGGCGCACTTCCAGCTGGTAGAACGCGGCGGTGTAGGCGCGCAGCTCCTCGAACGACGGGCTCGTCTCCTCCGGGAACTCGCCGATCGGCAGCAGGTAGATGATGCGGTGCGTGGCATCGGCGGGCCGGGCCGAGAAATCGCGGTACTCCTCGAACGGCTGGCCCTTCTCGGTGTGCAGGGTCAGCCAGTCGCTCGGTCCGGGCGGACGGATCAGCAGGAAATCGCCGTCCGGCTTGAACAACGGCCGGATGTTCTCCGGCAGCTCGAAAAGGTTGCCGGCGGCGCGGATCCGTTCATTTTCCCCCGGCTGGTCGAAGGTGGCGCGCAAGGCCGGCGCCAGGCCCAGCAGCCCTGCCAGGAGGCCAATCCGGAAAAATGCGATCGCGCGGCGGGGCACGACCGTATTTCGCCAGTTGCGAGGCTCGGTTTCAAGCCGCGACCCGAGCCGACTGGTTCGACTTCGCGGCTGACATGGCGGGGTTTCCGGTTCTGATCGGGCCATGACACGCTGGATCCTCGCGATGGTGCTGCTGACGGGCGGCGGGGTGGCCGCGGAGCCGTCCGCGCCGGTGAAATCGCTCAAGGTCACGATCCTCTCGACCATGCTGGCCGACCGCGGGCTGGGCGAATGGGGCTTCGCGGCGCTGGTGGAGGCCGACGGCCACCGCATCCTGTTCGACACCGGCGCGCACACCGACGTCGTGCTGAAGAACGCCGCGACGCTGCAGCTCGACCTCAGCGACGTACCCGACGTGATCCTGAGCCATTCGCATTGGGACCATGTCGGCGGGCTGCTCACGCTGCGCGACTCCGCGCGGGCGAAGAATCCCGCCGCGCTCGCCACGGTGCACGGCGCCGAGGGCCTGTTCTACCGGCGCATCGAGGACGGGCCGCCCATCCTCGCCAACCCGATGCTGGTCAATCGCGCGGCCTTCGAGGCCGGCGGCGGCGTCTTCCGGATCCACGCGCAGCCCGTGCAGCTTTATCCCGGCGTGTGGTTCACCGGGCCGGTCCCGCGCAAATATCCCGAACGCAACTGGAGTGGCGACGGGCGGCTGGAGGGCCCGAACGGCGTCGTCGAGGACAACATCCCGGAGGACGCCGCGCTGGTCATCGACACGGCCGAAGGCCTGGTCGTGATCACCGGTTGCGGCCATTGCGGCGTCGTCAACCTGCTCGATTATGCCCGCGCGACCGTGCGGCCGGTCAAGATCCACGCGCTGATCGGCGGCCTGCACCTGTTCAACGCAAAAGAGGAGACGCTGGCCTGGACGGCGGGCAAGCTGCGCGAGTTCGGCGTGGAGAACCTGATCGGCGCACACTGCACCGGCCTCGAGACCGTCTATCGGTTGCGCAAGGATCTCGGCCTCGACCGGACCCACGCCGTGGTCGGCGCCACCGGCGCGAGTTTCGAATTAGGCAAGGGCATCGACCCGGGCATGCTCGCGCGGTGAGCGCGCTTCTGACTCAGATAGTCCAGATAAGGCGCCGGCCATCAGCCTTCGCCGAGCCTACGGCTGACAGGTTTCTCCGGCTCAGTAATCCAAATAAGGCGCCAGCCATTTTTCTGATTCGGCGACGGGCTGGCCCTTGCGGGCGGAATAGTCCTCGACCTGGTCCTTCGCGAGTTTGCCCACGGCAAAATATTTTGAATCGGGATGGTTGAAGTAGTGGCCGCTGACGCTGCTCGGCGGGTACATGGCGTTGCTCTCGGTCAGCGTGATGCCGGTGAGCGCGGGGGCGTTGAGCAGGTCGAAGAGCGGCGGCTTCTCGGTGTGGTCCGGGCAGGCAGGGTAGCCCGGCGCCGGCCGGATGCCGCGGTACTTCTCGCGGATGATGTCCTTCATCTCGAGGTTCTCGGTCCGGCCGTAGCCGGAAAACTCGCGGGCCTTCTTGTGCATCAGCTCGGCCAGCGCCTCGGCCAGGCGGTCGCCCAGCGCCTGGGCGAGGATGGCGTTGAAGTCGTCATTCCTGGCGCGGAAGTGAGCGGCGTATTCCTCCACGCCGTGGCCGGCGGTGACGGCAAAGCCGCCGAGGTAGTCGATGCGGCCGCTGTCCTTCGGGGCAAGGTAGTCGGCGAGACAATGGTTGTGTTGGTCGGCGGGCTTCTCGTTCTGCTGGCGGAGGAAGTGGAAGGTCGTGAGCACCTTCGTGCGCGATTCATCGGCGTAAACCTCGACGCTGTCGCCGAGGCTGTTGGCCGGCCAGAAGCCGATGACGGCCTTCGCGGTGTAGAGTTTTTTGGCAATGATGTCCTGCAGCATCGCCTGGGCCTCGGCGTACAGCTTGGAGGCCTCGGCGCCGACGACCTCGTCCTGAAGGATGTCCGGGAAGCGGCCATGCAGTTCCCACGTCGAGAAAAACGGCCCCCAATCGATGTAGGCCGCGATTTCCGCGAGCGTCAGGCTTTCGGCGAACGGCTTCAGGCCCTTGTCGGATTCGATGCTGCCGTCGAGCGGGTTGCTGCTGAAGACGCGCGTGCCGGTGAACTCCGGCTTCGGGATGTCGACCTCGGCCCAGTTGAATTTTTGCGCGCGATGGCGGGCCTCGGGCAGCGGGAGCAGTTTGCGGGCGCCCCGGCGGTCGGCGAATTCCACGCGCTGCTTTTCCTGCTTCGCGCGGGTCTCGGCGACGAACGCCGCCTTGTGGTCCGGGTTGAGGAGCTGCGAGACAACGCCGATGACGCGCGAGGCGTCGAGCACGTGGACGACGGGCTCGGAATAATTGGGCGCGATCTTGACGGCGTTGTGCGCGGCGGAGGTCGTGGCCCCGCCGATCAGGAGCGGGATCTTGAAGCCCTGGCGTTCCATTTCCTTCGCGTTGTGCACCATCTCGTCGAGCGACGGCGTGATCAGGCCGGAGAGGCCGATGAGGTCGGCGCCCTTTTCCTTGGCGGTGGCGAGGATCTTCTCGCACGAGACCATCACGCCGAGGTCGATGACCTCGTAGTTGTTGCAGGCGAGCACGACACCGACGATGTTTTTGCCAATGTCGTGGACGTCGCCCTTGACGGTGGCCATGACGATGCGGCCCTGGGCCTTGGCGGTGCCGCCGGCGGCCACCAGCTCGGCCTTTTCCTTTTCCATGAACGGCTGGAGGTAGGCGACGGCCTTCTTCATCACGCGGGCGGACTTCACCACCTGGGGGAGGAACATCTTGCCTGCGCCGAAGAGGTCGCCGACCACGCGCATGCCGTCCATCAGCGGGCCCTCGATGATCGTGAGTGGCTTGCCGTATTTCTGCCGGGCTTCCTCGGTGTCGGCATCGATGAAGGTGTCGATGCCCTTCACGAGCGCGTGCGCGAGGCGCGCCTCGACGGGGCCGGTCCGCCAGGCGGCGGATTCCTGGGACTGGGATTTGGGGTCGGGGGCTTGGGATTTGGCGTCACCGGCCTTCAGGCTTTCGCCGAAGGCGACGAGCTTTTCCGTGGCGTCCGGCTTGCGGTTGAGCAGCACGTCCTCGACGAGCCCGAGCAGCTCCTTGTCCACCTCCTCATAGACCTCGAGCATGCCGGGATTGACGATGCCCATGTCCATTCCCGCCCTGATGGCGTGGTAGAGGAACGCCGCGTGCATCGCCTCCCGCACGGGATTGTTGCCGCGGAAGCTGAACGAGACGTTGGACACGCCGCCGCTGACCTTGGCGTGCGGCAGGTGGGCCTTGATCCAGCGCGTGGCCTCGATGAAATCGACCGCGTAGTTGTTGTGCTCCTCGATGCCGGTGCCGACGGTGAGGATGTTGGGGTCGAAGATGATGTCCTCGGGCGGGAAGCCGACGCCGTCGACGAGCAGGCGGTAGGCGCGCTCGCAGATGCGGATTTTTTCCGCGTACGAGGCAGCCTGGCCGTTCTCGTCGAAGGCCATGACGACCACGGCGGCGCCGTAGCGCAGGATGGTGCGCGCCTGTTCGAGAAACTTCGCCTCGCCCTCCTTGAGCGAGATGGAGTTCACAATGCCCTTGCCCTGGAGACATTTCAGGCCGGCTTCGATCACCTCCCACTTGGAGCTGTCGACCATCACCGGCACCTTGGCGATCTCGGGTTCGCTGCCGATAAGCTGCAGGAAGCGCGTCATGGCGGCGACGCCGTCGATCAGGCCGTCGTCCATGCACACGTCGATGACGTTGGCGCCGTTGTCGACCTGCTGGCGCGCGACGGACACGGCCTCCTCGTAGTGGCCGGCCTTGACGAGCTTGGCGAACTTGGGTGAGCCGGCGACATTGGTGCGCTCGCCGACCATGAGGAAGGTGCCCGGGACCGGCGTGAAGGGCAGGGAGCCGGAGAGCGCGAATTCGGGCTTGAGGATGGTCAGCGCCCGCGCGGGCTTCGGCGCGACCGCCGAGGCAATCGCGGCGATGTGCGCCGGGGTGTTGCCACAGCAACCGCCGACGATGTTGGCGAGGCCGCTGCCGGCGAATTCGCCGAGCTGTGCGGCCATGTCGTCCGGGCCGAGATCGAACCCGGTCGGCGCAAGGGGATTCGGCAGGCCGGCGTTAGGATAGCAGGAGATGAACGTGTCGGCCTTGGTGCCGAGCTCCTCGAGGAATGGCCGCATGAGGTCCGGGCCGATCGAGCAGTTGAGGCCGACGGAAAAGGGCCTGGCCTGGCGGACGGCATTCCAGAAGGCGCCGACGGTCTGCGCGGAGATCATCGTCTCGCCGCCGCGGCCGACGGCGGCCGAGATCATCAGCGGCAGGCGGATTTTGTCCTCGGCGAATATCTCCTGGATGGCGACGAGCGCGGCCTTGGCATTGAGCGAGTCGAAGATTGTCTCGACGAGCAGCAGGTCCACGCCGCCGGCGATGAGCGCGCGCACCTGGCGGCGGTAGTCGGCCTTCACCTGGTCGAAGGTGATGACACGGAAGCCGGCATCGTCGGCGTCGGGCGAAACGGAAAGGGAAACGGTCAGCGGGCCGACGGCGCCGGCGACGTAGCGGCGCCGGCCGGTGGCGTTGGCAATGCGGTCGGCCCATTCGCGGGCCTGGCGCGCGGAGGTGAAGTTGATGTCGTGGGCGAGTTCCTGGAGAAATTTGTTTTCGAGCACCTGCGCGTAGAACGCCGGGTCCTTGCGGCCGCCTTTTTCCCGCGGGTCCTCGAGGAAAAATTCGCTCTGGCCGATCGCGGTCGCCGAAAAGGTGTTGGTCTCGATGATGTCCGCGCCGGCTTCGAGGAAACGACGGTGAATGTCGCCGATCTCCGCCGGTCGGGTGAGCGAGTAGAGGTCGCCGTTGTTCTTCAGGTCCTTCGGCGCGTCCTTGAAACGCGTCCCGCGAGCATCCTGTTCCGTGAGGTTGTATTCGCGGATGGTCGTGCCCATCGCGCCATCGAGCACGACGATGCGCTCGCCCAGCGTTTGGCGGAGGGCGGACTCGGCAGCGGTTGGACTGGAAATGGAGGATGACACAGATTCTTAATCTACGTATCAGGATGTAATGATATAATTCAAGCTCTTTGTTAGTCAAACGGTTGGAAATGGCCAACAGGTGTTCTCAAGCCCGTCATAGTCAACGGATGCGCAGGCTTTGGGCTTGCAGGCAGGCTGGCCGGTGACGTTCTGTGCGGACCTCTTCCTGAGGTTCTTTTCAGTCAAATTCAGCAGTCACAGGGAAGGCCGTGCAAACCGGCCACAGTAGCGCTGCGGTAACGCATCACAGACCCCCATTCCGCTTCAGGGCGGGAACAGAGCCAATCGGGCAACCGGTGAAGGCGGGGGCGAGGCCGCGCGGAGCGCGCAAGTACCAAGGAGCAAGTAACAAGTAACAAGACTTGGAAGCGCAAGCTTCCGAACCTCTTGGCACTTGATACTTGGTCCTTGGTACTTGCGCGGCACGCGCCCACATGCGGAGTCCGAACATCTGTCTGCCGAAACTCACCGCGTCGGGGCGTGTGCGCGCCCCGGCGAAAAACTTCATCGCACCCAATGAAGCGTGAGAGTGGAAACGTGCGGTCCCGCCCAGCGGGGCCACGGCGGTCTGCTCTTGCCCCAGCCACAGCAGACCATGAAACCCTCCACTCCGTCGTCCCTGCGACGACTTTCCCTGTTTCTCGGCACGGTCGCGGCCCTCGGCCGCCTCGCCGCCCAGGATGATTCCACCGTCGTCCTGCCGGACTACGTGACCACCGCGACGCGCACGCCGGCGGCGCTGACCACGACCGGCACCTTCGTCGACACGCTCAGCGCGGCCGACCTGGCGCGCATGCAGCTGAACACCCTGACCTCCGCCCTCGGCGGCATTCCCGGGGCGCCGGCCTTCCAGTCGGGCGCGTCCGGCGGCGTGACCTCGCTCTTCCTGCGCGGCACGAACTCCAACCAGACGCTGTTCCTCGTGGACGGCATCCGCTTCAACGATCCCAACACCGACTACGCCGTCGCTCTCGGCGGCATGTGCGTGTCGGGCTGCGACGACCTCGAGGTTTCGCACGGGCCGCAGAGCACGCTCTACGGCGGCGAGGCGGTGGGCGGCGTGCTCGCCCTGCGCGCCCGGCGCGGCGCGGGTGAGCGCTCGGGCACGGTGTCCTTCGAGGCGGGCTCCTTCGGCACGTTCCAGGGCGCGGCGCACGCGCAGGGCGCCGAGGCCGGCACGGCGTACAACTTCTCCCTGATCGGCGGGCACACCGACAACGACCGCCCGAACAATGAATTCGACAGCTACACCTTTGCGCTGCGGCTCGACCACACGTTCAACGCGAAGCTCGCGGTCGGCGCGACCTACCGCGGGTTCATCGGCCGCTACGGCTCGCCGGGCGACCGCTTCACGAACGACCTCAACAACACCGAAAAGGAAAGCAACCAGCTCGCCACGGTGTTCGCCGATTTCACGCCGAACGCGAAGTTCACCAGCCACGTGATCCTCGGCGGGCAGGACCGCCGCTACGAGTCGATCAACCCGAACGCCGCCGGCACCACCGTTTCGACGACGCTCGTGAAGAACCGCCGCGCCGTGCTCGACTGGCAGAACACGCTGCAGGCCGGCCCGCAGAACCGCCTGACGGCCGGCCTCACCGCCGAGGCCAACCACACCCGCAACACCGGCTTTGGCGACATCAACGAAAGCCAGCAGCTGTTCGCCGTCTTCGCGCAGGACGAATGGTCGCCCGTGGAGCGCGTCTACCTCACCGCCGGCCTGCGCAGCGACGACTTCGACACCTTTGGCCGCGCCACGACGGGCCGGGTGACGGCTGCGTGGCTGGCGGCCGACTCGCGCTGGAAACTCCGTGCCAGCTACGGCACGGCCTTCCGCGCTCCCGGCTTCCTCGACCTGTACGGCCAGAGCTCGTTCTATGTCGGCAATCCCAACCTCCGCCCGGAAAAGGCCCGCGGCTGGGACGCCGGCGTGGATTATTTCCTGCCGGGCAAAAAGGGCATCCTCAGCGCCACGTGGTTCAACACCCGCCTGACCGACCTGATCGTCTTCGACTTCGGCGTGTTTCCCGGCACGACGGCCAACGTCGAGCGGGCGCGCACGCAGGGCCTGGAGTTCTCGGGCAAGTTCCCGCTGGCGGGCGTCGCCGACGTGCGGGTCGCCTACACCTACCTCGAGGCGGACAACCTCTCGCAGGGCATCCGCCTGCTGCGCCGGCCGAAGAACAGCGGCTCGGTCGACCTCTGGCGCGACTTCGGCCACGGATTCAGCGCCGGCACGGGCGTGGCGTTTGTCAGCGACCGCCTGGACGTGGACGCCGCGACCTTCGCGACGGTGCGCGGCGAGGACTACACCGTCGTCCGCGTCTACGCCGCGTGGCAGGCGACGCCGCGGATCACGGTGAAGGCCCGCGCCGAGAACCTGCTCGACGAGCACTACGAGCAGGTGAACGGCTACCCGCAGCCCGGCGCCGGGTTTTTCGCCGGCGTGGAATTCAAGTTCTGATTTCGGTTTGCTGTTACCCGGCGCCGCCGGCTTCCCGCTTGCGGCGCCTTTTTTGTGGGTGAATCATGGCGGCATGTCCCGCTTACCCCAGCTGAGTTTCCTGTTGGCGCTCGGTGCCGCTGCGCTGTCCGCCGCCGATTACCCGTACCAGCCCGTGTCCTTCACCTCGGTCCGCCTGACCGGCGGCTTCTGGCACGAGAAACAGGAGGTCAACCGCCAGGTTACCCTGCCCTTCGCGCTGAAGCAGTGCGAGGAGTCGGGCCGGTTGAAGAACTTTGACCTGGCCGCCGAGGTCATGCGCCGGCGCGCGGCGGGGGAGCAGGACTTCCAGATCAAGCCGCCCACGCTCTTTCCGTTCGACGACACCGACGCCTACAAGGCCATCGAAGGCGCGGCCTACGTCCTCAGCATGCAACGCGACGCCCGGTTGGAAAAGGTGTTGGACGAATGGATCGCGCGCATCGCCGCCGCCCAGGAACCGGACGGCTATCTTTACACGTTCCGCACGATGCACCCCGATTCGCCGGGCCAGAAATGGATCGGCCAGAACCGCTGGGACAATGACCCCAAGGGCAGCCATGAACTCTACGACGCCGGGCATCTGTACGAGGCCGGCGTCGCCTATTACCAGGCGACGGGCAAGCGGGCGCTCCTCGATGTCTGCCTGAAGAACGCGGAACTTCTTTGGCAGACCTTTGGCGAGGGCCGGCGCCGCCTGGCGCCCGGCCATGAGATCGTCGAGATGGGACTGGTCCGGCTCTATCGGGTCACGGGTGACGGCCGGTGGCTCGCGCTGGCGAAGGATTTCCTCGATGCCCGCGGACCCGGGGGCGACCGTTACAGCCAGCAGCACCTGCCGGTCGTCGCCCAGACCGAGGCGGTCGGCCACGCCGTGCGCGCCAACTACCTCTATTCCGGCATGGCCGACATCGCCGCGTTGACGGCGGATCCGCATTACGAGGCGGCGATCAACCGCATCTGGGAAAACGTCGTGGACCGGAAGCTTTACCTGACGGGCGGCGTGGGTGCCATCCACGGCACCGAAGCCTACGGCGCCGATTACGAGCTGCCCCATGACGGCTATAATGAAACCTGCGCCGCGCTTGCCCTCATGATGTGGAACCACCGCATGTTCCTCCTGACCGGCGACGCCAAGTACATGGATGTGTTCGAGCGGACGGCCTTCAACGGTTTCCTCAGCGGGGTTTCCCTTTCCGGCGACCGCTTTTTCTATCCCAATCCGCTCGCCTACGACGGCGTCGCGAAAAATAACAGCGGGTTCGCCGGCCGCGCCCCCTGGTTCGGGTGCGCATGCTGTCCCCCGAACCTCATGCGCACGCTGGCGTCG
>CAYZSN010000042.1:0-3595 GCA_964481095.1 uncultured Oleiharenicola sp. | reverse complement strand
CGCTCGTCGCCTTCGAGCCGTTCTTCACCCACATCCTCATGCACGAGTTGATGCACGGCCTCGGGCCGCAGGAGATCACGGTCAACGGGCAAAAGACGACCGTGCGCCACGAGCTCAAGGAGCTGAACGGCGCGCTCGAGGAGGCCAAGGCCGACATCTCCGGCCTCTGGGCGCTGCAGCAGCTCATGGACAAGGGCGTGCTCGACAAGACCCAGGAGCGCGCGATGTACGTGACGTTCCTCGCCTCCACCTTCCGCACGCTGCGCTTCGGCGTGACCGAGGCCCACTCCAAGGGCATGGCGCTCCAGCTGAACTGGCTGCTCGACCACGGCGGGTTCACGATCGCCGCCGACGGCCGGTTCGGCGTCGACCTCGCCAAGGTGAAGGAGGGCGTCGCCAGCCTCGTCACGGAAATCATGACGACCCAGGCCACGGGCGACTACGCCCGCGCGAAGGCACTCGGGGAGAAGTACATTGTCGTCCGCCCGCAGGTGCAGGCGATGCTGGACAAGCTCGGCGGCGTGCCGATCGACATCGAGCCGATTTACTCCACGACCGTGGAGTAAACGGCTCAATCAGAGGACGGAGGACAGGCACAGGGCCCGCGGAACGCGGGCCTTTTTATTTCCGGACCGGTTAACCGCTAATCGACGCTCATCGCCGCTGATCAGAACCCAAGGCGGCCGATCCGCAAAAAAGCGCAAGGGCCAAAAACCGATCCTTGGCCGGTCATGCGCTCAGGCCTCGCCCCGATGCGCTTTTCGGGTAATGCCCCATAAGCCTCCCCTTGCGAATCCGGATAGGCTGAAGCCAACTTAACCGACTGAACGCGGATGGTCCGCCTTCGGCCTGCTTCCCTTGCAACCACCTTCCTTGGCGGATTTCAGCGTCTTCCTGGCCTCGCGCCGGGAGGCCATCCTGGATGCATGGCGCGACGCCAGCGCGGCCGATGCGATCCTCACCACCAGCCGCTCGCTCACGCGCGACCAGTTTCGCGACCACATCCCGCAGGTGCTCGACGCGCTCGGGCGCAAGCTCCGCAGCCTCCCGGGCGGCACGCGGGCCGCGCAGGCGGACGAGGACATCCACGACGAGGAGGCGAAGCACGGCCTGCAGCGCTGGCAGCAGGGCTTCCGCCAGGAGGAATTGATGCGGGAATGGGGCCTCCTGCACCTCGTCCTCGCGCGCGAGCTCGAGGCCTACGCGCTGACCAACGACGAATGGACACCCGCCGACCAGTGGAACGCCGGCCGCGAACTCATCCTCCTGATCAATGAAGGCGTCGCGGAAAGCGCCGCGCGCTACGCCGAGCTGGAAAGGGCCGAGGCGGCCGGTCGCGCGCGCGACCTCGCCCAGGCCATCGAGCAGCTGCGCGCGCTCGAGAGCCGCCGCGCGCAATTGATCCACCAGGTGGTGCACGACCTGCGCGGCGACGTGCAGTCGGTGAGCGGCGTGGCGGATCTGCTGGGCAGCCCCGACATCCCGGAAGCCGAGCGGCGGGAATTCGCCGGGCTCTTGCAGCGCGGCATGGAGGCCGTGGGCACCATGCTCGCCGACCTGATGGACCTGGCCCGCCTGGAAGCCGGCCAGGAACACCGCACCGTCGCGCCGTTCGACGCCGCGAGGACCATCCGGGAGCTCTGCCAGGTCAACGCCCCGCGCGCGGCGGGCCGCCGGCTCTATCTCCACCATTCCGGCCCGACGCACCTGCCGGTCCAAGGCGACCCCCACAAGGTGCGCCGGCTGTTGCAGAATCTCCTTTTGAACGCCCTCAAGTACACCGAACGCGGGGGCGTGACCGTGAGCTGGGGCGCCGAGCCTGGCCATTGGTGGCTGATGGTGAAGGACACGGGCCCGGGCTTGATGAGCGGCCCGGGCGCCCCCCTGGCCGCCGGGCTGCGCGAGGCGACCGAGGCGGCCCACGAGGCCGACCAGCAGGCCGCCGCGGCCCATGGCCGCACCTCGCATGTGCTCAACCAGGCGGACGCGGGCACCGCGCCGCCCCTGCCCGCGCGCCAGCAACCCGGCGAGGGCATCGGCCTCTCGATCGTCAAGCGCCTGTGCGAACTGCTCGACGCCAGCCTGGAACTGACGAGCTCCGCCCAAAGCGGCACGACCGTGCGCGTGCTCTTCCCGCTGGCCTATCCGCCGCCCGCGGCCGATCCCGCGACGAAAGCCTGAGGCGCAAAACCGATCCTTTGCACAGAAGGTAACGGAGAGAACGAAGGGCTGGGGTTTATTCAGAAACCAGGAAGCCGGGAATCATGGCTTCTGAAGCGATCCATTTGGCCGCAAGAAAGCGCAAAAGGTGCAAAGCCTATCCGTTGCACAGAAGGCAACGGAGAGAACGAAGGGCTGGGGTTTATTCAGAAACCAGGAAGCCGGGAATCATGGCTTCTGAATCAATCCATTTGGCCGCAAGAAAGCGCAAGAGGCGCATGGTCCGAACCCAAGGCAGCCGATCCGTTTAACGCGGAGCGCGCGAAGATCGCGGAGATCGAACCCTACTCTGCGAACTCTGTGTCCTCCGCGTTTAAAAGGCCTTGGGTATTGATCCAAACCGTCTCACCCAAGCTTGGTGTCGTGGGTCTGCTTGGCGTGAAGCACCCGGAAAATCACGATCCGGTCGCCGATCACCTGGTAGAATATCTTGTACGGAAACCGGCGGAGCAGGACCCGCCGGAAATTGCGGTAATACAGCCGGGGGCGTTCGGGTGCGGCCTGCAATTCCTGCAAGGCCCGGGTGACTTCATCGAGAAACTCCCCGCCCAGTCCAAGCCGCTGCTGCTCGTACCAGTCACGAGCGGAAACCAGATCGGCTTCGGCGCCCGTACGTACCAGCAGGAGCATCAGGTTCGTCGCAAGCGGGCCTCGACCTCCGGCCACGGCGCGGCGGCCGCGGGATTGGATTCGTAATCAGCCTGGGCCTCGTCGAGCAGCGCCTTCTCGCGCGGCGTCGGGCCGGAAGCTTCCTCCATGCGCCAGAGCTTCTCCAGGATTTCACCGCGATCCTGCGGCGACAGCTTGGTCAGTTCGGCGATGATCTCGGCTTTGCTCACACCGGCAATCTAGGCGCAGGCGGATGTCCCGCAAGCCAGCAATCGGATACTATTCCCACACAAAGCAGCGAAGGAGCAAAGGCTGGCACCACTAATCCACACTGATGAGGCACTAATCGGATTAAAGGCAGTCGATCCGTTCAACGCGGAGGTCGCGAAGTGCGCGGAGAATTCCATGGTCTCTGCGTCCTCTGCGCGCTCCGCGTTAAAGCCATCCGATCGTCTTGCGCCTCTTGCGCTTCTTTGCGGCTAATCGATTCAAGGCATTGGGACTCTGATCCAAACCATCTCACGCAGAGCCAGCCCCGGTTCAGGCCGGGCGACTGGTCCCGGGCTGACAGCGGTCAGCATCGGGAAAGCAAAGGACGCAAAGCACCATGGCGACCTTGGCGGACTTGGCGCGAGGCACTGCATTGGCACCACTGAGCCACACTGATCGGGCACTAATGCAGATTGGTGAGCATTAGCGGAGACTGGTGGTTAAACCGGAATTGGGTTTGCGCGGTTCGGCGGCTTCCGCTTCGCTCGCGGCCTCG
>CAYZSN010000041.1:0-2894 GCA_964481095.1 uncultured Oleiharenicola sp. | reverse complement strand
GGCTGTTCTTCGATCCCCCGACCGGCAAGCGCGCCGGCGAGTTTTGTTCGCTGCTGGCGAAGACACGCAAGGTGTACCGCCAGGTGCCGGTCGAGGAACTCGAAAAGATCGCCGGCACCGTGCATCACGGCGGCATCGTGGCGGTGATCGCGGAACGTCCGCTGCGCCGCGTGACGCGCGAGGTGCTGGCGGTATGGGCCCGTACGATGGCGCCGCTGCTCCTGCTGGACCGCGTCAGCAACGCCAACAACGTCGGCGCCATCGTGCGCACCGCCGCGTTCTTCGGCGTGAACGCCATCGTGGTGGCCGACCATCCCGCGCAGGCGCTGCCGGGCGAGGCGGCGTGGCGCGTGGCGGAGGGCGGCATGGAGTTCGTGGATTTTTTCCGCGTGCCGTCGCTGCCGGAATTCTGCGCCGAGCTGAAGCGGCACCACTTCCTCATCGGCACGAGCCTCACCGGCCGGCAGCTGTCGCCGTCCGCGGTGCAGGCGCGCGGGCTGCCGCGTCCGCCGGCCATCATTCTCGGCAATGAGGAGAAGGGCATCGCCCCGGCGGTCGCCGCGCAGTGCGACCGGCTGGTGAAGATCCCCGGCGCCGACTCCGTCGAGTCGCTCAACGTCTCCGCCGCCGCGGCGGTGCTGTGCTGGGTGTTTTTCGCCCGGCAGAAATAAGGCCGAGACCCCTCCCTCGTTTGTCATATATTATATGACAAACCGGCCCGGGGCATTCCGGGTTTGCAGCCTTTTAAACCGCCAACGGCCTGATGTTGGGCCGCTCAACGGCTGAGGATCTTGCCGAGGAAGCTGCCGGGTTTCGCCGCCGCCGACGGGGCGCGGTTCAGGTCCGCCGTCCCGAGCACGGGGTCGTAGAACCCGTCCTTTTTGTAGAGGATGACGATGTCCTGCATACCCCACGCCTGTTCGAGGTAGGCGCGCAGGATCAGGTTGGGGTAGCGCTGCAGCGTGCGGCCGATCCACTCGGGCGAGGTGACCGCGATGCCGTAGGCGCCGGACTTGTCCTCGAAGTAGGGCTGGTAGGCGAAGCCGTCGCGCTTGAAGTCGGCGAGGAGCGGCTCCTTGTGGATGTTTTCGACGACGAACTTCCGGCCGCGCGCCAGCAGGCTGGTGAAGTAGCGGCCCTGCGTGGAAAAAATGATGACGCCGCAGTCGCGCGTCCACTTCACGAGACAGTCCAGCGTGTCGAGCCACCTGTCGCGGGGCAGGTGGGTGAAGAGCGAGCCGACCCAGATCAGGTCGAACTGCGCGGCGAAGGGCAGCTCGCGCAGGTCGGGCTTCGAGTAGACCGGCAGCGCGCCGAAATGGTCGCGGCAGAAGTCCACGCCGTCGCGCTCGAGGTCGCAGGCCGTGATGCGGGCATAGTTGTAGTTCGCGCGCATCCACCGCATCACCCGGCCGTAGCCGCACGGCAGGTCGAGGATGTCCGGGTAGTGCGGCTTGTCGCACAGTTCCGCGGAGAATTTCACCAGCTCCACGGCGCGGTGCCCGAGGTCATAATACTCGGGTTCCTTGCCCGCGGCCAGCATGGTGTCCTGCGGCGAGATGGTGCGGTCAACCGGCAGGCCGGTGAAATCGTAGAGCTTCTTCATGGGACGGTCGCCGCCATCAAGGCGGACGGGTTTGCGGCCGTCAACGAGGGAGGCGGACCCCCGGCCAGCAAGGAGGTTAATAGACTACTTGAGCCGTCCGCAAAAAAGCGAAGTACCCATGCCAATGCAACGGTGTCGCCTCCCAATTCCGGGCCAGCAAGTAGTCTATTAAACTACTTGCTGGCCAGGGACGCGAACTTGCGTCACGGCGGGTCTGCGCAACGATGCCCGCATGAACTCCCCGATCTGGGACGACCGCGACTGGCGCCCGCTGCCCCGGCTGCAAGGGCCGGTGCGGGCCGACGTCTGCGTCGTCGGGCTCGGCGGCTCGGGCCTCGCGGCGCTGGAGGAGCTGGCGGCGCTGGGCGTCACGGCCATCGGCGTGGACGCGGGCGAGGTCGGCGGCGGCGCGGCGGGCCGCAACGGCGGCTTCGTGCTCGCCGGGCTGGCGAAGTTTTTCAACGAGACGGTGGCCGAGTTCGGCGAGGAGGCCGCGGCGGCGATCCACCGCCTGACGGCGCGCGAGATCGAGCGCCAGGCCGAGGAGATGCCCGCGGTCGTGCGCCGCACCGGCTCGCTGCGCATTGCCGCGGACCGCGCGGAGCTGGCCGACTGCGCCAAGCACCTTGCCGCGCTGCGCTACTGCGGGTTCGACGCGGAGAATTATTCCGGCCCGGAAGGCGAGGGGCTGCTGCTGCCGACCGACGGCCTGATGCAGCCGCTGCACCGCGTGCGCAGCCTGGCGCAGCGCCTGCGCCAGCGCGAGGCGCTGCTCTACGAGGCGTCGCCCGTGCGCAAGATCGTGGCGGGCTCGGTCGTCACCGACGCCGGCACCGTGTTCTGCGACACGGTGATCGTCGCGGTGGACGGCCGGCTGGAGCAGGTCCTGCCGGAGCTCGCCGGGCGCATCCGCACCGCGCGCCTCCAGATGCTGGCGACGGCGCCCGCGCCCGAGGCGAATTTTTCCCGGCCGGTTTATTTCCGCCACGGTTACGAATACTGGCAGCAGCTGCCCGACGGCGCGATCGCGCTCGGCGGTTTCCGCGACCACGCGCTCGAGCAGGAGTGGACGGACGACGCGCGGCCGACCGCATTCATCCAGGGCCTGCTCGAAAAATTCCTGCGCGGGCACCTCAAAGTGAAGGCAGACATCACGCACCGCTGGGCGGCATCGGTCGGCTACACGGCCGACGGGCTGCCGGTGCTCGAGGAAGTGCGGCCGAAGACGTGGGCGGTCGGCGGCTACAACGGCACGGGCAACATCGTCGGCGCGTTGAGCGCCCGCGCC
>CAYZSN010000040.1:0-6943 GCA_964481095.1 uncultured Oleiharenicola sp. | reverse complement strand
CCGCGCTGAACTTCATGCGCTCGGCGATGGCGCCCACGATCAGCGCCGGGGTGATGATCGCGAACATCATCTGGAACATCGCAAAGACGTTCTGGCTGACCCAGTACGCGTAATTGGTGTTCGGCGCCGAGGTGACACCCTAGAAGAAGAAGTACTCGCTGCCCCCGAGGAAGGGGCTGCCGTAGCTGGTCCCGAAGACCAGGCTGTAGCCCACCGCCCACCACAGGAGGGTCACCAGGCCGGTGATGCCCAGGCACTGGGCCAGGACCGACAGGACGTTCTTTTTGCGCACCAGGCCGCCGTAGAACAGCGCCAGGCCGGGCAGCGTCATGAAGAGCACCAGCGCGGCGCTCGTCATCATCCAGGCGTTGTGGCCGGGCCCGGCCACGCCCGTCAGCGACTTGCCCGGATCGGTGTTGTTCACGTACGCTTCCAATGCCGCGATCCTCTCGTCCGAGGTCGGGGCGGCGGGAGCGGCATCAGCGGCACGGGCCGAAAGCGTCATCAGACAAACGAGGCCGAGAAACGCGATACAGCGAGTGATTTTGGGGAATGTATTTTTCATGTGCGACATTGCCTCAGCACGGTCGATGCCAAAGCCACGAAATAGTAAACACGCCATAAACGAGCTATGGTTTCACCGAGGGGGCGATATGTGTCATATCCCTTGGCAGATGGTATGGCGCTAGCTGTTCGAGGTCCGTTTCCCATGCCGGCATCGCTGCCTCATCCCCCAAGCCGTACCCCCCCGGATTCCGCGTGGAAGATCGCGCTGCAGCGGATTGCCCCCACCATAAGGAGGAGGGACGTGGCCTATTGGAACTCCGAAGAGCCCTCGCCGGCAAGGGAATGGAGCGCGGTATTCCTTACGATCGCGATGGTAAGCGTGGTGGGATGGTACAGCCCGCTGAGCTATTACGCATTGGGCCACATCTATCTCCTGACGGTGATCATTCTTTCGCTGCGTGTGAGCCGCTGGCCGGCTTTGGTCGCCGCCATCACCAGCGCGTTGGCGTGGGACCACGTCTTCATTCCGCCGAGGCTTTCCTTTTCCCTGCTCAGTTTCGACGAGAGCCTGTTGCTGGGCACTTATTTCGTGGTGGCTCTCACCGCCGGGCAGTTGACCACGCGGATCAAGGAGCAGCAACGCACCGAGCAGCGCCGGGAGCAGCGGGCGACCGCGCTGTTTCACCTGACGCGGGCCCTCGCTGGTTCGCGGGACCTGAACGAGGGGGTAACGGCGGCACTGGCGCAGGCGGACCAGCTGTTCGACGCCTGCTCCGCATTGCTTTTGGCCGGCGAAGAAGGCGCCCTCGCCCCCCATCCGGCCAGTCGCCTTCCTCTCAACGCTGAACGCGCCGCGCTGGCCCGCTGGTCCATCCGCCACCGCCAGGAAGCCGGCCGCTTCACCGCCATCTCCCCCGCCGCCGATGCGATCTATTTGCCGCTGGTGCGCGACGCCGACGTCCTCGGCGTGCTGGTGATCCGGCCGCCGGCCCACGCCACGCGTTCCACTCCCCAGCAGCACGATCTGCTGGAGGGCTTCGCCGCCCAGATCGCCCTGCTGATCGAGCAGGAACGACTGCGGGCCGCCAGCGAGCACGCCAAACTGCTGGCCGAATCCGACCGCCTGCACCGCACGCTGCTGGACAGTGTTTCCCATGAACTGCGCACCCCGCTTGCCGTCCTGCAGGCCGCCGCCGAAAGCCTGGTGCGGGAAGGCGCCAACGCGCAGCGGGCCCTGCCGGTCGAAATCCTCACCGCCACCCGCCGGCTCAACCGCGTTGTCGCCAACCTCCTCAGCCAGAGCCGGCTGGAATCCGGCCGCATCCAGCCGAAACTGGATTGGTGCGACGCCCGCGACCTGGTTGCCTCGGCCCGCCGTGAACTGGGCGAGTCCCTGGCGGGGCGAACCATCCGGCTCGAAATCCCGCCGGACCTGCCCCTCCTTTTTGCGGACGCGCCGCTGATGGAACAGGTCATTGCCAACCTGCTCTTGAACGCCGTGCTTTATACGCCGCCGGGCACCCCCCTGACGGTCTCGGGGGCCGTGGATCCCGCGCGCAATTGCATCTGCCTGACCTTTGCCGATGAAGGCCCGGGCATTCCGGCCGCGGTGCGCACGCAACTGTTCAAGAAATTTCACCGTGGCGACACCGCCGGCAGGGGCCTGGGACTAGGCCTTTCCATCGTCCATGGATTCATGCAGGCGCATGGAGGCGACGTCATGATTGCCGAAGAAGATCGCCCGGGCACGCAGGTGACCGTGCTCCTGCCCCACCGTCCCCACACCCATGTCCCCCAGGAATGACCGCCGAAACGCCTCATCATGAAGTGTTGGTAATCGACGACGAAGTGCAGCTCCGCCGGCTGCTGCGCTTCACGCTCGAGGACGCAGGTTATGCGGTGCGGGAAGCCCCGACGGGACACGCCGGCCTCGTCGCCGCCGCCCACCGGCAGCCCGACGCAATCATCCTCGATCTCGGCCTGCCTGATCTGGGAGGTGACGAGGTTCTGCGCCGGCTCCGCGAGTGGAGTTCCCTGCCCGTCCTGATCCTGTCGGTGCTGGGCGACGAGGAGCACAAGGTGGCCGCGCTGGACGCGGGCGCGGACGATTATCTGGCCAAACCCTTTGGCGGCGCTGAGCTGCTCGCCCGCCTGCGGGCGCTGCTTCGCCGAATCAAACCGGCCGAGCCCGCCGGCTTGATCACCTTCGGGCCGATCGAGGTCGATCTCATGCGGCGTTCGGTCCGGAAAGCCGGCGCGCCCGTGCGCTTCACCGCGAAAGAGTACGCTCTTTTCCACCTGCTCGTCACCCATCGCGACCGGGTGCTGACCCACCGCCAGATCCTCCGCGAAGTGTGGGGCCCGGAATTCGAGGGGCAGACCCATTACCTGCGCGTCTTCATCATGCGCCTGCGGCGCAAAATCGAGGACGATGTCGATGCCCCGAAATACCTGCAGACGGAATCCGGCATCGGCTATCGCCTTGCCGCGGGCGACGGCGATTGACTTCGGGGGACAAAAAGGAGCCGGCCCCCACACCTATATTTGCGAAAGCCGGCTCCCTCCTCAATCAGGCCTGAAAAAATCAGACTGCGCTGTCCCCCCGTTCCTCCGTGCGGATGCGAAGGACATCCTCCAAAGGCAGGACAAAAACCTTGCCGTCGCCGATCTTGCCGGTCTTGGCCCCCGAGGAGATGGCCCCGATGGCGGGTTTCACCAGATCGTCGGTGACGGCGATCTCGAGCTTCACCTTGGGCAGGAAATCGACGGTGTATTCACTGCCGCGGTAGATCTCGGTGTGCCCTTTCTGACGGCCGAAGCCCTTGACCTCGGAGACGGTCATGCCGTCGATCCCGACCTTGCTCAGGGCTTCCTTTACCTCGTCGAGCTTGAACGGTTTGATGATCGCAATGATGAGTTTCATGGTACGTCAGGCGTTGGGGGTTACTTGTGCGCGATGGTGAAGTCGGGATAGGCTTCGTTGCCATGTTCGCCGATGTCCAGGCCCTCGAGTTCCTCCTCGGCCGACACACGGATGCCCATGGCGGCTTTGATGATATACCAGAAGACAAGCGACAGCGGGAAAACCACGGCACCGACGAGCACGATCCCTTTCAGCTGCTGGATGGTCTGCGCCATGGGCGTGAGGCCGGTGTCGAGCGCGGCGACCGACTTCGCGATTTCGGTGTTATAGAACAGGCCGAGGGCCAGGGTGCCGAACACACCGTTCACAAGGTGGACTGCGAGGGCGCCAACCGGATCATCGAGCTTCACCTTATCGAAGAAGATGACCGCCAGGACGACGAGCACGCCCGCGATGAGGCCGATAATCGCGCCGGACTTGATGGTCACGAAGGCGCAGGGAGCGGTGATCGCCACCAGCCCGGCCAAGCAACCGTTCAAGACCATTGATGCGTCCGGCTTCTTCAGCAGAACCCAGGCCGTGACCAGCGCGCCGAGGGAGCCGGTCGCCGCCGCCATGTTGGTATTGACGAGAATGTGGGAAATCGCGCTGCCGTCCATGGCGGCCATCGTGGAACCTGGGTTGAAACCGAACCAGCCCAGCCAGAGAATCAGGACGCCGAGGGCCGCCGACGTCATGTTGTGGCCGGGGATCGCGTTGACCTTGCCGTCCTTGTATTTGCCGAGGCGGGGCCCGAGGACGATCACCCCGGCGAGGGCCGCCCAGCCGCCCACGGAGTGCACGACGGTCGAACCCGCAAAGTCGCGGAAATTGCCGAAAAAGGCCGTGATGCCGCTGTCGGTCGGCGTCATGCCGAGGATGCCACCGCCCCAGATCCAATGGCCCGAGACCGGATAGACAAAGGCGACGAGCATGAAACTGAAGATCAGGAAGGCACCGAACTTGATGCGCTCCGCGACCGCGCCCGAGACGATCGTCGCGGCGGTACCGGCGAACACGAGTTGGAAAAAGAACTTCGCCCACAGCGGCACCGGGGTCCAGTTGATGGCGCTGTAGACGCCTTCGTATTTGGCCGTGGAGAACGGGTTCATCGCGGCGTAGGCCTCGCCGAGCGCCGGGGAGTTGTCCGCCCCGCCGACGAACCACAGGCCGCTGGTGCCCAGCCACGGCGTGCCGTCGCCAAACATGATGCCCCAACCCAATACCCAGAAGGAAATGGTCGAGGCGGCGAACACGATGAAGTTTTTGGTCAGGATATTGACGCAATTCTTGGAGCGGCAGAGGCCGGACTCAACCAGGGCGAAGCCGGCGTTCATCCAGAATACCAGCATGGCCGTCACCAAAACCCAGACCGTGTCGAGGCCGATGCGCATGCCGCTAAGCGCGGCGGGATCAACGGCGGGTGCGGCCGGCGCCGCGGCGTCCGCGGCGAAGACCGGAGTGACGATGGCGAGCATTCCCAGCATGCATGTGACTTTAAACAGTCCTCCGAGAGACTTGGACCAGGGCTTCATAGTAGGCGATTTAGGGGTTGGTGTGTGGTTTGTGTGTTCGGTCATCCGATGCCGGTCCCCAAAAAGCAGGGCAGGTGCCAAGGGGCGTTTCATCACCGGCGCAAAATAATGAATGAAACATAAACAACCCGCCCCGCCGCGCATCACGATGTCGCGCATCGCGGCACGAAGCCTGCGTCATGCGCGTGCGACTTATGGCTCCCCTTCCCCTCGCCTCCACCTCGGTGCCGCCCTGGCTGATGTTCCCGTTCGCGCTGCTGCTGCTGCTCATTGCCGCCATGCCGCTCGCCTCCGCTCGGCTGAAAAACTGGTGGGAGCACGCGTACGCCAAAGTTGCCGTGATCCTGGCGTTGTTCGTCGCTGCCTTCTACCTGCTCCGGGTGCCGGAGGGAGGCCGCGCCCTCGTCCACACCGCGGGGGAGTACGTGTCCTTCATCACGCTGATTGGCGCGTTGTACATCATTGCTGGCGGCATCCACCTGAAGGTAAAGGGCGAGGCCACGCCCTTGAACAACGTGGTCTTTCTTTTCGCCGGCGCCGTGCTCGCGAACGTCATCGGCACCACGGGGGCGTCGATGGTGCTGATTCGCCCGTTCATCCGCATGAACAAGATCCGAATCAGCGCGCACCACGTGGTCTTCTTCATCTTTCTTGTCTCGAACGTTGGCGGTTCACTCACCCCGATCGGCGATCCTCCGCTCTTCCTCGGCTATCTGCGCGGTGTGCCATTCTTCTGGCTGCCCGAGCACGTCATGCCCGCGTGGCTCTTCACCGTCGGCGCCATCCTCGCCGCGTTCTATGCGCTCGACCTGCGTTCCTTCCGCCGCGCCCCGGCCCGGATTCGCCACGAGATCGAGCAGACGCCGGAAACCTGGCGCTTCGACGGCATGGTCAACGCGCTTTTCCTCGCTGCCGTGATCGGCGCGGTTTTCCTGCCGGACCGCTGGTTCGTGCGCGAGATCGTGATGGGCGCCGCGGCGCTCGCCTCGTACAAGCTCACGCCGAAGGTCGTCCACGACGAAAATCATTTCTCCTTCGGGCCGATCAAGGAGGTGGCATGGCTTTTCCTGGGGATCTTTGCGACCATGTTGCCGGCACTCGATTACTTGGAGGCCCATGGCCGGGAATTCGCGTTCACCCGTCCCGCCCACTACTACTTCGCGACCGGGGCGCTTTCCTCGGTCCTCGATAACGCGCCCACCTATGTCAATTTCCTCAAGCTCGCCGAGGTTCGCACGGCCGGTGCGACGGCGGCGGACACGACCGAAATCCAGGCGCTGATTTCCCACGACCCGCTGACCCTTGTCGCCGTGAGCCTGGGTGCGGTCTTCTTCGGGGCGATGACCTACATCGGCAACGGCCCCAACTTCATGGTGAAATCCATCGCCCACGGCGCGGGCGTGCACACGCCCAGCTTCTTCGGCTACATCGCCAAATACAGCCTGCCGATCCTGCTGCCGATCCTGGCGCTAACCGCCTGGCTTTTTCTCTAGCCCCCGCGATCAGATCGCGGCGTCGCCGTGCTCGTCGGTGCGGATGCGGATGACGTCATCCACCGGCGAGATAAACACCTTGCCGTCGCCGATCTTGCCGGTCTTGGCGGCGTTCACGATCGCGTTGACGACCTTGTCCTTGAGTTCGTCGGCCACCACGACCTCGAGTTTGATCTTCGGCAGGAAATCCACGGTGTACTCGCTGCCGCGGTAGATTTCGGTGTGGCCCTTCTGGCGGCCGAAGCCCTTCACTTCCGAGACCGTCATGCCCTCGACGCCGACCTGCGTCAGCGCCTCCTTAACGGCTTCCAGTTTGAACGGCTTGATGATGGCGGTGACGAGTTTCATGGGTAAGCGGGGTTGGCGGAAAGGTCGGCGAAAGCCGGGGGCGGCGCAAGCCTAGTTACTGCTGCGGGATCACGGTCTGGATGTGCAGGTCCTTGAGCTGCTTCGCCGTGACCGGCGTCGGGCTCTGGGCCATGAGGTCCTGCGCCTTCTGCGTCTTC
>CAYZSN010000039.1:0-13295 GCA_964481095.1 uncultured Oleiharenicola sp. | reverse complement strand
GGCTGATGCCGGCGCTGATCCGCGCGTCGATCGTCCGCGTCTTCACGATCTCGAGCCCGCCCGCGGCGCCGCGCGCCGCGACGAGCAGCTTGATCGAGTTGCTGCCAATATCGATGACGGCGACGGAAGAATGTTTACCGGCGGATTGCACAGGAGGAAACGGAGGGAACAGAGGTGATTGATTCAGAAGCCATGAAGCCAGGGAATCACAATCATGGCTTTCTGGCTTCCGAATCTCTCGGTTTGCCTCTGTTACCTTCTGTGAAAATCAAAGCGTGAAGTCGTTCGGGGCGATGAGGACGACGAACTCGCCCTTGAGGCTCGCGGCGGTGAGCTTCGCCTGCACGTCGCCGGCGAGGCCGACGTGGAAGGTCTCGTGGAGCTTGGTGACCTCCTTGGCGATGCAGACCACGCGGCCGGGGCCGAGCACCTCGACGATCTCGGCGGCAAACTTGTCAATGCGGTGGCAGCTCTCGTAGAGCGCCAGCGTGTAGTCGAAGTCGCGGTACTTGTTGAGGAAGGCGATGCGGGCGGCGGATTTCGCCGGCAGGAAGCCGACGAACAGGAAACCGTTGGTCGGCAGGCCGGCGGCGGAGAGCACGGCGGTGAGCGCGCTGGCACCGGGTACGGGCACGACGGGCAGGCCGCGGCGGCGGCAGGCCCGGGCGAGGCGGAAACCGGGATCGCTCAGGCCGGGCGTGCCGGCGTCGCTGACGACGGCGACCGATTTGCCGGTGGCGATGAAATCGGCGAGGCGGTCTGCGGCCTCGGCCTCGTTGTGCTCGTGGTAGGCGGCGAGTTCGCGGTGCAGGCCGAGGCGGGAAAGCATGGCCCCGGTCGTGCGGGTGTCCTCGCAGGCCACGAGGTCGACGGCGCCCAGCAGCGCGCGCGCGCGTTCGGTCAGGTCGGCCAGGTTGCCGATGGGCGTGGCCACCACGTAGAGGTGGCCCGGCTGGGGTGTCAGCGAGGGATTGGCGGCCGGCGCGGTCATGACCAGGGACGGCCGCGAGAATCCGGGACTCAGTTGCCCGTCATGCCCGGGATGCGGCCTTCCCATTCGGCGGGACGGCTCCACGGGATGGACGAATCCTGCTGCTCATTCATGCAGCCGGAAAGACCGAGCAGCGCGAGGCCCAGCAGGAGCAGGGCGAAGAGGCTTTTGCGGGGGGAAGACATGTCTGGGGGAAGAGATACGGTTATGGGCGAACTCTGCAACTGTCGTTTACGACGGCATCCGGCGGGAAATGTTTCCCGACCCGGGGCGGTTGAAGGTTGAAAGGTGAAAGTTGAATGACCGGACCCGCCGGGAGCGCTTTCAACCTTCAACATTCATCTTTCAACTGCAGGCACCCATCAGGTGCCGGCATAGGTCGATTCGCTCCAAGGCTTGCGCACGGTCTTTTTGACCTTGCCGGCCGGGTTGGCCGCGAGGTGTTCGAGGATCTTGAAGACGGTCTCCGTCTGGTCGGGCGCGCCGACCTGGGCGGCGAGGGTTTCGGGCGTGAACTCGCGCCCGGCCGCGGCCTGGAGGGCGCCGGCGATCTTGAGGCGGAGGGCGATGACGCCGGTGGCGGCCTTCTTGCCGGCCTCGACGCCGGGCTGGTGGTAGGCGTTGATGCCGACGAGCGAGGCGTAGAAGCCGACGGCGCGCTCGTAGAGGGCGATGAGCAGGCCGAGCGAGCGGGGCGACACCTCGTTCACGGTGAGCGTGATCGAGTGGCGGTTCTTCTCGCTGAGCGCGTCGCGCGTGCCGAGCAGGAAGCCCTGCAGGTAGTCGCCGCTGGTGACACCCGGCTCGACTTCCATCGAGTCCTCGGCGCGGTCCTTCAGCACCTCGAGGAAGGTCACGAAGAAATTGTTCACGCCTTCGCGGAGCTGCTGGACGTAGGCATGCTGGTCGGTGGAGCCCTTGTTGCCGTAGACCGCGATGCCCTGGTTCACGACATTGCCCTTGAGGTCGAGCTCCTTGCCGAGGGATTCCATGACCAGCTGCTGGAGGTAGCGCGAGAAAAGCAGCAGACGGTCCTTGTACGGCAGCACGACCATGTCCTTGGCACCCTTGCCCCCGGTGGCCCAGTACCACATCAGCGCGAGCAACGCGGCGGGATTGTCCTTGGCGGATTTCTTGCGCGTGACCTCGTCCATCGCGGCGGCGCCGGCGAGCATCTGGTCGATCTTGATGCCCTGCAGCGCGGCGGGTAGGAGGCCGACGGCGCAGAGTTCGGACGTGCGACCGCCGACCCAGTCCCACATCGGGAAGCGGGCGAGCCAGCCCTCCTTGAGCGCGACCTGGTCGAGCTTCGAGCCTTCGCCGGTGACGGCGACGAAATGCTTCGGGTAGTCGAGGCCGGCGGCCTTGAACGCGGCGGCGGCCTCCAGCATGCCGTTGCGGGTCTCGACGGTGCCGCCGGACTTGGAGATGACGATGACGAGGGTCTGCTTGAGGCGGCTGCCGAGCGTCTTCAGCACATAGTCCATGCCGTCCGGATCGGTGTTGTCGAAGAAGGACACGCCCATCTTGTCGCGCCCGCCCTTCTGCCGGCCCAGCGCGTGGCTGACCAATTGCGGCCCGCGGGCCGAGCCGCCGATGCCGACGACGAGCACTTCCTTGAACTTCACGCCGCCGGGCGCGGTGAGCAGGCCCTTGTGGACCTTGGTCGTGAAATCCTTGATCGCGTCGAGGGTCGAGGTGATGGCGGCGCGGAGCTCGGGCGTCGGCGCCAGCTCGGCGTTGCGCAGCCAGTAGTGGCCGACCATGCGGTTCTCGTCGGGATTCGCGATGGCGCCGCCCTCGAGGGCGGCCATGTCGGCGAAGGCCTGCTGCAGCCTCGGCTGCATGCTGGCGAGGAAATCGTCGGGGAAGGGCATGCGGCTGATGTCGAGCGACAGGCCGATCCGGGGATTGGTGTAGTAAAGCGACTTGAAGCGATCCCACGTCATAGGCGTTTAGAGATAACCCTTGCGACGCCGGGCGCTAGTCTGAAAAGGAGCATAATTATTGGTTGCTAGGCACGGGCGCCGGCTCATTCACTGTGGCTTTCCCGCATGGCATTCGATCTCAAGCGCGTGTTGAAAGTGATGTTGTTCGCCTCGAACGGCCCGCTTTCCGTCAAGGACATCCAGACCGCGGTCACCCGCTTTCACGAGCAGGCGACGACGTTGCCGCTGGTGGAAGAGGAGAAGGGAGAAGGGAGCACGGAGCAGGGAACCGAACCTCCGGCGGCTGAGCCGGCCGAGCCGGTCCTGCCCGCGGCGGTGGAGGACGATGAATTTTATCGCGACGTGCCGGCGCTGGTTTCGGCCGCGCAAATCCGCGAGGCGATCGACGCCATTTCCCTCGAACTGCAGGCCGCCGACAGCGAGATCGTGCTGGTCGAGGGCCACAACGGCTGGCGCCTCGTGACGCACCCGCGCTTTGCCCGCTGGGTGCGGCTGCTGCGCAACGAGCCGCCGCCGGTACGCCTCACGCCCTCCTCGCTGGAGACGCTGGCGGTCGTGGCGTACCGCCAGCCCGTGACCCGCGCCGAGATCGAGCAGATCCGCGGCGTGTCGGCGGACGCCGGCCTGACGAAGCTCCTCGAGCGCGACCTCGTCTACATCGTCGGTCGCGCCGACCTGCCGGGCCGCCCGATCCAGTACGGCACGACGGAAGCCTTCCTGGAATTTGTCGGCATCAAGTCGATCGACGAACTGCCGGCGTCGGATGTGCTGTCCCCGCGCCAGATCGACGCGTGGTTGCAGACGTCGGCGAATCCGCGCGCCGCGAGCGATTCCGACATGGGGCTCGACGAGACCGAAGAGCAGCAGCTCAACCTCGAGCAGGCGACACCGCCGGGCACGCCGGCGAACTAACGCGAGCCCGGGAGCGTGAGCGGAATCCCGCTCTTCTTCAGGAAATAGAAGCCCACGAGGGCCAGCGCGAGCAGGCCGAAGGCGAGGAAGAAATAGATCAGGCAGCCGCGCTTGACCTCGTCGCGCACCGGGTGCTCGACGTGGCGGAAGCGCGCGAGGATTTTCTCCGCCTCCTTGTCCACGGCGGACATCTCCTTTTCCGGCTCAGCCGGGGCGTCGGCGGCCGGCGTCGGGACCGGCGGGAGGTCGCTGGGCGCCACGCCGGATTCGCGGGCGATTTCGCGCTCGAACCAAGCTGCTTGTTCCTGGGCGAGGGCGCGCTGGCGTTGAAGCTCCTTGAGCCGGTCGGACATGGAGGAAGGAGAAGGGAGAAAGGAGCAGGGGGCAAGGCAGAGGTGGGGCGGATGGTGGTCCATTTCGCCCTGTCATCGCGAGTCCCGCCGTAGCGGGACGTGGCGATCCAGCCCTCTGGATTGCTTCGTCGTCCTCTTCGCGGACTCCTCGCAATGACAAACTGCCGTCCGGCGGTCACAGACCGCCACTACAACCAAACAAAAAGGCGCACCTTGCGGGTGCGCCTGAAAACGGGAAGCGAGCGCGTGGCTCAGACGACGTTCACCTTGCGGTGGGCCTTGTCGAACTGGACGGTGCCGTCCTTGAGCGCGAACAGGGTCCAATCGCGGCCGGTGCCGACGCCCTTGCCGGCGTGGTGCTTCGAGCCGCGCTGGCGGACGATGATGCCGCCGGCGAGGATCTTCTGGCCGCCGAAAACCTTCACGCCGAGGCGCTGCGCCGCGCTGTCGCGACCGTTGCTGGATGTGCCCTGACCTTTCTTATGTGCCATGGTAGTGGTTCCTTTTTAAGCGGTGATGGATTCGATCTTGATGACCGAGAGTTCCTGGCGATGGCCGCGTTTGCGCTCCATGCCCTTGCGCTTCTTTTTCTTGAAGACGATGACCTTCTTGCCGCGCTTGTTCTCGAGGACCTTGGCGGTAACCGAGGCGCCGGACAGGAAGGGAGCGCCGATCTTAAAGCTGTCGCCTTCACCGGTGGTGAGGACTTCCTTGATTTGGACCGTGGACCCGGCTTCCGTCTTGGGGTAGCGGTTCACGATGAGGATATCGCCCTCGCTGACCGAGAACTGCTTCCCCTGCGTTTTGATAGTGGCTTTCATAAGTTCAAAGGGGCGAAATAAGGGGAGTCGGCGAGGGGTTATCAAGGATTTATTTACGATTCCGGCCGAAACTCTTCGCGTGGGGAAAAATTGTCCGGACAGCGGCGGCTTGCGAGCCGGATTTTCCTCCGTACACCACCCCCATGCGCCGCATCATCGAGCCCACCGAACTGCACGGCACGAACACCGTGGCCTTGGCGAGGTGGCTGCTGGGCAAGGTGTTAGTGCGGACCGATGCCGGCGGTCGGAGCGAGCATGTCATCACCGAGGTCGAGGCCTACCACACCGAAAGGGATCTCGCATGCCATGCGAGCAAGGGACGCACGAAGCGCACCGAGGTCATGTATCAACCGGGTGGACGCTGGTATGTTTATCTGTGCTATGGCGTGCATGAGATGCTCAACCTCGTGACCGGTCCGGCGGATCATCCGTCGGCGATCCTGATTCGCGGCGTGGACGGGATTGTCGGGCCCGGACGCGTCACCAAGCGGCTCAACATCGGGCGGAGCTTGAACAACCGTCCCGCAACGCCGGCGAGCAGGCTGCATCTCGAGGACCACGGCATCGTCGTCGCGCGCCGGCGCATCAAGACCGGCCCGCGGGTCGGCGTGGATTACGCCGGCGAAACCTGGGCCGCGAAGCCGTGGCGGTTCCAATACGAGCACTCGGCGGCCACTATCATGCGGATGCGGGACGGGCAAACGGGCGGCGGGCGCGAGCAATAGTTGGTAGTTTGTATTTGGTTGTCGGGCCAGAAGCACCCGACATCCGATCGTCACCAAGTACTAATTACCAACTACCAAATACTGCTGCTCGGTCCCCTGCCGCTTCACTTCGCCGGTGGGGTGTAGCTGCTCAGCAACAGCTGCGCCGTGCCGAAATTCAGCTTCAGCTGCATCTTCACCGGCAGGCGGCTGCCGTCCTGGGCGATCCACACCTTGATCTCGCCGCCGCGCTTGAACATGCCCTTCGGGTTCTTCTCCATCCGCGGCACCAACACGAGGGTCTTGTACCGGCCCATCGGCGTGCGGACCTCCTCGTAGCCCTCGGCGGTGATGGTGATTGCGTACAGGTCGCGCGTGAACTGCACGACGAGGTCGCGCTTTTCGCCGGGCTTCAGGTTCCACTCGCGCGTCTGGATCAGGGCGCTGATCAGGTCGAGCGGGTCGGTACCCGCCGGCAGCGGCACCTCGCCGCTGCGTTCGGGGCGCACCCGGTCGGTATACGTCGCCACGCGCTTGTCGTAGTCGAGGACGAAGTCGCTGTCGGTGGAACGCTTCGGGTCGGCGCCGCTCTCATGGACGGACAGCAGCCGGCCGGTCTCGGGATCGATCACGGCCTCGGCCTTGTTGTCGAATTCATAGAGCCCGCGCACGATGCCACGGGAGCGCGTGTCGGCCGTGACCCGGATGCGCGGGTGGCCGGCGGAGGCGTCGTTCCGGCCCGAGATGATGATGTCGCCGGCGTGGCCGAAGATCGCAAAGCCGACCCGGTACGTGAACTTTTCGCCGTCACGGATGGCGGTGAAGGGCGCGGCGAGCAGCGGGGAGGAGAAAAACAACAGGAGGAAGAGCAGGCGGGGGGCCGGGGACATGGAAGAGAGATGTCCTCTTGGGCAGGCGGCTACAAGGAAAGTTCCATCTGGTTGGCCTGCCCGATGGCCCACGCCTCGAGGCCGCGGGTGCGGAGGGTGGCGGCAAATTCCTTGGCGAAGCCGTGCAGGGTGTAGACGACCTTGGGCTGGACGAGTTCGACGAACTTCAGGAGGTCGGGGTAATCGGCGTGGTCGGACAGCGGGAAGGCGGCGTCGCAGCCGTACTGGTACTTCGCGCCGCCGTCGAGGGCCCAGCCGGTGGCGACGGCGGTGCGCTTGGGATGGATCCAGTTCACCAACTGGTCGCCGTCGCTGCCGGGTGGGGCGATGATGACGTGGCCGGCATAGTGGTGGACGTCGAGCGGCGCGAAGGGCGGCAGCTTCAGGCCGAGTTCCGCATGGCGCTGGGTCATGCGATAGCCATGCGGATGGATCATGACGGGCAGCCCGGCCCGCCCGACGATCTGCACCAGCTCCTGGGTCTTGCCGAGGCTGTAGCCGTAGAGGACCGGCGTAACCTTGTCCGCCAGCGCGGTGCGGCAGAATTCCACGAGGTCGGCCTCGATTTTTTCCTGCGGCGGAAAAACGTAGCGCGGCAGGCCGAAGGTCGTCTCCATGATGAGCACGTCGGCGCGCACGGGCGCGCAGGTTTCCGCGGCGAGGCTCGGGCGCAATTTGAAGTCGCCCGTGTAGAGCAGGCTGCCCTGGTCGGTGACGGCCCGGAGCATGGCCGAGCCGAAAATGTGGCCGGCGGGATGGAGCGTGAACTCGCAGCCGAACTCCGCGCCCCAAGGCTGGCCGTACTCGAGGATCGTCTCGTGGCGTCGGCCGGACATCCGCAGGCGCACGAGGCTGGCGGTCGCGCGGGTCGCGACGATCTCGCGGTGCGGCCCAATGTGGTCGGAGTGCGCGTGGGAGATGAAGGACCGCGGCTGGGCTTTTTGCGCATCAAGCCACCAGCCGATTTGCGGCAGGTGGACTCCCCGGCTCTGGCGTATTTCCCAAGGCATGGACCAACAGCAAGGCGTAGCGCCGCCGGAAGTCAAAGACGCGGCCGGCTGCTCCTGACAGCGTTGCGTCAGGAGAAATCAAATTCGCCATCAGTCATTGGCTTATAGCCAGTGGCCATATCGAGCCGTGCGGCCCAGGGAATCGCCGCGGATCGCGGCAGGTTCGAACTAGCCAATGGCGAATGACCAACGACTACTGACCAAGGCTGGCGTTGCCGACCGACATTGTCGTGCGCCGGTTCAGCTGGTGAGCGGAATCAGCCAATAGGTGTCGTCCTTGAACTTGTAGGGCTTGGCGCCGCGCGGGTGCCCGTTTTTGTCGTCGGGCGGGCGGAGCGGGCCGTCGCCAAACGGATTGGCCTCGGGCTTTTTGGCCTTCGGTTCCCACAGCGGCGTTTCCTGAAAGGCGCGCTCGGGGAAAATCGGCGGGGGCTGGACCTGGTGGCGCAGGCCGGTCTGCGGCGCCCTGATCGCCGGGGCTTGGGCGACCAGGTTCTGCCATTCGAGGGCGACGGCGGCGGGATCCTTCAGTTCGGCGGCGGAAGCGACGGCGCAGGTCGCGAGGCTGGCGGCGAGGAGGGCGGGCTTCATGGGGGCTGGGGGTGGGGTTTGCGACACGCCTTTCCGGCGCGGGTTCACTGCAGGTTGAAATATTTGCGCCGGAGCAGCCGCCAGGCTGTGACGAAGAAGGCCGTGAGCGGCACGGCGAGCATCATGCCGAGGATGCCGCCCAGCGCCTGGCCCCAGAAAAACACGGCCACGATGATCGCAACCGGATGCAGGCCGGTCTGCCGGCCCATGATGCGCGGCGTCAGGAACCAGCCCTCGACGGCCTGCACGATGATGAAGACCGCGAGGCAGATGCCGACCAGCGGGAGGCCGCCGCCGTCGGGTTGGAAGAACGCCAGCGGCAGCGCGACGCTGAGGCCGAGGATCGAGCCGAGGTAGGGCACGATGTTGAGCAGGCCCGTCAGCAGGCCGATGGTCAGGCCGAACTTCAGCCCGCCGATCGAGAAGCCGGTGGCGAGCAGCACGCCCATGATCAGGCCGATCAGGAGCTGCCCGCGGAAGAACGCCACCAGGATGCCGATGAACTCGCGCACGAGGAACACGACGTCGTCGCGATGCTCCTTCTTGAGGAACGGCAGGTGGCCGGGCAGCCCGCGCGTCGGGTCGGTGTTCGAGAGGAGGAAGAAAAACAGGTACACCGGGATCACCGCCACCGAGGCGGCGAAGCCGAACAGCCCGAGCAGGCCTGCGCCGGCCATCTTCAGGGTCGGGGCGACCTGGCCGAGGAGGTTCTGCGCCTGGTGCGTCAGGCCGTCCAGCGCGGCCTTGACCGTCGGGTTGTCGAGGTATTGCCGCAGGATCGCGAGCCACTCCGGGAAGTGCAGTTCGCCCCAGGCGACGGTCTTCAACCAGAGTTCGGGCAGGTAGGCGATGAAGTCGAGGAGCTGGGCGACGAGCGCCGGCACAAAGGTGAGCAGCAGGCCCGTGACCAGCAGCAGGAAGAGCGCGTACAACAGCACGACCGCCAGCGGACGCTTCAGCTTGAGGCGGTGTTCGAACACGGTGACGACCGGGCGCAATACCAGCGCGAGGATGCCCGCGACCGCGAGCGGCCAGATGACGCCGGAGAACGTCGCGATGAACTGCGCGACCCCGGACAGGATGATGAGCAGGAGCCAGCCGATCGCGCAGAAGGCGGCGAAACCCAGCGCGAAGCCGACCAGCTTGCGCTGGGCGGGGGACAACAGCGGCTCGGGGGCGTCGGACATCGGCCGCCACAAAACAGGCAGCGGCCGGGTGATGCAACGTTCAACATTCAACATCGAACGCTCAGCTTTCATTGGCGAAACCGGCTGGTCCGTTCGTCGAGGATCGGCCCTGAACGTTGGACGTTCAAAGTTGAGCGCTCGACGTTCGGCGCACTTTGTGCGCGTTCTCCCCTTGACAATCTAGGAGAGAGCGGTTCTCCTCCTAGACAATCTAGGAAAACACCATGGCCGACCACAAAGCCGATCTCCTGCAGGGCACCCTCGACCTGCTCATCCTGAAATCGCTCCAAAACGAGCCGATGCACGGCTTCGGCATCTCGCTCCGGATCCAGCAAATGTCGAAGGACATGCTGACCGTGGAGCAGGGGTCGCTTTACCCGGCGCTCTACCGGCTCGAGGACCAGGGCTGGATCAAGTCGGAGTGGGGCGTCTCGGAAAACAACCGCAAGGCCAAGTTCTATTCGCTGACCGCCTCCGGCCGCAAGCAGCTCGCCACCGAGGAGCAAAGCTGGGCCAGGCTTTCCATCGCGATCAACCTCGTGCTGGGCCGCGCCCGCGACGCATGAACTGGCTGCGCAAAATCCGCAATCTGTCCCGCGCGGGGCAGCTCGACCGCGACATGGCCGAGGAGATGCGGCTGCACGTGGAACTGCAGGTCGAGCTGAACCTGAAGGCGGGCATGACGCCCGCCGACGCGCGCCATGCCGCGCTGCGCCAGTTCGGCCATGTCGTGAATCTCCAGGAGAACGCCCGCGAGCAGCGGCGCTGGGTCTGGCCGGAGCAGCTGGCGCAGGACCTGCGGTACGCGGGCCGGTCGTTGCGCCGCAACCCGGGGTTCGCGGCCACGGTGGTGCTCACCCTGGCCCTGGCCATCGGCGCCTCCGCGGCGATCTTCAGTTTCTTCCGCGGCATCCTGCTGCGGCCGCTGCCTTACACGGAGCCGGAGCGCATCGTGCTGCTGAAGAAAGACGCGCGGGACTTCGGCGACATCGTGGGCGTGGAGCTGGGCCTGTTTGCGGCGGACTTCGCCGACCTGCGGCGCGAGGTCGCCACCGTGGACCATCTCGCCACGTTCGTCGCGGAAGGCGTGACGCTCTCCGGCCGCGGCGACCCGGCTTTCGTTTTCGGCGCGACCGTTTCACGCGACTTCTTCACCGCCTTGGGCAGCCGGGCGGAGCTGGGCCGGGTTTTCACGGAAGCGGACGCGGCCGGCGCCGCGGGACGTCCGCTCGTGCTCGGCCACGCCTTCTGGCAGAACAACCTCGGCGCGGATCCGGCGATCATCGGAAAGACGCTTACCTTGAACGGCGTCGCCTTTGTCGTGACCGGCGTGATGCCGGCGGACTTCGAATTTCCCCGCGGGGTGCATTTCTGGGCCAGCCCGGCCGGGCCGCTGGTGCCGGAAAACCAGATTGGCGGGCCGCCGTTTGACAACGCGGGCCGCGGCCATCCCATCCGCACGGTCATCGGCCGGCTGCGCCCCGGCGTCACGCTGGAACAGGCGGAGCAGGAGATGACCGGCCTGATCCAGCGCCTGCCGAACCCCAACGGGTCGGGGCGCGCCCTCCATCTGGTGAACATGCGGGACCAGACGGTGGGCAATGTCCGTCCCGCGCTGGCGGTCCTGCTCGGCTGCGTCGGCCTCGTGCTGCTGATCGCGTGCCTCAACGTGGCCAACCTGCTGCTGTCGCGGGCGACGACCCGCCAGCGCGAAATGGGCATTCGCCTGGCCTTGGGCTCGGGCCGCCGGCGGATCATCCGCCAGCTGCTGACGGAGAGCTTCCTCCTCGCCGGCACCGGCGGGTTGCTCGGCGTGCTCCTGAGCCATGGAGTCTTGGGCGCCCTGGTGCGCCTCGCGCCGGCGGACATTCCGCGGCTGAGCGAAGTGAAGATCGACCTGGGGGTGACGGGGTTCACCGTCGCCGTCTCGGTCTTGACCGGCCTGGCCTGTGGCCTGGCCCCGGTCCTCGAAACCACCCGCGCCGACCTGGCCTCGACGATGAAGATCGGGGAACGGAGCGGCACCGCCGGCGGATTTTCCCGCCGCCTGCGGTCCCTGCTCGTGACGGGCGAAGTGGCCGTGTCCCTCGTGCTGCTGGTGGCGGCCGGCCTGCTGCTGCGGAGTTTCTGGGAGATGCGCGCGTCCTCGTGGGGCTTCGAACCGGCCCAGGTCGCCTCGGCGCGGGTCGTCTTCATGGACGCGCGTTACGGGAGCAAGGCCGCCCGCCTGGCCGTCCAGCGGACGCTTCTCGGGAAATTGCAGGCGCTGCCGGGCTTCGGCTCGGCGGCCACCAGCTTCGACCGGATCGGCGAGAGCTGGGTGCACCTGCCTTTCACGGCGGAGGGCCACAGTTACGCCCGCCCGGACGACGCCCCGCAGGCCAGCTATCATCTGCTGATCAGCCCCGGTTATTTCCAGACGCTGCGCATTCCCCTGCTGCAAGGTCGGGAATTTGACGCGACCGACACGGAAAACTCGCCGCCGGTGGTGATCGTCGACGCGGCGCTTGCCCGGCACTATTATCCCGACGGCCGCGCCGTGGGTCGGCGGATCACCCTGGCGCTGCTGGGACAGACGGTCGAAGCCGAGATTGTCGGGGTGGTGGGCGAAGTGAAGGCCGACGGGCCCGCCGCCTCGCGCGATCCCGATGTCTACATCCCTTACACGCAGTTGCCGTGGAACAGCTTCTTCATCCATGTGCGGACGCCGGTGGGCCTGGCGGCCGTCGGCGCCGCCATCAAGCACGCCGTCGCGGAAATCGACCCCGGCGTGCCGCTCACCGAACTCGCGCACATGGACGAGGTCGTGGCCCGGCCCGCGGAGGCGCGGCGGTTCTCACTCGGGTTGCTCGGCGTCTTCGCGCTCGTCGCCCTGGTGCTGGCCGCGATCGGCATCTATGGCGTCACGGCTTACGGCGTCGCGCAGCGCACCCGCGAGATTGGGGTGCGCATGGCCCTCGGCGCGCGGCCGGAGTCCGTGGTGGGCCTCGTGCTCGGGCAAAGTTTCCGCCCGGTGGTCCTCGGCCTGGCTGCCGGCCTGGCGGGCGGCATCGGCGTGGCGCTGGCGATGCGCAAGATGCTTTTCGGAATCGCGCCGCTCGACGGCCCCACGTTCCTCGCCATCCCCGTGTTGTTCTCCGCGATTGCCCTCGTCGCCTGCATCCTGCCCGCGCGCCGCGCGGCGAAGGTGGATCCGATCATCGCGCTGCGCGCGGAGTGAGGCGCGCTCGCCATCTTTCCCATCGCTCCATTACTTCTATGAATGCACCTGTGCTCAACCCAAACCCGGACAAGCTGAACGCATTCCTTGGCCGCGCCCTCAACGACATGGGCGCGGCCTTCCAAACCGCATTGATCGTCCTCGGCGAGCGCCTGGGACTTTACCGCGCGATGGCCGGCGCCGGTCCCCTGTCGCCCGCCGAAGTGGCCGCCAAGACCGGGACCGACGAACGATACGTCCGCGAATGGCTCAGCGCGCAGGCGGCGAGCGGTTACGTCGAATACGACCCGGCCACGGCCCGGTTCACGCTGCCCGACGAGCAGGCCCTGCTGCTCGCGGTGGAGAACGGGCCGGCGTTCCTGCCCGCGGCTTACCAGGTCATCGCCTCGACCGTCGTCGACGAGCCGCAGTTACGGGAAACCTTCAAGACGGGCTTTGGCTTCGGCTGGCACCAGCATTGTGCCGCCTTGTTCGAGGGCACCGAGCGGTTCTTCCGGCCCAGCTATGCCGGCAACCTGGTCAGCTCCTGGATCCCGGCCCTCGACGGGGTGGAGGCCAAGTTGAAGGCCGGCGGACGCGTGGCGGACGTCGGTTGCGGGCACGGCGCCTCAACCATCCTCATGGCCCAGGCCTACCCGCGATCCAAGTTCATCGGCTATGACTACCA
>CAYZSN010000038.1:0-7638 GCA_964481095.1 uncultured Oleiharenicola sp. | reverse complement strand
ATTTCGACCAGCACCGCGAACAGATCGACGACGACAAGACCGTCGCCGACAACATCGCCGGCGGCAATCCGACGGTGACGATCGACGGCCGGACCCGGCACGTGATCTCGTACCTGCAGGACTTCCTCTTCGCCCCCGAGCGCGCGCGGACGCCGGCGCGCGTCCTGTCCGGCGGCGAGCGCAACCGCCTGCTGCTGGCGCGCCTGTTCACCAAGCCCGCCAACGTGTTGGTGCTCGACGAGCCGACCAACGACCTCGACGCCGAGACGCTCGACCTGCTGGAGGACCTGCTCGTGGAGTTCCAGGGCACGCTGCTGCTGGTGAGCCACGACCGCGAATTCCTCGACGAGGTCGTCACGAGCACGCTCGTGTTCGAGGGCGACGGGAAAATCGGCGACTACGTCGGCGGCTACACGGACTGGCAGCAGGAGAAGGCGAAGGACGCCGCACGCGCCGTGGCCCTGGCGGCGAGCGGGAGCGAGCCTGCCCGCGACAAGGACTCCCGTCGCGAGCAAGCCCGCTCCCACAAAAGCGAAACCAAACCGCCTAAAAAACTTTCCGGCAAGGAGCAGAAGGAACTCGCGACGCTCCCGGCGAAGATCGAGGCGCTCGAGCAGGAGCAGGCCGAACTGGCGGCAAAGCTGGCCGACCCCGCGTTCTACAAGACGCAGGCCGCGAAGTTCGCGGAGGTGAAGGCGCGGCTCGAGGTGGTCGAGCGCGAGCATGCGACGGCGTTCGCGCGATGGGAGGAGCTCGAAGCCGGGAGCAACGAGCGATGAGTCCGGAACCAAACCGGGCCTGATTGCTGGCTCCTAGCTCCAAGCTCCCGGCTCCATGCGCCGCGCTGCGCGCGGCTAGGTCTTCGCGCTGTTGTCGCAGGTGATATGGACGCGCCGGCGCTGGGCCGTGTAGTTGCGCAGCTGGGCGGAGAAGTTCCGGTCGCGGAGCAAGCCGACGTGGTAGGGATTGGACCGCGCGAGATCCTCGTTGGCCGCCGCCGCCGCGATCAGCAGCAGGAGCTCGGCCTTGTCCGGCAGCCGCGAGGCCGGAAAGCCGGCATGCGTGGCGAGCCACGTGACGGTCTGGGAAAAGGGCGAGGGAGCGGCAGCGGCCATGGCGGGGACGGTAGGAGGCGTGGCCGCTCCCGCAAGCACGGAGAAAATTAAGAATTACGAGGGAATAGCCAAGAAGTTCGGCCGGTCGGTTTCGTGCCGGATTCCTGCGTAAATCATCCTTCCCGCTTCAACTGGATGTCCGCCACCAGCCGGTGCCCGGCGCAATCGAAATGGAAGGTGTGGCGTTCCGCGCCCTTGAGGCTGGCGACCGAGAGGTTGTCGCCGCGCACGATGGTCGGGAGCGTGAGCTTGCAGGGGAAGCCGACGTTGCAGAGCGCGTTCTTGAACCCGCCGACGGTCATGTTGGTGATTTCGCCCACCACGTCCCTGACCGTGGCGTCGCCGCTCATCTCGAGCTCGGCGGCGCTCATGCCCAGCAACCCGGCGGCGGCTTCCTGCGCGAAGTCGTCCGGGATGCAGAGGTAGACGATGCCGTCGATCTGGCCGACGAAACCCACGCTGCCGAAGACGTGGAGCCTTTCCCGGAAACCCTCGTAGGCGGCGGACGCGGTCTTCTCCACGAAGCCCGCGTCGCGCTTGAGCATGGTGGCGCAGACGTTTTTGACGGCGCGGATGATGGATTCCTGGACGAGGCGGTCCGGGATGGTTTGCGTGGTGGCCATGCGGCGGGAAGAGGGGACCGCGGTTTAATCGGCCGCCCGGTGCGCGACTTGAGGACAAACCGCGGCGCCGGGTTGACGCCGCGGCTTAAAGGGTAATTCTTCAGGGCTTTGTTTCCCCGGCCCCGGCCTTTGCACCACGGAGGCACAGAGACACGGAGAAAACCATTAGACTGGAATTCTTTTGGTCGGCTTCGTGTCTCTGCGCCTCCGTGGTTAACTCCCCACCCCGAATCCCATGAAACTCCGCCTTAGCCTCTGCCTGTTTTCCGCCCTCTGCATTCTGGCCCCTGCCCACGCGCAGGACGCCGCCAAGCCCGCCCGCAAGGTCGGCGAGTACCCGCTGACCGCCGATTCGCTCCCGCAGGCCGGCGTGCCGAAGGGCAGGCTCATCGGGCCGCTCGAATGGAACAGCAAGATCATCCGCGGCACCGTGCGCCGCTACTGGATCTACGTGCCGGCGCAGTACACCGGCGAGAAGGAGGCCGGCCTGCTGGTGTTCCAGGACGGCCAGCGCGCGCTCAACCCGAAGGGGCCGCTGCGCGTCGACCAGGTGATGGAAAACCTGATCGCGAAGAAGGACATCCCGGTGATGATCGGCCTGTTCATCACGCCGGGCAACCTGAGCGAGCATTACCCGGACAACCTCGGCACGGGCAACCCGAACAACCGCGCCCAGGAATACGACGTCCTCAGCGACGCCTATGCGAGCATGCTCATCGACGAGCTCATTCCGGAGCTGAAGAAGACCTACAGGATTTCCGACGACGTGAACTCGCGCGTGATCGGCGGCACCAGCAGCGGCGCCATCTGCGCGTGGACCGTGGCGTGGGAGCGGCCCGACCAGTTCCGCAAGGTCATCAGCATGATCGGCAGCTACACCTCGATCGGCTTCCGGCCGGCCAAGGGCAACCAGCCGATGGTGCCCGGCGGCGACCTCTACCCGACGCTCATCCGCAAGAGCCCGATCAAGCCGATCCGCGTCTTCCTGCAGGACGGCACCAACGACCTCAGCAACAGCGCCCCGAACGGCGTCACGCCCGACCAGTGGTCCATGAGCAACGCGCAGGGCAACTGGCACCTCGCCAACGAGCAGATGCTCTCCGCGCTGGAGTTCGCCAACCGCTCGGCCGATTTCCGCAAGCTCGAGGGCCCGCGCTATGAGTTCGACCACGCCTGGGGCGACGGCTGGCACTCCGACGACCACGGCGGCCAGCTCCTGCCGGACATCCTCCGCTGGATGTTCCGGGATTATCCGAAAAGCAATTAAAGGGTAGGGCGAATCCTCCGGATGAGCCGCACGTGCGCGCGCGGCAAGCCGGCTCATCCGGAGGATTCGCCCTACCTCACTCCTTCGGCGTGAGCGGCGTGAGGTAGGAGATCACGTAGTACGTCGCCGGGCCGGGCCCGATGTTGCGCAGGTGCGTGACCGCGTTGGCGGCGAAGTAGATGATGTCACCGGCCTTCGCGACCTTCGATTGCCCGTCCCAGTTGGCCTCCACCGTGCCTTCCTTGATGATGATGATCTCCTCCTGCAGGTGCTTGCGCGGCTCGCCGCTGCTGGCGCCGGCATTGAGCGTGGTGACGTGGCAGTGGGTCTTGTCCACCGTGGCCGTCGGGGCATCGAAGACTGTGCGCCGCACGCCGACGGGCGTCGGCGTGGCCGCCAGCCGGTCCAGCTGAAAGACGTTGGAGGCGAGCTGGCCGGCGGGTTGTCCGGCGGCGGTTTCCGCGACGACCGGCAGGCACAGGGCGGGAAAGGCGAAGGAGAGGAGGAGTTTTTTCATGGGATGAGCAGGGGGTAACCATGGAATACAGAATACACGGAAAGCAGAAAGCCATTCGGCGTTTTCCGTGGTTATTCCAAGGTCTTGGTCGTTTTTCCTGGAAATCTGGCTACGCTGGCCGCTCCTATGGAATATAGAAAACTTGGCGGATCGGGCCTGAAGGTGCCGGTGCTCACGTTCGGGACGGGCACCTTCGGCGGCAAGGGGGAGTTCTTCGGCGCATGGGGCGCGAGCGACGTGTCCGAGGCCACGCGGATGATCGACATCTGCCTCGACGCGGGCGTCGCGATGTTCGACTCCGCCGACGGCTATTCGGCGGGCGCGGCCGAGGAAATCCTCGGCCGGGCGCTCAAGGGCCGCCGCGAGAAGGCGCTCATCTCGACCAAGGCCACGTTCCGCTTCGGCGACGGCCCGAACGACGTCGGGTCCTCGCGCCAGCACCTGACCGACGCGATCCATGGCGCGCTCAAGCGCCTCGGCACGGATTACCTCGACCTCTTCCAGCTGCATGCCTTCGACGCGATGACGCCGATCGAGGAAACGCTCCAGACGCTCGACGGCTTTGTGCGCGCGGGAAAGATCCGCTATCTCGGGGTCTCCAATTTCTCCGGGTGGCACCTGATGAAGTCGCTCGCGGTGGCGGACCAGCTCGGGCTTACGCGTTATGTCGCGCACCAGGCGTACTACTCGCTCATCGGCCGCGAGTATGAATGGGAGCTGATGCCGCTCGCGCTCGACCAGGGCGTGGGCGCCGTGGTGTGGAGCCCGCTCGGCTGGGGCCGGCTCACGGGCAAAATCCGCCGCGGCCAGCCGCGGCCGAAGGAGAGCCGGCTGAACACGCAGGTCGTCATCGACAAGGGCCCGCCGGTGGCGGACGAGCATCTCTTCAAGGTCGTCGACGCGCTCGACGCCGTGGCAAAGGAAACGGGCAAAAGCATCCCGCAGGTCGCGCTCAACTGGCTGCTGCAGCGGCCGAGCGTCAGCACGATCATCATCGGCGCGCGCAACGAGCAGCAGCTCCGCGACAACCTCGGGGCCGTCGGCTGGAACCTCACGCGGGCGCAGGTCGCGCAACTCGACGCCGCCAGCAAGACCACGATGACGTATCCGTACTGGCACCAGGCGGGCTTCCCCGAGCGGAATCCGTTCCCCACCTGAAGGATTGAACCACGGAGACACAGAGACACGGAGAAAACCGGCAGATTGGAGTTTCCTTGTCCGGCTCTGTGTCTCGGTGCCTCGGTGGTTAAATTTCTGATGCCTTCCAAGCACGAAGCGTGCATGATGCCCGCATGAAATTCCCGCTGCTCCGCCTCGTCGTCCCCCTGCTTTGGGTTTCAACCGGCTTGTTCGCTGCGGAAAAGCCCGTCGAGATCACGCCCGAGCTGAAGGGCGCGTGGGTGACGCCCGACGGCGATTGGGACGGCCGCACGGTCCTGCTGCTGCACGGCTTCGCCGATGACATGGACGGGGCCGGCGACCTGACCAAGCATTTCGCGGGCGAGCTGGCGGCGCACGGCATCGCCAGCCTGCGCATCAATTTTCGCGGCGAGGGCGACCGCCACCGCACGGCCATCGAATCCACGTTCGCGACGCGCATCGCCGACACCGAGGCAGCCTATCTTTTCCTGCTCAAGGTGGCGGGCGTGAAGGCGGAACTCATCGGCGTGCAGGGCTGGAGCCTCGGGGCCTCGACGGCGATCGAGGCCGGCGGCCGCCACCCGACCTGGTTCAAGAGCATGGCGCTGTGGTCGAGCCCGGGCGGCGACATGTTCGCGTTCTGGTCGGCGAACCCGGTGGCGCAGCGCGCGCTGAAGGAAGGCGTGGCGACGGAGGACGTGCCCGGCTGGAAGAAGATCACGACCAAGCGCGAGTTCTACGAGAGCTTCCGCGGCATCGACCATGACAAATCCCTCGCGAAATATCCCGGCGCGTTCCTCACGGTGCACGGCTCGAACGATTTCCTCGCGCAGCACGACGCCGAGTTCATGAAAATCGCGCCGGGGCGCCCGGCCGAGGCGGTGCTCATCGGCGGCGCCGACCACATCTTCAGCGTGTTCGAGCCCAATTCGCCCAATCCCGCGCGCGTGATCGCGGTGACCGTGGCGTGGTTCGAGCGGACGCTCTGAACGTCGGACGGGCCCGCGTTAGAATTTCGCGCTGAGCAGCATGGCCAGCGCCATCAGGGCCATGCCGAAGTCCTCGACCAGCGCCACCGTGGAGAGCGGCACCTTGAGGGTGTTGCCCATGCAGGCGCAGTGCACGTCCAGCCCCCGGCGGAGCGCGCTGACCACGCCGAGCGCGCCGAACCCGAGCAGGATGATGGTGGCCGCGTAGACCGTGGTCGGCCGCCAGAACGCGAGGTAGGCCAGGCCGAGCGCGAGCTCGAGGAACGGGTAGAGGAGCGCGTAGGGCCGGAAACGCCGGGCCAGCAGGTCGTACATCTGGAAACCGTCGGCAAAGCCGCGCAGGTCGAAGAGCTTCAGCAGGGCGAACACGACGAGGAAGAAGCCCATGCAGTCATGCATGAAGTGCGCGGGGTTGGCGTCGGGACCGTAGGAGCGCCGGAGCGCCACGGCGACGAGGAAACTGACCGCCAGCAGGACGAACAGCGGCAGGTAGTCGCGCCAGTTGCGGGCCGGCGCGGAGGGACGGGCGGAAGGGGCGGAGTTCATGGCTCAGACCTTCAGACCCCGCCCGCGGGCGGTGGAGCCCGGCAAACCGGCGTCAGGACTTCGCCGGCACCGGCAGCTTGAACTCCCTGAGGATGGCCTCGATCTTGCCGCCGATGTCGGCGGACGGATCGCCCGGGTGCAGGCCGGCGTGGCGCACGGTGCCGTCGGGCGCGATGATCGCGAGGTAGGGGATGCCCTCGATGCCGTAGGCGGGATTGAAGACCTCCTCCTCGCTCACGGCGACGTCCCACGTCATGTCCTTGGCCTTCATGAACTGGGGCAGCAGGGAGATTTCCTTCGCGGGATCGCCCTCGGTGTCGATGCGCTCGCCCAGGTTCGCCACGAAGCCCTGGATGCTGGTGACGCCGATGAAGGTGACGGGCGAGCCCTTGAAGTGCGCGACGTGTTCGCGGACCTGCGGGAACGACGCGAGGCACGGGCCGCACCACGTCGCCCAGAAATCGAGGACCACGACCTGGCCCTTGAGGCTGGAGAGCGTCTTCAGGCCCTCCTTCGACGACCACTTGAAATGGAGCTCCGGCGCGGCCTTGCCCACGAGCGCGGCCTTGGCCAGCGCCTTCTGGCCGGCCTCGTCGATGCGCGCGACGAGCTGGTCCACGGCCTTGCCCGGCTCGGTGTCGGGATAATTCTTCTTCACCTCGAGCAGCAGCTCCTTCGCCCTGGGCGCATCATCGAGCACCTGCACGTAGAGCAGGGCCTTCATGATCGCGATGGTCGCCGTGGCCTCGCCCTTGCCGGGATATTTGGCGAGCAGCTGGTCGAACTCCGCGATCTCGGGCGCGAGCGCCTCGGCGGAACGCGAGCCTTGCTGCGCCTTCTGGCTGATGCGGCCGACGAGCGACTTGAGGTCCTCGGTGGCCTGGTCAGGCGCGGGCGCGGCGGCCGGTTTGGCGTCCTGCGCCTGGGCGCCGGACAGAAGGGACAGGCCCAGGAAGAGGGCGGCGAGGAGGGAGCGTAGTTTCATGAGGAGAGGGAGGCGTCGGGCCAGGGGAAGAGCCGCCGGGTGGTGCTTAAATTCCCGGCAAATCCATGACGGGCAAAGCCGCGGTTTCTTAGTTCGCGCGGGTCGCCTTCCATTCGAGCGTGACCGGGGCATCGCCGTCGCGGCCGGGGCGCTCGATCGTGCCGGTGATGGTGTCGCCGGCGAACTTGCCGTCGTACTTGATGACGATCTTCTCGCCGTTGAACTCGCGCGTGACGGTGAAGTGCACCGCGCCGTCCTTGTACGTGGCGTCGCCGATCGGCGCGTCCCCCAGGCGGCCGGAAACCGTGCCGGTCAGGACGCCGTCCTTGAGCGCGAGGGTGGCATGGGCCTCGACCGGGCCGTTGCGGCCCTGGGAGGTCCACTTCCAGGAACCGGAAATGTCGGCGGCAAAGGCGGCGACGGTGAGGGTGAAGGTGGCGAGCGAGGCGGTAACGA
>CAYZSN010000037.1:0-6626 GCA_964481095.1 uncultured Oleiharenicola sp. | reverse complement strand
CGGCGGCGAACGCACCGCCGCGCGGCGCCGCCGCCCAGCGGGCGGCGGCGCGCGCGGCGTGGCCCACGCTCACCCCGGTCGTCTTCCTGCCGGCCGCGCGGCCGGGCCGCAGCGCGGAGGTCCAGTTCGGCGCGCCGCGCGGCGCGGACAAGGCCAGCGTGTTCGTCGACCCCTACACCGGGAAAATCCTCGGCCGCATCGACGACGCCACGCGGCCGATGCGCATCCTGCACGACCTGCACGGCACGTTGCTCGCAGGCACCGCGGGGGAGATCGTCATCGAGCTCGCCGCCAGCTGGGCGTTCGTGCTGGTCGTGTCGGGCTTTTATCTCTGGTGGCCGCGGCCGTTCACGGTGCGAGGCTTTCTGCTGCCGCGGTTCGGCGCCGGCCGCCGCGCGCTGCTGCGCGACCTGCACGCCGTGCCGGCGGTGTGGCTGTCGGCCTTCACGCTCTTCCTCCTCGCCACCGGCATCCAGTGGACGCCGGTCGGCGGCAAGTGGGCGCGCACGCTCGCGCAGCTGGCCGGCGAATGGCAGCCGCGCGAAACGGCGGCCAGCGCGCATCGGTCGGAACTGCTCGGCGGCTGGTCGCCTTATCTGAACTCGAAGGCCAAGGCCGAGCAGGCGGCCACCGTCGCCTCGCAGCCGCCCGCCTCCGATCCGCACGCCGAGCACCGGCGCCCGGCCGGCAAATATGTCGACGATCCGGCGCGGATCCCGCTGGAGCGCGTCATCGCCCTCGCGGCCGAGCGGGGCGTCACCGATACCTACGGCATCGCGCTGCCGCAGAGCGCGACCGGCGTCTATTCGATCCTGAGCGACCGCAACCGGGCCTTCTCGCGCGCGTATGTGCACCTGGACCAGTATTCCGGCCGGGTGCTCGCCGACGTGCGGTTCAAGGATTTCGGTGCGATGGGCAAGTTCTACACCTTCGGCATCATCGCCCACGAGGGCCAGCTCTTCGGGCTCGCGAACCAGCTGCTCGGCCTGCTCACCTGCCTCGGCATCATCGGCCTCGCCGTCACCGGCGTGGCGATGTGGTGGTCGCGCCGCCCCCGCGGCGAACTCGCGGCGCCCGCCTCGGACGGACTGTTCAAAATCTCCAAGGGCGCCATTGTCATCGCGCTTCTTTTGTCCGTGCTGCTGCCACTCATGGCCGCGAGCCTGCTCGTCCTGCTGGCGGCAGACCAAGTCGCCGGCCGCTGGCTGGCCGGGCGACCGGCCTAGGGCCAACCTTGCCCGATCAACCCCGCTCGCCACCATCGAAGGCCATGAAGATCGCGACCCGTCTTCAACACGCCGCCCTCTTCGCCGGACTCGGGGTCTTCGCCGCGGCCCATGACGAGGGGGCCCTGACCCTGGACTCGCTCACGGTCTACAGCCGGTCGGCTGATCTGCTCGACCAGGCCGCGGCCGCCTCGGACGGCGAGGTCGGTTCCGCCGAGCTGTCCGCCCGTCCGTTCCTGCGCCGCGGCGAATTGCTCGAGGTCGTGCCGGGGCTGGTCGTCACCCAGCACTCCGGCAGCGGCAAGGCCAACCAGTACTTCCTGCGCAGCTTCAACCTCGACCACGGCACCGACTTCGCGGTGACGGTCGACGGCGTCCCGGTCAACCTCCGCACCCACGGCCACGGCCAGGGCTACGCGGACCTCAACTTCATCATCCCGGAGCTCGTGGCGGGCGTCACGTACCAGAAGGGCCAGTACACCGCCACCAATGGCGACTTTTCCGCCGCGGGCGCCGCGCAGTTTCACCTCGCCGACGCCCTGCCCCAGTCACTCGCGCGGGTCGAGTTCGGCGAGAACCACTACGCCCGCACGCTCCTGGCCGGGACCCGGCGGGACGCCGGTGGCGGCGCGACCACGGCCGGGATCGAGGTGATGGGCGATGACGGCCCGTGGGGGCAACCCGAACACAGCCGTCGCGCCAACGTGTTTCTCCGGCACACCTGGGGAGGCGCCGCCGACACGCTGGCCCTCACCCTCATGGGCTACCGCGGCCGGTGGGATTCGACCGACCAGATCCCGCTCCGCGCCGTGGCGGCGGGCACGCTCGACCGCTTCGGCACGGTGGACCCGACCGACGGCGGCACCAGCAGCCGGGCCAGCCTGGCCTTCGACTGGACCCATCGCGGCGCCGAGGGCGAAACCGCGCTCAATCTTTATGCGGTCCGGTCCCAGCTGGATCTCTTTTCCAACTTCACCTACTTCCTAGACGATCCGGTCAACGGCGACCAGTTCAACCAGCGCGACGCCCGCACGCTCCTGGGCGGCAGCCTCACCCACCGACGCACCCTCCCGTTCGCCGGCCGGACCCTGGATCTCCTGGTGGGGCTGCAGACCCGCACGGACCTGATCGACGTCGGCCTTTTCCGAACCGCCGGCCGCCAACGGCTTTCGACGGTGCGCGACGACGACGTCACCGAGGCGAGCGCCGCGCTCTTCGCCCAGGGCACGTGGCGCGCCACGGACCGTCTCCGGATTTCAACCGGGGCCCGCCTCGACGGCTACCGCTTCGACGTCACCAGTGACAACCCGCTCAATTCAGGCCGGCGGACCGCCGCTTTGGCCAGCCCCAAGCTGACCCTTGCGTACGCCCTCGGCGGCAAGAGCGAGGTCTACGCCAGCGCCGGCGAGGGCTTCCACTCCAACGACGCGCGCGGCACCGTCATTCGCGTGGACCCGGCCGACGGCGTCACGCCCGTGGATCGCGTCAGTCCCTTGGCACGGGCCGCCAGCGCGGAGCTTGGCCTTCGCACCGCGCGGCTCCACGGGCTGGTCAGCACGGTGTCGGTGTGGGCCCTCGACCTCGATTCGGAACTGGTTTTCGTCGGCGATGCCGGCGGCACCGAGGCCTCCGGGGCAACCCGCCGCTACGGCGTGGAGCTCACCAATTTCTACCGCCCGGTGCCGTGGCTGTCCCTCGACGCCGACCTGGCCTTCACCCGGGGCCGTTACCGCGATGAGCCCGCCGGGGCCAACCGGATCGCCAACTCGGTCGGGACGGTCGTCGCCGCCGGCGTGAGTGTCGACCGGGCCGACGGGCTCTTTGGCAGCCTGCGGCTCCGCTACTTCGGGCCCCAGCCGCTCGTCGAGGACGGCAGCGTCGAGGGCCCGTCGTCCCTGACCTTCAACCTGCGCACCGGCTGGCGCAGCCGGCAGTGGGAATTCGCCATCGACGTGCTCAACCTGCTGGATCGCGCGAACCCCGACATTTCCTACTACTACGCCTCGCGGTTGCCCGGCGAGCCGGCGGAAGGCGTGGACGACATCCATTTCCATCCCGCCGAGCCGCGCACCCTGCGGTTCAGCGCGACCCGGCGCTTCTAAAGGCGCTCAACGCCGGAGCCCGACCACCCGAGAACCAGCCCATGAGAATCCCCGCGTCGTTCGTCGCCTTGCTGGCCGCCGGCAGCCTTTGCGCCCACGAGTGCTGGCTCCAGCCTTCGACGTTTTCCCCGGCGGCCGGGGAGAAGGTCCGGCTGACCATCCAGGTCGGCATGGGCTTCCAAGGGGAGACGCGTCCCTTCAACCCGTCGCGCGTCGCGGCGCTGCGCCATTTCTCCGCCGCCGGCGCCGAGGACTGGGCACCGCAGGTCGCGGCCGCGCTCGACCTCCCCGTTGCCTTCGCGACCGGCGGCACCCACGTGGTGGCCTACGACAGCAAGCCCAGCCTCATCGAGCTCGACGCGGAAAAATTCCACGCGTACCTGCGCGAGGAGGGACTCGACCAGGTCATCACCGAGCGCGAGAAAGCCGGCGAAGCCGGCAAGCCCGGACGCGAACGCTACCAGCGCTGCGTGAAATCCATCCTGCAAGCCGGCGGGAAATCCGACGGCACCTACGCCATCGTCACCGGCCAGCGCCTCGAACTGGTCCCGGTGGACAATCCCGCCGCGCTGCGGCCGGGCGGCACGCTGCGGATCCGCCTGCTGTTCGACGGGCGGCTGCTCGCCGATGCGAAGGTCCGCGCGTGGCACCGCGCGGGCGGCAGGCTGACCACGCTCGACGCGCGCACCGATGCCGCCGGCGCGGCCGCCTTCACGCTGCCGCTTGCCGGCGAATGGATGCTCAGCGTCGTCCACATGGCGCGTGTCACCGGCGATCCCGCCGCCGAGTGGGAAAGCCATTGGGGCAACCTGACGTTTGCGCTCGCGGCCGGCTGACCTGCGGCGCGATTCGTCACAAAGAAAAGCGTGCGCCGCGCGCGGCCGGTTGCTTCCCTCCCGCCATGCCGCCCCGCCCGTCGCTGCTGGAAATCTTCCTCGTCGCGCTGCGCCTGGGCTGCACCTCGTTCGGCGGGCCGGTGGCGCACCTCGCCTATTTCCGGAAGGAGTATGTGGAGAAGCGGCGCTGGCTCGATGACGCCCACTACGCCGATCTCGTGGCGCTCTGCCAGTTCCTGCCCGGGCCGGCCAGCAGCCAGACCGGGTTCGCGGTGGGCTGCCTGCAGCGCGGGCTCGCGGGCGGGCTCGCCGCGTGGCTGGGCTTCACGCTGCCGTCCGCGCTGTTGATGATCGGCTTCGGCTACGGAATCGCGGCCCTCGGCGACCTCGGGGCCGCGGGCTGGCTGAAGGGCCTGAAGGCCGCCGCGGTGGCGGTGGTCGCGCAAGCCGTCTGGCAGATGTGGCGCAACCTGTGTCCGGACGCGCCGCGCTCGCTGCTCGCCGGCGCGGCGGCGGGCCTGCTCGTGCTTTTGCCGCAAACCGGCGCGCAGATCGCGGTCATCGCCGCGGGCGCGGTGATCGGCTGGCTTTTTCTCCGGCACGCCGAGGTCGGCTCAAGCCCGACTTGGGCGCAGCAAGACTGCGCCCCTGCACGGAAAATCGGCGCGGTGCTGATCATCGCTTTTTTTGTGCTGCTGGCGGGCCTCCCGGTGATGGTCCGCATTGCGAACCATCCGCTGCTGGAGGTGATGGACAAATTCTACCGGTCGGGCGCGCTGGTGTTTGGCGGCGGCCACGTGGTGCTGCCGCTGCTCGAGCGCGAGGTCGTGGCGCCCGGCTGGGTGACGCATGACCAGTTCCTCGCGGGCTATGGCGCGGCGCAGGCGGTGCCCGGGCCGCTCTTCACGTTCAGCGCCTACCTCGGCACGGTGGTGAACCGCGGGCCCGGCGGCTGGCCCGGCGGCCTGTGGGCGCTGGCCGGGATTTTCCTGCCGGGGCTGCTGCTGGTCGCGGGCGCGCTGCCATTCTGGCAGACGCTGCGCCACCAGCCCGCCGTGCAGGCCGCGTTGCGCGGCGCGAACGCCGCGGTGGTCGGCGTGCTGCTCGCCGCGCTCTATGATCCGGTCGGCACGGCCGGGCTCGTGGACGGACGCAGCACCGCGCTGGCCGGGGCGGCCTTCGTCGCGCTGCAAAGCGCGCGCGTCCCGGTGTGGGCCGTCGTCGGCGGCGCCGCCGCCGTGGGCGCCGGGCTGTGGCGGTGAGAAGATGACGTGCGTTGAGCTTGGCAGGAGGCGGCGGGCCGGGTTTGTTGGCCCGGTCACCCATGGCCGAAACCACCGCGCAGCCCGACTTGATGATCGCCGTCACCGGCGGCCCGGGCGCGAGCAAGACGTCCCTGCTCGCGGAACTCGTGGCGGCCCGGGTCGCGCTTGGCCACCGGGTCGAGGGCGTGCTGGCCCTCGCCGGCCGGCGGCCGGCGCCCGGCAAGGGCGCCGACGACTACTGGCTGAGGATCATCGGCACCGACCAGGAATTGAGCGGGGCGGGGCGCGACGAGTCGACGACCCCGCCCTATGCCTTCGAGCCCGACACCGAGCGCAAGCTGGCCCACTGGGCGGAAAACCTGCGCACGCTTCCGCCGGCCCCGCTGCTGGTGCTGGACGAATTCGGAAAATTCGAGCTGAAGGGCCGCGGCCTCATGCCGATCTGGCCCCTCCTCGCGGCGACGCGGCCGCACATCGCGGTCATTGCGGTGCGCGCCGAGATGGCCGACGAGGTGGAGAAACTGCTCGGCCGGCCCTTCGATATGCGCGTGCCGGCGGCCGCGCCCGACGCCCTGGCGCAACTGCTGCGGGCGTGCGAGGATTACGGCGAATGGACGCGGCTGGGCCTGTACGGCGGCGCGGCCGGCGCCGTGGAAGTGAGCGCCGGCTCGGCGCTGCACGCCGCGAAGGTGCCGTTCGGCGGGCTGTTTCTTTCCTCGGTGCAGGCGGCGATGATGGTTTATGCCGGCACCGGGCTGGCCCAGCCGGGCCGCGTCGTCTGGGTGCCGTTCATCTCCGGCGGCCTGAAAGCCCTTTCCCCCGCCGGCAACCGCGTGCGCCCCATGATCGCGATCATCATGCAGGGGCTGCTCTTCGGCGGCGCGGTGCAGGCGTTCGGCTGGAACGTGTTCGGGGTCGCCCTCGGCGGTGCGCTGGTCGGAAGCTGGGCCGCGCTCCAGGGCCTTGCCCTGCAATACCTGCTCATCGGCAAGGACCTCTTCAAGGCCTACGAATCGATCGCGGCGTGGGTGTCGGCCCACTGGGGCGTCGACGCCCCGGGCCTGGGGTGGATCATCGGCGGCTGGGCCGCGCTGCATGCGCTCGCCGCGGGGGGGGGCCAGCGGGGCCGCTCGCGGCGGCGGCGCCCCCCCCCGCCTCTGCAGAAGATAAAATAACACGAAAAAAAACCCCCAACCC
>CAYZSN010000036.1:0-13232 GCA_964481095.1 uncultured Oleiharenicola sp. | reverse complement strand
GGTCCGGTTTCCGCGGCCGGGATCATCCAGTTGCAGGCGGCCGGGCTGTTCCGGTTGGCGCAGGGCCGGAAGGGCGCATTCTCCGCCACCGGCGCGAGCGCGCGCGCGGTGCCGTCGGCGGCGGGCTCGAGGGAGCTGAGTTCCAGGAGTTCCGGCAGGAACCCGAGGGTGTGGTGGCATTGGATGCAGTGGGTGTTCTCGAAAAACACGAGATTGCCACAGGCATCGCAGTTGAAGGCTTTCATGGCGGGAGAGGGAGCCGCGGCGCGGCGCATTATAGAATCGTTTCCCGCGCAACGGTTCCCTCCCAGGGCCGGCTCAGTAAAACACGTTGCGGTGGCCCGCTTAAGAAGTCGCTAGATGAAACTAACGCGCATTGTTCTTTCGAATGCGACTCGGTTAGCGCTTTTGCAGGCCTTAATTAGATCAATATTTTGTCCGAGTTTTTTTTGCCTGAGGACTTCGGCAATAAATTCCGCACGAAAAATATCCCCGCATCCAATCCACGCTACTTGTTTTCGTGTTTCGGCTGATGCGTTTAGTGGAATCAACGTTGGTTCATTTTTCGGTCCAACGTAAGCTGCCCCGTAGACTCCCAGCGTGACGATCAAGTGGCCTGTCTTACTGGAAAACATTTGGCGGTGCACACTTTTAAGTTTCTCAGCCCATTTTTTTGCTGACTCCTGCGATGCCAATAGCGTGTACAGCTTTTTTTGAAAGTCGTCGTTCGGCTGTTTTCTTCGATCGAGACACCAAAAAATGAATTTAGCCGAAGAAATGACGTGAGTGCATTTTGTTGCCAATCGGAGAACACCTTCAGGATCTCCGCTTCCAGCAGTACCTGTTTCTAGGAAACGAAATCGTGCGGTGGCATATTTTTTTAAAAGAATTGCACGGGCGTCTGGTCCATAAGGCCCAATGTATATCGCATCGACCCGTCCGAATGCTGCTACACGCTCTCGAAATTGATCTCGATCTGCCTTTTTGCGTAACCACTTAATTGGGGCAGTACCGGTCCTGTCTTGATCGTAGATCACGCGACTTCCACTTTTGATTCCTTTGAATTTTTTGCCTGTCGGATAGTTGATGGCATATGTACGTCGCGTAGGCGTGCCGTCTGAACTAAATAACAGTAAGCGTGTGTCTATATCTCCGTCACATTTTTCTCTGTTCTCGACGAATGCACGGACTTCCCCGACGACCCAATCAGCGGTGATGTCGTCGCCAAGGCGTGTTGCGAGTCCGACATAGTAGCCCTTTCTGGCAAGATGAAGCGCTGGTGCCAAGTGTTGCCCACCTGGCTCTTCGACTAGATGCCGGTTGGGAATGGGGTAAGATGTCTCAGGCTTCGGCTCTACCGTCAAACTGATCACCGTTTGCTTTGACGACAGGCCTACGCACAGAACATCCGGGCGCTTGAGGCTCATTGATTGCAGCTTATGTTTTGCTTCAGGCGTTTTAAATCTGCGAAGGAGTTCATCGAGGAATGTCTGATAGACTGCCAATCTCGTCTCGCCTGCCCACCCGAAATGACTTGGCAGTGAAATAGTCGCTATTCCCCGTGCTCGTAGAAAGGCTGCTTTGGCAGGACGTAGGTCAAAATTAACCGAAATTCCTATTGGCTCTCGTAGTCCAGACGAACTCAAGTCGCGCAAATATGTATGGATACCTGATTCATCGGAACTCAGGCCGAGGCCCACAAAGAGTAGTAGATTCTCACTAGCAAAAAGGGTCCGAACTGATTGCTGAAAATGAAGCCGATGAGCATATAGATGATGATACTGACTTTCAGATAGGACAAGAAGTGGTGCTTTATGGTCTTCTAAAAAGTCAATACCGCCAAAGATTCGACGCTCTTGATCCTTGTGACTTTCGTTGCTATTCCACCGTCCGTGAAGGTACAAAATGGCTGACTTCCGCAAGAAAGGGTCCCGCTGCAGCACTTCAGGATCGGTGAGGTCAAAAACCGGCCTTCCAGGGCCGGGCGCTTCGAGAAGAAGATCGTAGTTCGTTGTCGCAATGTGTGGGAAAAGTTGCAGCAGGCGGCGATGCAGCCCGTGCTTAGGCCCGATCTTGCCAAAGTGATCTCGAAATGCGGTAGCGACCTGATATCTTTTTGTTGCCGGGCATTCCGACAAATAAAGTTCAAGACGTTGCGGGTAGTTAAGTTTGGCTCGTTCGATCTCCAGTGCATGCCAACGCGGGTTGCAGGCATCCTGAATTTTTTTGACCAATGCACCCCAAGAGCCAAGTCCGTTTGGAATCATGTTGTTGAGTCCCGAACCAACCAGTGGGATTAATCTCCGCGCTCCTTCGTACGCAGTTCCATTCACCGTTCGGTTCCATGCTTTAAAGAGTGCTGCGTATGCTTCTGGCTGCTTGGTTTCAAACCTTTCAAGCGTCTGCACAATTGCATTCCGAAGAGCTCGATTCATCCCGCGTCTCTAACAAAGAGGGGCACGATCTCAATAAAACACGTTGCGGTCGAGCGAGCGGTACTGGATCGCCTCGAGCAGGTGCTGCGACTGGATGCGGTCGGACTCGGCCAGGTCGGCGATGGTGCGGGCCACCTTCAGGATGCGGTCGTAGGCCCGGGCGGACAGCGAAAGCTGCTCCATCGCCTGTTGCAGCAGGTCGCCGAGGCTGGAGTCGATCGCGCAGAATTTCCTCAGCTGCGAGGGCAGCATGCGCGCGTTGGCGGTCAGCGGCGTGCCGCGGAAACGGATCAGCTGGATCTGGCGCGCGTGCTCGATGCGGTCGCGCATGGCGGAGGAGGGCTCGGCGTTCTTGTCCGAGCGCAGCTCGGTGAGCGACAGCGCCGGCGCCTCGACGTGGAGGTCGATCCGGTCGAGCAGGGGGCCGCTGATGCGCGCGCGGTAGCGCTGGATCTGCGCCGGGCCGCACCGGCACTCGTGCTTGGGGTCGCCCAGGTAGCCGCACGGGCAGGGGTTCATGGCCGCAACGAGCATGAAATCGCACGGCAGGGTGATCTTGCCCGCGCTGCGCGAGATGGTGACGTATCCGTCCTCGAGCGGCTGGCGCAGGACCTCGAGGGCGGAGCGCTTGAACTCGGGCAGCTCGTCGAGGAAGAGGACGCCGTGGTGGGCGAGAGAGATCTCGCCCGGGCCGGGAATCGCCCCGCCGCCGAGCAGGCCGACGTCAGAGATCGTGTGGTGCGGCGCGCGGGCGGGGCGCTGGAGGAAATGCAGCTCGCCCTGCATGGTGTGGCCGGCGGCGGAGTGGATGCGCAGGATCTCGAGGTATTCCTCGATCGTCGGCCGCGGCATGATGCCGGGAATGCGGCGCGCGATCATGGACTTGCCGGAGCCCGGCGGCCCGATCATGAGCAGGTTGTGCCCGCCCGCGACGGCGATCTCCACGGCGCGGCGCACGCCCTGCTGGCCCTTGATCTCGGAGAAATCCGGCTCGCCCTCGCGCCGGACGACGCTCGTGGCGCCGCGGGGCGCCTTCAGCGGGAAGAGGTGCAGCTGGCCGCCGAGGAAGCGCTGCGCCTGGTCGAGCGAGCTGATCTCGTACACGGCGACGCCCTCCACGAGCGCGGCCTCCTGCGCGGCCAGCGGCGGCAGCAGGATGGCCTTGCGGCCGGAATCGCGCGCCAGCACCGCCATCGCGAGCCCGCCCTTGATGGGGCGCGTGGCGCCGGAGAGGCCGAGTTCGCCGGCGATGAGGTACTGGTCGAGGTTTTCGACGACGAGCTGGCCGGTGGCGACGAGGATGCCGAGCGCGATCGGGAGGTCGTAGATCGCGCCCTCCTTGCGCAGGTCGCCCGGCGCGAGGTTGATGGTCGTGCGGGTGCGGGGCATGCGCAGGCCGGAATTGCTGAGCGCGGAGAAGACGCGGTCCTCCGATTCCTTGACGGCCGCGTCCGGCAGGCCGACGAGGATGAGGTCGGGCACGCCGGACTCGCCGGTGTTGACCTCGATTTGGATCGGAACGGCATCAATGCCCAGCAACGCGGCTGAGCCGATAGTGGCTAACATGGACAGGGGCGGGGGAGAAACGGTGGAAGGTTATCCCGCTTCCGCCTGCAACTGCCGACGGACCTCGGCGAGATTGGCCTCCACGGCCTGCAGGTAGGGATTGGGTTGGCCCGCTGTCGTCAAATAGCGATGTACGCCCGCCGCCTCGAAGTCGAGCATGGGACGCACATAATTCGTCCAGAACCCCGGGGTCTTCTCCAGCAGCTCCCGGAAGTTGTGGTAGGGCCGCTTCTCGCGCGGCGTGCCCTCGAAGTCGTAGGCCTCCTCGAACTCGCGGTACAGCACCGGGAGCTTGGCCACGTAGTCGGGCGCGCACATCTGCGCCAGGTAGTCGGCGGTCACGAGGATGAAGGCGAAGTGCCGGCCTTCCTCGCTGCGGAAGGAAATCTGGCTGATCCGGTTCTTCGGGCCGGTGCAAATGATGGCGGCGCAGATGTCCTCGATTTCCGTCGCGGTCACGCCCATGCGCGGCAGGTAGTCGCGGCTGAACTCGCAGCTCCGGCGCTCGTGGACAAAAGTATACTTGGCCCCGGTGCCGGTCGTGTCATCGTTGGCCTTGAGGTAGCCACTGTCGTGCAACAACGCCGCCATCACCGCGAGTTCCCAATCCCGTGCCGTCAATACCGGGCGGTCCACGGTGCGGCTGCGGCCGTGCAGGATGTGCACGAGGCACAGCGTGGCCTGCATCGTGTGCTCGAAGTCGTGGTAGTGCATGTCGATCGCCTGGTACCCGGCGTACCGGCCCTCGAACATGTCGGTCACGTCATGAAACAGGCGGTCGAGCAGGGGGAAACTCGACTCGGCCCCGATGTCCGCGAACGCCGCCTTGATCGCGCGGAGAACCGCCTGCGGATTCTTGGTGTCGATGGCGTTAAACGGGGACATCCTACCACTGGAAATAGGGGTTGCCCCCCACTTGCAGCAAGCCCATTGTCTGGTTTCCGGGAAAATGGCTAGCCGCTCCAACTTGATCGTCGGCCTGACGGGCGGCATGGGTTGCGGCAAATCCACCGCGGCGGCGATGTTTGCCGAGCGTGGATTCCGCCGGCTCGATGCCGACCAGGTCGTGCGGGACGAACTGTTGCCCAGCCCGGAGGTCGCCAGCGCGATCCGCCAGCGGCTGGGCCCCGCGATGATGGCCGGCGACGGGCGCGTGCGCCGCGACAAGGTCGCGGAGAAGGTTTTTGCCGACCCGGCGGCGCTGTCCTGGCTGGAGGAGCTGCTGCACCCGCGCCTGATGTCGCGCTGGCAGGAGATTTTCGCCGCCGAAAAGGGCGTGGCCTTCATCGTGGAGGTGCCGCTGCTCTTTGAAAAAGGCCTGGAAAATTGGTTTGATTCCACCGTGTGCGTGGCCGCAGACTCCGCGACGCAATTGAGGCGGCTGGAGCAGCGCGGCGTTCCCCCGGAACTTGCCCGCCAGCGCCTGGTCAAGCAACTGCCACTGGCCCGAAAATGCGAGCTGGCAGACTATGTTCTCCTGAACGACGGATCCCCGGAGTTCCTGAAAGAACAGGTGAATGCGCTGGCCGACCGCCTCTTGAACGCCCAACCCCTCCGGCCGCCCGGCCGCATTCATGGAACTCCCCCCTAAATCCGAAGAGGATACCAGCAAAGCCGACGACTCCGCCGAGTCTCCCGCCACCAAGCGCCCCGCGCGCTCCCGCCTCGTCCGGGGCGGCAAGAAGCTCGTGAAGGTCCCGGCGGCGAAGGACGACGCCTACCGCGAGGAGCCCGCGCCGGCCCCGGCCCTCGAGCCGGTCCGCGCGGTGGCGCCGCCGCCCGTCGCCGAGCAGCCCGCGCCACCTCCGCCGGAGCCTTCACAACATCCCGCCGACCAGGCCGGCCATGACGCCCAGCTGCAGCAAGGCGGGCAGGGCGGTTACCAGGACGACGGCGGCCAGGGCGGCGGCGGTCACCAGCAGCACGGTGGCGGTGGCGGCAAATGGAACCGGCGCCAGCGCGGCGGAAAGCATTTCCAAGGTGGCGGCAAGTGGGGCAAACAGAATTTCCCGGGCGGCGGTAGCGGCAAGCCGCCCCAGCCGCTGCCCCCGAAGGAAACCATCATCTACGGCGACCTGCCGGATCCCTCGCGCTTCGTGAGCCTCGAGGCGATGGCGCAGATCGCCGGCGAGATCGCGAATCCCAGGAAGGACCCGATCTGGCTGAACGAACTCTACGCGTTGAACCATGCCGACCTCACGGCGTTCGCGAAGAAACTCGGCGCCAAGCTCGAGGGCGTGCCGAACCGCAAGCAGCTCCTCACGCAGGTCTTCCTCCTCGCGGCCGAGCAGAAACTGCCGGTGTACGACCGCGGCTACATCGACCAGACCGAGCGCGGCATCAGCTTTGTCGTGCACGAGGACGTCAACTACCGGCTGTACCCCGAGGATGCCGTCCTCCCGGACCTCTTCGTGAAACACTACGGCCTCCGCCGCGGCCACCAGGTCGAGGTGCAGGTGCAGCCGCCGAAGGACAACGAGCGCTGCCCGGCCGTCGTCGCCATCCGCAAGGTCATGGGCGGCAAGCCGGACGACATCGTCAAGGTCCAGCCCTTCGAGGAGCTCACGCCGTATTACCCGCTCAAGCGCATCTGGCTCGAGGTCCAGGGCCTGAAGGACGTCTCCATGCGCATGACGGACATCATCACGCCGATCGGCTTCGGCCAGCGCGGCCTCATCGTCGCGCCGCCGCGCACCGGCAAGACGATCCTCATGCAGAACATGGCGAACTCCATCGCGGAGAACTCGCCCGAGGCGAAGCTCATCATCCTGCTCGTGGACGAACGCCCCGAGGAGGTCACCGACTTCAAGCGCCACTGCAAGGGCGAGGTCGTCAGCTCGACCTTCGACGAGGCGCCCGAGAGCCACGTGCACTGCGCCGAGATGGTGATCGAGAAGGCGCGCCGCCTGGTGGAGCAGGGCGAACACGTCGTCATCCTGCTCGATTCCATCACCCGCCTGGCCCGCGCCTACAACGCGCTCGCCGGCAACAGCGGCAAGATCATGTCCGGCGGCCTCGAGGCCAACGCGCTGCAGAAGCCCAAGCGCTTCTTCGGCTCGGCCCGCAACATCGAGGGCGCCGGCAGCCTGACCATCATCGGCACCGCGCTGGTCGACACCGGCAGCCGCATGGACGAGATCATCTTCGAGGAATTCAAGGGCACCGGCAACATGGAGCTCCACCTCGACCGCGACCTCGTCAACAAGCGCATCTTCCCCGCGATCAACATCGACAAGAGCGGCACCCGCAAGGAGGAGCTGATCTACCATCCGGACGAACTCCTCCGCATCTACGCCCTGCGGCGGGCCATGCAGGGCGTGCCGGCCGCCGACTCGATGGACATGCTCATCCAGCGGTTGAAGAAGACGAAGACGAACTCCGAGTTCCTCCTCAGCCTCAACCGCTGACCAACCCAGGGACCACGCCCGTGCCTGCCGCCGACCCGCTCCTCGAAGTCGCCCGGCAGCGCGGCCTGCTCGCCGGGAACGGCGCGGACTCGCCGGCGGACCTCGTTCGCGCCGTCGCGGCGGATTTCGGCATGTCGTTTGTCGAACTCGGCGCGCGGCCCATCGCTGGCGACGTGCTCGGCGCGCTGCCGCGCGATTTCGTCCTCGCCCACACGGTCATTCCCTTTGCGCTGCAGGCCGGCGTGCTGCAGGTCGCGGTGGCCGACCCGGTCGCCGTCGACGTGCTCGACAGCCTGCCGCACCACGCGGGGCGGCCCGTGGTCGCGGCGCTGGCGGCGGCGCCGGACATCCGGCAGGCGATTGCGCGCTGTTATGGCGAGGATCTTGCCGACAGCGCCTGGGCGGTGCCGGCCGGGGAATCCCCGGCCCCGCTGGCGGGGACCAATGACGCGCCGATCATCCGGCTGGTGCGCGAGATCCTGGCCGATGCCATCCGCCAGCGCGCCTCCGACATCCACCTCGAGCCGCTGGAGCGGCGGTTCCGCGTGCGCTACCGCATCGACGGCGTGCTGCGCGAGGTCGACGGCCCGGCGAAGCGCCTGCAACTGCCCGTAGTCTCCCGGCTGAAGATCATGGCGAACATCAGCATCGCCGAGAAGCGCGTGCCGCAGGACGGGCGCATCCAGGTGGAGGTGGAGGGGCGGTCGCTCGACCTGCGCGTCTCCTCGCTGCCCACCGTGCACGGCGAAAGCCTCGTCATGCGCATCCTCGACAAGGAGCAGCTGAAGCTCGGCCTGCCGGAACTCGGCCTGCTGCCCGACGACCAGGCCGTGTTCGAGCGGCAGATCGCGTCGCCCGACGGCATCATGCTCGTCACCGGCCCGACCGGCTCGGGCAAGACCACCACGCTTTACGCCAGCCTGAACCACCTCAACCAGGCCGACCGCAAGATCATCACGGTGGAGGAGCCGGTCGAGTACCAGATCCCGGGCATCAACCAGGTGCCGGTCAACCCGGTGACCGGCATGACCTTCGCCGCCGCGCTGCGCGCGATGCTCCGCCAGGCGCCGAACATCGTCATGGTCGGCGAAATTCGCGACCGCGAGACGGCCGAGATCGCGATCAACGCCTCCCTGACCGGCCATTTCGTCTTCAGCACGCTGCACACCAACGACGCGCCCTCCGCGGTCACGCGCCTGCTGGACATCGGCGTGAAGCCCTTCCTCGTCGCGGCCGCGCTGCGGTCGGTCGTGGCGCAGCGCCTCGTGCGCCGGGTCTGCCCGCAAGGCCGGGCGGCCTGCCGCCCGGCGCCGCGCGAGCTGCACGCGCTGGGCCTGACGGCGGCGCAGGCGGCCGGGGCGGATTTCGCCCGCGGCGCCGGCTGCCGGGCCTGCCAGGGGACGGGCTACCGGGGCCGCCTCGGAATCTACGAAATCTTTCTCGTCCACGATGGGATTCGCGCCATGATTTACGACCACGTTACCGCGGCCCGCTTGCGCCAGCAGGCACGCCGTGATGGCATGCGCACCATGAGAGAAGACGGCATCCGCAAAGTTCTCGCCGGGCTCACCACAATCGAAGAGGTTGTGTCCGTGACCGCTGGCGACCAGATTTAACCAAGCCCTAAACCCACCCATCGCATGAGCTACGAAATGAACGACCTTCTCGAGCTGGTCGTGGACCAGAAGAGTTCCGACCTTCACCTCCAGGTCGGCGTGCCCCCCTGCCTGCGCCTGCGCGGCAGCATGACGCCGATCGACGGCCCGGAGCTGAAGCCCGAGGACACCGAGCAGCTGATGCTTTCCATCACGCCGGATAACCACATCCAGAACGTGAAGCTGAACGGCGGCACCGACTTCGGCTTCGCCTTCGGCGAGAAGGCCCGCTTCCGCGTCTCCGTGCTCAAGGCCAAGGGCAACTACGGCCTCGTGCTGCGCCAGATTCCCAACCAGCTCTTCGACCTGCGCGCGATCGGCATGCCCGACAAGATCAAGGAGCTGCTCTACCGTCCGCGCGGCCTGTTCCTCGTCACCGGCCCGACCGGCTCCGGCAAGTCCACGACGCTCGCCTCGATGATGAATTACATCAACGAGAACCGGGACGGCCACATCATCACCATCGAGGACCCGATCGAATACTACCACCCGCACAAGAAGTGCGTGGTCACGCAGCGCGAGGTCGGCTCCGACGTCCCGAGCTTCTCCGAGGCCATCCGCCGCGCGCTGCGCCAGGACCCTGACGTCATCCTCGTCGGCGAGTTGCGCGACCTCGAGACCATCGAGGCGGCCATCTCCGCCGCCGAGACGGGCCACCTGGTGTTCGGCACGCTGCACACCAACAGCGCCGCCAAGACCGTGGACCGCATCGTCGACGCCTTCCCGGCGAACATGAAGGAGATGATCCGCATGCAGCTCTCGACCTCGATCATCGCCGTCATCTCCCAGACGCTGTGCAAGAAGAAGACCGGCGGCCGCATCGCGGCCTACGAGATCATGGTCAACACCTCGTCCATCGCCTCGCTCATCCGCGACAACAAGACCTTCCGCATTCCCTCCGACATCCAGACCGGCGCCAACCTCGGCATGATCACGCTCGACACCCACCTGATGAGCCTGGTCAACCGCGAGATGATCGAGCCCGACGAGGCGCTCGAGAAATCGCAGGAACCGGTCGCGATGAAGGAGAAACTCCTCAGCATGGGCTTCAAGCTCCGCGAGGTCTGAGCAATTTCCCGGCCGCGGGCTCGGCCGCCTTCCCCGTGTTTGAAGGACATGACCAGGCCATCCACGACCTCCTCGTCGAGAGCAGGCTGGTGGATCCCGCGACCCTGCGCGCCGCGCTGGCCGCCCGCCCGGCCGACGGCCGGCCGCTGGCGCGCGTGGTCGTCGAGCAGGGCCTGATCGACCAGCCCGCGCTGCTGCGCGCAGTGGCCGGGCACCTCGGCTGCGACTATGCCGCGCAATTGCCGCCCGAGCTGCCCGCCGCCGCCGTGGCGTTGATCGACGCCCCGCTGGCGCGCGCCTACGGCGTGGCGCCGCTGGCCGGCGACGGGCAATGCGTCTCGGTGGCCGCGGTCGATCCGTTCAACCCGAACCTGGTGAGCGACCTGGCCTTCGCCCTGGAACACGACATCAAGGTCAGCGTGGCCGATCCCGAGCGCGTGCAGCGGCTCATCCGCCAACACTACGGCGACGACGAGGCCTCGCTGGCCGCGGTCGTGGACGACCTGCAGGCGCAGGGCGCGGAGCCCATCGACGAGGCCACGCTCACCGAGATCGACCTCGCGCAGATGGCCGGGCAGGCCCGGATCATCCGCTTCGTGAACCTCGTGCTCGCGCAGGCGATCCGCGACCACGCGTCGGACATCCACTTCGAACCCTTCGAGCACGACTTCCGCGTGCGCCAGCGCATTGACGGTGCGTTGCACGACCTGGCGCCGCCGCCGCGCGCGCTGGCCCTGCCGATCATCTCCCGCCTCAAGGTGCTCGCCAACGTCAACATCGCCGAGCGACGCGTGCCGCAGGACGGCCGCATCCGCCTGACCCTCGCGGGCCGCGCCGTGGACCTCCGTCTCTCCACGCTCCCGACGCAGTTCGGCGAGAGCGTGGTGCTGCGGGTGCTCGACCAGTCCGCCGGCCGGCTCGAACTGGACGAGCTCGGCCTCCCCGCGCCGGTGAAGGCGGGGGTCGAGGCGGTCATCCGCCGGCCCAACGGCATCTTCATCGTCACCGGCCCGACGGGCTCCGGCAAGACCACCACGCTCTACAGCTGCCTGAAGCGCCTGAATGCCACGGAGTCGAAGGTCCTCACCGTCGAGGATCCGGTCGAATACGAGATCGACGGGCTCATGCAGGTGCCGGTCAACCTCGCGGCGGGCCTGACCTTTTCCCGCGCGCTGCGCACGTTCCTGCGCCAGGACCCCGACATCGTGATGGTCGGCGAGGTGCGCGACGCGGAAACGGCGCAGATCGCGCTCCAGGCCTCGCTCACCGGCCACCTCGTGCTGACGACGCTGCATACGAACGACGCGGCCTCCGCGGTGACGCGCCTGATGGACATGGGCGTCGAGCCGTTCCTCCTCGCTTCGACCGTCGAGGCGGTGCTGGCGCAGCGCCTGTTGCGGCGAATCTGCCCGTCATGTCGCACCGCCTATCGCCCAACGGAGGCGTTGCTGCGCCAGCTCGAAGTCGCGCCGGGTTCGCTCGCGGGGAAGGACTTTTATCGCGGACAAGGTTGCCCCGAGTGCCATCATACCGGCTATCGCGGCCGTGTCGGGCTCTTCGAGTTCCTGCCGATGACCGATGCCCTGCGCGAACTGACGGTGAAGGGCGTCTCGCTCGTGGACCTGAAGAAGCAGGCGGTGGCGGAAGGGCTGGTCACGCTGCGCGACCGCGGCCTCGCGGCGCTCCTCGCCGGCGATACCACGGTCGAGGAAATATTCAAGTATACATGAACCACAGAGACACAGAGGCACGGAGAAAGCGCCTGAACGACCTCTGCTACCGGATCATCGGTTTCTGCATGGAGATTCACCGGGAGCTTGGGCCGGGTTTGCTGGAGTCAGCCTATGAAGAGGCGCTCGCCTATGAATTGACCCAGGCAAAAGTGCCTTTTGAGCGCCAGCGGGCGATGCCGCTCATTTACAAGCAAGCCAAACTGGAGTGCGGGTATCGACTGGACTTCATCGTTGCCGGGGAGCTTGTGGTCGAGTTGAAGGCGGTGAGTGCTTTGCTGCCGGTGCATCATGCGCAATTGCTTACTTACCTGAAACTCGAGCGCCGTTCCTTGGGGTTGTTGATCAACTTCAATGAGCCAGTCCTGAAGGACGGAGTTCGGCGCATCGTTTGCGGCGATCTGTTCAAGGAAGAGGTAATCTCATGCTGATTTCCGAAAGCCCTGAACGGATTTCTCTGTGTCTCTGCGTCTCTGTGGTTCACCCGGATCGCCATGCCTAACTTCTCGTACACGGCACTCGACGCGCAAGGCGCCGAGAAGGCCGGCCTGCTGGAGGCGGCCGACACCAAGCAGGTCACCGCGATGCTGCGCCGGCAGGGACTTTTCCCGACGGAGGTGACGCCGGCGCTGGCGTCGGCCGGCGGCGCGAAGGTCCCGCCAGCGGCGGGCCTGCAGCGCCCGATCGCCCTGCCATTCCTGCGGGTCGTGGGGCCCAAGGACCTGGCCGTTTTCACGCGCCAGCTCGGCACGCTGATCCACGCCGGCATGCCGTTGCTGCGCGGGCTAGAAGTGCTGGGCCGGCAGGAAAGGAACCCGCGGTTCCGGCGGGTGCTCGGGGCGCTGGCCGACAGCATCCGCTCGGGCAGCCCGTTGTCCGAAGCGATGCAGCGTCATCCGAAGGTTTTCGACCGGCTGTACGTCAACATGATCAAGGCCGGCGAGGCGGGCGGCGTGCTCGACGTCGTGCTGGACCGGCTGGCGCATTTCCAGGAAAAAAGCCTCCAGTTGCGCGGGAAGATCCGGGCGGCGCTGGTCTATCCGATCATCGTGCTGGGTGTCGCCGTGGTCATTCTCGCCGGCCTGCTCGTCTTTGTGGTGCCGAAGTTCAAGCAGATCTTCGCCGACCTGCTCAAGGGCGCGCCGCTGCCGCCGCTCACGCGCGCGGTGCTGGCCATCAGCCATGGTGTGCGTGACCACGTCGGGTTGCTGGGGTTGATCATTCTCTTCTGTTTTGTGGCCATCGGTCTCCTCCGGCGCACGTTTCGGGGCCGATCGCTGCTGGATCACGCGATCCTGCGCGTGCCGCTGATCGGGGCCCTGACGCGAAAGTCGATCCTCGTGCGGTTCAACCGCACGCTCGGCACGCTGC
>CAYZSN010000035.1:0-3140 GCA_964481095.1 uncultured Oleiharenicola sp. | reverse complement strand
CACGGTGCAGCGGACCTGAATGGGGGCGCTGTTGTAAGGGGGAGTAAAGCTGATGTCAACGTCATCGCCATGGTCGAGTTCGGCGCTGGCGAAGACGGCGAGGCCGCCTTCGTTGATTTCAGTGCCGCGGCCATTGGCAAGTATGGTTTTGCCTCCACGGCGGACGATCACCATGACGGGAACGCTGATTTTGTACCGAGACCAACGTCGTTGCTCCATGTGACTTGCAACTGGCATTGCTAAGGACATGAAAGAAGACTACGCGCCGGGTGGGCGGCGCTCAACGTTACCTAAGGCAATGTCCGGAAACCAGATGGCAACCGCTTGCGGCTATTGCACTTGTTGTAATCGCGCCAGCAGCTTTTGCGCCAGATTTTCCTGGGATTCCGACCAGAGCAGGCGTCCGCTGACACCACAGTTTTTCTCCACGGCAGAGGTGAAATCCACGAGCTTCTGGATGTTGGATCGCGCCACGGCGGCGGCGGAACCGGCCAGCCGGAGGCCTTCGTAAAGGAAGGGAGTATCAAGCCCGAAATCGACCTGAATGTGACCGTACTGTTCGTAAGAACCGTCGTCAAATTCCTCGCCCTGGGCAATGATCTTCACCAGTGATGGCTGGCGGGTCCAGGTATCTGCGGATGAGGTATCTGCGGATGAAGTGCTTGTAGATGAAGCGCTAGCGGTGTGATCGGGAGGCGGGGAATCATGGTCCTGCAAGGCGGATGCAGGGGACCATAAATCCCAGTAGATTTCGAAAATGTATCCGTAGTCGGGATGAAGGAAGTCGGCAGCGGCCTGCGCGGCCTCGTCGGGATCGACACCGGGACGGAAGCGGCGCTCCAGCACGGTTGACTCACTCCATGAAACCGGCTGGATCGAGAGGTATTCCACGCCGGGCTGGAGCGCGGAGAAAGGGAAGCGCTGCATGACCGAAAGAACACGAGGCATGAAGCTGATGGGCTCGAAATCGGGGAACCAGAGGCTGAGATAAAGAGGGTCGGCCATGAGAATCGTGTGAATGAATTGTAAAACAATGAATTGTAAATAATGTGGAGAGAGAATTAAGCCACGGCAAAAGGTTTTTGCGTCAGGGGAGGCGGACTCCGCCACAGTGGTGATCGGGAGGAACGCCGTGGTGTTCAGGAGGATGGGGATCGAGAAGTGGCGAACCAAATTTAGAGGGATCAGAATGAAGTGGTGAGCGGGATGAAAAATGAAGATTTTGACCGCGTGATTTTTTGACAATAAGTGAGACGCGCTGCTACCATCGCATGTTGGTTCGATGCTCCTGCTCGAGCCTGCTGAGCGGCGCCGTATATCCAGCCTGAAGCGCCTGCGAAGAAGCGTCCCCGTCGTCTAGCCCGGCCTAGGACATCGCCCTTTCACGGCGGTAACACGGGTTCAAATCCCGTCGGGGACGCCAAAACTTTCAACAATGGTATCAAAATGGCAAAAGTTCTCAACCGAGCCGTCTTCGTGTAAAGCAGGTAGAGAGGTGCAAAAAGAGACGCGAGAGTCGCTCCGATCTTTCTCTCAGCCCGGTATCGCTGTCTTGGTTGATGGTCGCGGCCAAATAGGAACTTACAGAAGCCCGCTGGATTCGATCCTTCGCTATTGAAATCCCCTCTCGTCTCGGACAATTTCAAACTTGGTGAATCCTGCCCGCGCTTTTATCACCTTAACCTTTTTAGCTAATGTTCCAAGTGCCTTCAAAATCTCATTCTTTGACAGCTTACATCTTGCTCCGGCGATCACCCTCACAAGCCTGAGCGTATCGTCAAAGTCTTTGAAGTACAGGCCGTTTTCTTCATTTATCAGGGTCGAGAACGCGCGGATTTCTTGTTCATATTCCCACCTGTCATATTTGGTAAAAGCAATAATTTTTGCATTTTCAGGAGTTAATGACTGTGGAAATGGCAAGCGATTCCTAACGTACTCAATTTTACGAAAGTGTTTGTTTCCTTCAGGTAGTTCAAACTCGATACAAAGACCCTGGTGTTTTTCAGCATAGTGTGCCCACAGAACGGGGTCTCGCCACGTTGCACTGAAACACAGGACCCCTACATGTTGCCCCAGTTCGTTCCTCGTTGCTTTTAATGCCCAGCGATGCCTGCGGTTTGAGAGGTTGTAAGGAATTAACTCGAAGGGGTCATTCAGATCATCAAATCTGGAAATCTTCAGCCTCTTTTCAGCAAGGCTCTTCAAGCCAAATGTTGTATCGAGGAATTTATAGACTCTCATTCCGCAGACTCATCCTCTCGTGCTCGCGCAACCGTGCTCGGAACAATCAGAAGACAATATCCGACAGAATTATGCGCTCTTGGGGTCAGTTTTCGGCATCGGTTTTAGCGGGTAACTCTGGAAAGCCTCGACGGCTTCCGCGTTTGATTGGAACAGGTTCGGGTTTGGGAGATAATGCACAGCCTTGACTGTACGCATCTCCCCAGGCAAATATGATCGTTCATTCATGAAACCTACAAAGTGCACACGTTTCTGAAATACTTTCGCGGACTCCACTGGACTTCTGGGATCGAATACACCGGAAATTGGACCGGGTTGCCCCTTCACCTCTCTCGGTAACCAATGCAATGCCCAATCGTTGGAACCCTTGACGCCGTCTGAGCCGTAGGCGATTTGCCTCCAGTCCAATACATCACCCATCCCGTAAAGATAGTCTCGAACATCCACAAGTACGAGATGATATCGCCCGGGCGTTGGGACGGGGAATTTTGATGGTAGGCCACGCTCGGTACACGCTTTGTCGCTCAAGATCCCCGCGAATTTCAGCATTTGGCTTTCTTCGTCGCTCCGCGAATGTGGACTAGGACTCAGCAGTTCAATCAGCCAGTCAGGTTGACAATCCAAGCGGAAATCGACAGAAGTAAGGCCAACACCAGTTTGGTATTCGTATGTCGCAGACAAACCCGCTTTGTGTATTTCAGCGGCAAAACGAAGTTCGAATAGAAATGAGGCCGGTGCTTTCAATCCACCCCGCATTCGAATCTCCTCCAGAAGAGGACTGGCCCATGCTACCGATTTCAGTTCGTCAATCGCCCTGCAATTCGCCTCTCGTTCTGTCACACCGATTTCGATCTTCAAAGTCATCTCGATTTAGTTTTAAGCTGGGGCGGGCGATGTCG
>CAYZSN010000034.1:0-5720 GCA_964481095.1 uncultured Oleiharenicola sp. | reverse complement strand
CGCGAGCGGCGCCGCGGCCTGGTCGGGTTTCCGGAACTGGTGGGCGAAGTGCGCGCGGACACGGAGAATCCCGCGCCAGGCCAGCTTCCACCCGTCGAGGCGCACCCGGCCGAGGAGCGCCGGGCGGAGGAAGGCGAGCGCACAGGCCCAGAACCACCCCGGGCGGTAGACGGGAATGGCGCCGGCGTTTTCATCGTGCCGGTTGAGGTGCATGCGCCGCGAGAACGCCAGCTGGCGCCGGCCGTCCTCGAGCAGGGCGAAGACCTTGAGGTTGACCGGGCTGGGCGCCTCCGCGCGCACGTCGACCAGGCCGTAGAAATTCGACTGCAGGGCCTGCGGGTACTCGGGGTGGGTGGCGCCCACGTCGGCCCGCTCCTTGCCGTAAATCAGCCGGTTTTCCGTCGTGTTGACCGTGCTGGCGCTGAGCTGGCGAATCTTCTGCAGGCGGTGGAAGACCCAGCCGGTGACGCGGAACTTGTCGTAGCGCGCGTTGATCCAGTAGCCCGGCACCTCGATCTCCCCGCGGATGCCGTGTTCGGAGCCGACGTTGCTGTTGGCGAGCGAGATTTCGCGGACAATCTCCTCGCCGACCCGGCGCAGGCGCGGCCAGGACTCGCGGTGGAAATTGCGGTAGAGGTAGAAAAACGAATCGTAGACCAGCACGGCGCGGAGCACCGGCTTCGGGCGCGGGCCGGGCGGCAGCAGGCTGGTGTCCGGGACGGCCGTCACGAAGGCCTGCCACCGGTTTTGGTCGTCCAGGAATTCGAGCCGGACCTCCCTGTCGCCCCGGCAGAAATGGGCGCGGATCGCGAAGCCCGTGCGCACGGCGTTGGGGTCGGCGGGAAAGGCCTGGGCGACGTCGAGCCGCTCGAGGCCGTAGTTGCCCAGGTAGACCGTGCCGTCGATCACCGCGCGGATGTCGCGGCATTCGCGCCCGATCCCCGGATAAAACCAGCCGAGGATCTCGTAGCCCGCGCAGTCGGGTTTCCAGCCGCTTGGCTTGTCCAGATAGTAGGCGAACGCGGGCGCTTGGCTCATGTAAAACCGACAGGGGAACAGGTCTTTTTCCGAGCGTAAAGACCGATTCGGAGCGCCCCGGCCGCCGTCCTCAGCGGAGGACGACCTGTTTCCAATAGCCCCACGAAAAGCTGACGTTGCCGCTGGGCACGGGATAGTGGGCGAAGACGAGCGTGCCGGTGAACGGCTGGTCCTGGGCGTATTCGATCACGATGTCCCCGCGATCGCGCGTTTCGGTCACGGGCATGAGCAGGCGCTCGAAGAGCGGGTGGCGCGTGCCATCGGGCTGTTCCTCGAAAACGGCGACCAGCAGGCCGGGCGTGTTGTTGGGCGGCGTGTAGGCCGAGGGCAGCATGCCGGTGATGGCGGAAACCGAACGCGCGCCCGCCGGCGGGCGGAAATGGACCTCGGTGGGCGTCTGCGTGAGCAGGCCGCGCCCGTGCTCGAAATCGAGGTAGTTCACCGGAAAGAATCCCTTGCTGAGGAACGGCCGCGGTTCGAACGCGCCCAGCGTGTCGAGCCAGGGCACCTGGGTGAGGTCATGCTGCTCCGTGAGCACGACGGCATTGTCGGCGGGCTTCAGGTTCAGCTCGGCCGGCCAGCCCTGACGGGTGGACAACGCCCGCACCGCCGCGGCCGCGCGGTCGCGGCGGACGTAAATGTCCATCACCTCCGTGCGGGCGATGGGCTTCGCCGCCATCCCGAGCTTGCCGATCAGGATGTCCGTGAAGTTGCGATCGTCGCGATGCCGCCGCGCCACGAGCATGGTGGCCACGTGGCGCGGACCCAGCGCCGCCAGCGAGCGGTCGAGCGCGGCGAAGTCGTTCACATGGCTGTCGAACGGCATGATCCCGCGGCGCTCGCTGTAATAGGGCAGCAGGCTGTTCCAGTCGAAACCGAAGCCGGCGATGACGTCCTCCGGGGGCGTCACCGCCCGGATGATCGCGGTCTCGGGCGGGATCGGGGTGTTCTCGTGCTCGTAGAATGAATAGTAGGAGTTGAGGAACGCCGCCACCTGCCCCCCGAGCCCGGCCACCAGCAGCAGCGCGGCGAGGGCGCGGGGCACGCGCGGGTGGTGGCAGAGCCCGGCCGAGGCGACGCCGAGCGCCACGGCCAGGAATCCGGCCGACGCGTAGGAGTAGTAGTCGTGGACGTAATAGAGGTTCGCGAAGAGGAATGCGCCGCCCGGGTAGGCGAGCAGGCAGGCGAGGGTGAGGCGCCGGTACACGGGCGGGGAAAACACCAGGCCGAGCGCGACCACGGCCAGGCCGGGCCACGCCAGCACCGAATGCGAGGTGATGTAGCCAAGCGCGCGCCACCATTCGGCACTGAAACGCTGGGCCATGGTCCCGAGGTTGAACGGGCGCAACGAGCCCGAGGTGATATAGTGGCCGAAGGGATTCAGCTCCTTGAGGTGGTCGGAGTAAACGACCCACGCGACGCCCGCCAGCAGCGGGACCAACGCGGCGAGGACCGCCACGCCCGCCGTGCGCCCGGCGGCGGTGCCGCCGGCACGGCGCCGGACGTGGACCCGCTCCAGCACCAGCCACGCGCAGGCGATCCAGGCCGCGGCGAAGGTGGTGACCTTGGTCAGCGCGGCGAGCGCGCCGAACGCCCACGCGGCAAGGAGCGTCCAGCCGCGCGGGTGTTCCAGGGTGCGATCGAGGAAAACCACGAACCACGCGGTGAGGCACAGCGCCGTGGATTCGATCAGGAACGACCGGCTGTAGAACAGATAGATCGGACAGACGAGCAGCGCGGCGAGGGCGGGCACCGGGTCGAGCGGCCCCGGCAGGCGCCGGCGCAGCAGCCGCCACACGGCGGGCAGGGTCGCATAGAAAAGAAGCACGCTCACGAGGCGGCCGCTTTGCTCGAGCGGGAGGCCGGTGGCCGCGCTTACTTTCGCCACCACCGCCTGGTAGGTCGGGAATTCCAGCGGGATCGACCACGGCGGGCCGAGCACCGGCGTTTCGTAGGCGAGCTTCACGCCCTCCTTCTTGAAGTAGAACGCGGTCAGCGCGGTCTGCAGCTGGCGGAACTCGTGCGCGTCGCGCAGCGAATTGTGCCAGCCCCGCGTCAGCGCCCAAAGGCTGCAGAGCAGGGCCGCGCCCAGCGTGCCGGCGAGCAGCCAGCGGAAAAACGGGGAGTCATTCCGGCCTGGGTCCTCGGGCGGCATCGGGTCAGGGCCGCAGTTCGCGCGCGGTCAGTTGCAGGCCGGTCTCGAGCGTGACCTCCGGCTTCCAGTCCGCCGCGGCCGCGAGCTTGCGGTTGTCGAGTTCCGACGCCTGCACGTCCCACGCGGGCGCGGGCGTGGACTCGAGCCTGATGCGCCGGCCGGTGAGGGCTTCGACCCGGGCGATGACCTCGCGCACGCTGGTGGAGCGGCCGGACGCGAGGTTGAAGGTGCCGGTCAGGCGCCGGTCGATGACCGCCTGCAGCGCGCGGTTGAAGTCGGTGTAGTGGAGGAAGTCCTTCCGCGCGCTGCCATCGCCCCACAGGCCCAGCGTCTCGCCCGTCCACGCGCAGTGGAAGGCGCGCGGGATGATGCCCTGGGCACGTTCGACCGGCACCGCGAAGCCGTACGGGTTGGAGACGCGGAGAATGGTGCAGGCGAGGCCGTGGCGCTCGGTGTAGATGCGGATGATCTCCTCGGCCGCCAGCTTGGCCTCGGCATACCAGCCGATCGGGCGGCAGGCGTCGGACTCCCGCATCGGGCGACCGATGCCCGGGCCGTAGACCGCGCCGCCGGAGGAGAAGAAGATGAAGTGCGGGCGCGATGCCGGTGGCATTTCGGCGATCTTTTGCAGCACCTTGAAGAGCAGCGGCAGGTCGTGCGCCCATTCCGTGCCGACGTCCTTCTCGGAGGTCGCGGGCAGCGTGCTCCAGGCGAGGTGCAGCAAGACCGAGGCGCCCGCCGGCCAGGGCGCGGCCAGCAATTCGTCGAGCGCCGGCTGGCCGGGCGCGGCGCGGCGCGAATAGCCGGTGACCTTGCGCCCCGCCTGCTCCAGAGGCGGGCGGATGCAGGCCGCGAGGCGTCCGCGGGCGCCGGTCAGCAGGATGTGGGCGGGAGGGGAAACGGGCATGCCGGGGAACGCTTTGCTGGTTCAGGCGCGCGAGGGCAACGAATTATAGAAACCGAGCAGCGTGCCGGCGGTGTGCGGCCAGCTGAAGCGCGTGGCGGCGGCGGCCAGGGCCCCGGCGGTGAGACGCGCCGTGAGCGCGGGGTCGGCGCGCAGCGTGCGCACGGCCCCGGCGATCCCCGCGGCGTCGGCCCGGCCGATGACCCAGGCTTCCTCGCCGTGGCGGAGCAGCGTGCCGAGGTTGGTTCGCGGCAGGATGACCGGGCGGCCGGTCGCGAAAAATTCCGGCAGCTTGGACGGAAAGCGGTAGTCGTTGAACGCATCGGCGATGCCCGGTTGCACGAAGACGTCGGCGAGCGCCAGGAGCGGCGCCAGGTGGTGCTGGTGTTCGATGCGGCCGAGGCTGACGACGTGCGGCGCGACCGCGCCGGCGAGGTCGCCGAGGAAATCCACCTCGTCGCGCCCCGCGCGCAGGAGCGTGGCCGGGACGCCGGATTGGTTCAGCACGAGGATCGCGGCGTAGAGTTCCCGGACCTCGGCGGCGTTGGTGGCGTGGACGTTGCCGTGGTAGAAAAGCACGGTGTGGTTCTCGTCCCAGCCGAGTGCGCGGCGCAGGCCCCAGGGTATCGGGCGGGGAAAGAAGACGTCCTCGTCCGCCGCGGGCCAGAGCAGTTGCACGGGTTTGCCGGCGGGCACGAGTTCGCGCAGGCGGTCCACGATGATTGTCACCGCGTCGGCCGACGCGAGGAAGGCGCGGCTGCGGCGCGGATGCGACAGGATCGGCGGCACGAGCGCGTCCAGCTGCGCGGGCGGCAGCGCCAGGAGCTCCGGCAGCGGCCGGCCGAGGTTCGCTTCGAGAATGTGCGACTCGTGGTCCTCGAGGTGCACGACGAGCGGAGCGGGCGCCTTGGCGCGATAAGCTTCGCAGAATTCGCGGACATTCTCGCGCGTGGTCCACGCGTGGATTACGTCGGCGGGGCGGCCGCCGGCGAACACGCGCGGGTTTTGGAGGGCGTCGGTAAACAGCACCGCGCGGAAATGATGGCCCGCGTGGTAGCGCGCGGTCTCGATGTGGTGCGGGACGGCGACCGCGCATTCGTGGCCCAGGGCGGCGAAGCGGTTGGCGAGGCTGGCGACGTGCAGCGCGCTGTTCGCGGTGAAATCGCCATAGAGCGCGAAGAGGATGCGGCGCGGGTTTTCGGGCGCGGCCCGCGTGGTCTTGGCCGGCGCACGCCGGGCCGGGCCGGGGAGATGCAATTCGCCATGCAGGTCGAGCGGTTCCGGATGCAGCACGTCGCGATCGACATCGATGAACGTGGCGGTGGGCGCGAAATGCGTCTCGCCGGTCGTAGTCACGGCACGGAGGCGGAGCGGGCCGAGGCCGAGCCGGATGTTCCGCGGCGCGATGAAGCCGGCGCGGGCGGCGTCGGGCGAGTGGGGCAGGAAGCCGGGCACGTCGGTGCGGGGCAGGCCGTACTCGCAGCGGATGCGGCGGTTGCCGTAGTGCAGCCAGACCTCGGCGATGGGCCATTCGGGGTGCGCGCACCAGCCCTGGAGGCGGACGCTTTCCTTCACCACCGGCTCCGCCGGGTATTCGATGCCGCACTGCAATGCACCCGGCGT
>CAYZSN010000033.1:0-14628 GCA_964481095.1 uncultured Oleiharenicola sp. | reverse complement strand
CTCACGCCAAGCTCGCGCTCGAGCTCCGCCACCGAGCGGTCCTGCAGCAGGCCGACCATGATCCGCAGCCGGTTCCTCCCCCAGGCGCGCACCCTGTGGGTCACGATATTCAACAGGTGGTTCAGCAGCTTCCAATGATCGAAGGCGTCGCCTTGGGGCGGTGCCTCCCCTTGCAGGCCGATCAGGTAGCCGGATTTCTTCAAGGTCGTGATGGTTTCGCGCGCCCGGTGGAAAGCCGGGCCGTCCATCCCGAGCGCCTGCTTGGGGTTGATCTTCGTCGTCAGCTCGCCCACGCCAATGGCGAAGCGCACCCGCGCCGGGTGCGCCTCCTGCATGATCGCAAAGATGTCCGCGAAAAGCGTGCCTGCGCCCTTGTACACGGCTTGGAACTCGTCCCCCAGCGTGATGGTGTAGGGCGAAGCCAGCGTCTTCGCCCGGCTGATGTCCTTCAGCGTGGCCGCAAGCCTGGCCTGGAACTCGCCGCGCCTGGGCAGCTGCTTCGAGTCCACGATGTCTCCGATGACCGCGAGGTATTTCATGGGATGAGGAGTTAACCGTTTCGGTTAGATTGTCAATATTTTAACTATTTTGGTTATATTACGGGTAATTAACCGATTTGGTTTGAAGCCCCGCCGGCCTTGCGGCGCGGGCGTTTTCCCCAAGCTTGGGGCAAATGAATTCCGCCTTCACCGCCCACCTCCGGGATACCCTGGCCGGGATCGACCGGGCCGGCCTCTACAAGCGCGAACGCGTCATCACCACCCACCAGACCGCGCGCATCGCGGTGGCCTCCGGGCAGCAGGTGTTGAACATGTGCGCCAACAACTACCTCGGCCTGGCCGACCATCCCGACCTGATCGCCGCCGCCCATGCGGCGCTCGACCGCTGGGGGTACGGGCTCGCCTCGGTGCGCTTCATCTGCGGCACGCAGCAGATCCACCGCGACCTCGAGGGCGCCCTCGCCCGCTTCCTTGGCACTGACGACAGCATCCTCTACTCCTCCTGCTTCGACGCCAACGGTGGACTGTTCGAGACGCTGCTCGGCGCCGAGGACGCCGTCATCTCCGACGAGCTGAACCACGCCTCGATCATCGACGGCGTGCGGCTCTGCAAGGCCCAGCGCTACCGCTACAACAGCGACCTCGCCGACCTGGAAGCGAAACTGCGCGAGGCCGACGCCGCCCAGGCGCGCTTCAAGCTGATCGCCACCGACGGCGTGTTCTCGATGGACGGCACCATCGCCAACCTGAAGGGCATCTGCGACCTTGCGGACAAATACCAGGCGATCGTGATGGTGGACGACAGCCACGCGGTGGGATTCCTCGGCAAGACCGGGCGCGGCAGCCACGAGCACTGCGAGGTGATGGGCCGCGTGGACGTGTTCACGGGCACGCTGGGCAAGGCGCTCGGCGGCGCCAGCGGCGGCTACACTTCCGGGCGCAAGGAGATCATCGACCTGCTCCGCCAGCGGTCGCGTCCGTACCTGTTCTCCAACACGATCCCGCCGGCCATCGCCGGTGCCGCGCTGAAGTGCCTGGAAATGCTCACGGCGTCGACGGCGCTGCGCGACAAGCTCGAGGCCAACACCCGCTTCTACCGCGAAGGCCTCGTCAAGGCCGGCCTGACCATCCGCCCGGGCACGCACCCGATCGTCCCGATCATGCTGGGCGACGCGGCGCTGTCGCAGAAGTTCGCCGCCCGCATGCTGGAGAAGGGTGTCTACGTGATCGGCTTCTTCCACCCGGTCGTGCCGGTCGGCCAGGCACGCATCCGCACGCAGGTGTCCGCCGTGCACAGCCGCGAGGACCTGGCCTTTGCGATTGAGAAGTTCGCCGAAGTGAAATCCGAATTCGGCTTGTAGGAGCCTGCTTGCAGGCGACTGGACAACGTGATTCCTATCGCCTGCCAGCAGGCTCCTCCATGACCCCCTCTCAACTCCGGAAGCTCAAGGCCGCCGCGAAGGTCGCGGCCGGGCGCGCCTACGCCCCCTACTCCAACTTCCACGTCGGCGCTGCGGTGCTGACGTCGTCCGGCAAAATCTTCTCCGGCTGCAACGTGGAGAACGCCTCCTACGGGCTCTGCAACTGCGCCGAACGCACCGCCGTCTTCAGCGCCGTGGCCGCCAAGGAGCGCAAGCTGGAATGCGTGGTCGTCTATACGCCGACGCCGACCGCCACCGCGCCCTGCGGCGCGTGCCGGCAGGTGATCTACGAATTCGGGCCGGCGGCCCGCGTGGTTTCGTTTTGTGCCGGACGCGACCGGATCGATACCGCGATCACCGCCCTGCTGCCCGCCGCCTTCGGTCCCGCCAACCTGGCCTGACACGTCGCCGCGCGAACGGCCCTCAGAGCGAATCGGTGAACTTCCGCAGTTCGTCCCAGTAAACCGGGCCGGCGAAGTCGGCCAGCCCGCCGTGCTCGCCGCCCGCGATGAAGAGCTTGGTTTTGCGCGCGGTGATCGCGTCGTAGAGCTTCGGCGCATGCCAGAATGAAACCGTCGCGTCGGCGGTGCCATGGATCACCATGACCGGGCAGCGCAGTTCCGCCATCTTCCCGAGGTTGGCAAACTTGTCGCCCGGGAAGACCGGCACCCGGGTCATGACGCGATAGGCGCTCACGAAGGTGCCCTGCAGCACGATGCCCGCCGGCGGCTGATGCCGGGCGAGTTCCACCGCCGGCCCGCCCCCGAGGGAATAGCCATACACCACGATGCGCTCCGCCGGCACCCCGAGCTTGGTCCGCAGGTAGTCGTAAACCAATTCGGTGTCGCTGTAGACATTCGCTTCCGTCGGCGTGCCCTCGCTGTGACCGTAGCGCCGGTAGTCAAAAGCGACCACCGCGTAGCCCTGCTTGACGAAGGACGGCATGTATTCAGCCAGGCTCCCGAGGTCCTGGTAATTGCCGTGCAGGTAGAGCAGCGTATATTTGGCGCGGGGATTCGGCCAGTGCCGCGCGGCGAGCTTGGTGCCGTCCGGCGCGACGAGCGTGAAGTAGTCCGGCCCCATTTCGTATTTCACCGGCGGCCGCGGGAAAATCATGCTGAGTGACAGGTAATGCGCACCCACGGCGAGGGCGCCGTAGACGAGCGCCAGAATGAGCAGCAGGCGACCGAGGTTGAGCATGAGATCAGACATTCTCCTCGTCATCCTGAGCGCAGCGAAGGATCCAGGCACACAAACATTGCATCCCAACCGTGGATCCTTCGCTGCGCTCAGGATGACGGCGGGGGAAGTGCATCACTGCTCCAAGCTCGTGGCCACCGTCTTCAGCACCTCGCCGCGCGGCACCTCGCGCTCGGTCCGGCCCGACAGGTCGCGAATCTTCACCACTCCCTTGGCGAGTTCGTCCGCGCCGTAGATGAGCGCCAGCCTGGCGCCCGATTCGGAGGCGGCCTTGAACTGCTTGCCGAAGGCGAGGTCCTTGAAGGGATAGTCGACTTGGAAACCCGCGACGCGGAGGGCATGGATGTCGGCAAAGGCCGCCTTCCGCTCCGCCTCGCCGCCGATTACCACATAGACATCGGGCGCATGGCGGTAGGCCTGGGTGAGGTTGCGTTGTTCCAGGAGCAGACCCGTGGTCACGTCGCCGATCGCGAAACCAACCGCCGGCAGGTCCGGGCCGCCGAGCTTCTTCACGAGGTCATTGTAGCGGCCGCCGCCGGCGAGGGCGCGCAAGTCGCCCTTGCGATCGAAGGCCTCGAACACGAAACCGGTGTAGTAGGCCAGCCCGCGCACGACGCTGAGGTCGACGGCGATGAAATCGGCCAGTCCCATGGCACCCACGCCCGCGAGCACCTTGCGCCAGTCGGCCAGGCGGGCGGAAATCTTTTCAGACGGGAACGGGGCCAGCGCCGTTTCAAGCTGGTCGAGGCTTTTGATCTTCAGGAAAGCCAGCACCCTGTCCTTCCGGTCCGCCGCGAGTGCGCCATGCGCCTCGGCGTAACCCTTGAAGGCGTCGTCGCCCATTTTCTCGAAGCGATCGATGGCGCTGAGCAGGCTGCGCGCCTGCGCGTCGCTGAAGCCCAGCGCCTCGAGGTAGAAAAACCACAGGTCGCGGTCGCTCAACCGGACATAGAAATCGTCCTTGGTCAGGCCGAAACCCGCCAGGCACTGGACCAGCAGCGCGATCAGCTCGATCTCCGCCTCCGGGCCCGCCTCACCGAAGATGTCGGCGTTGAACTGGCTGAAGGCGCGCAGGCGGCCCTTCTGGGCGCGTTCGTAGCGATAAAATTCCGCGATGCTGAACCATTTGATCGGACGCTTCAGCGCGCCGGCCTTGGCGCCGACCATGCGACACACCGTGGGGGTCATTTCCGGCCGCAGGGACACCGCGCGGTCGCCCTTGTCCTTGAAGCTGAAAAGCTGCCCCTCGATTTCGTCGCCTGACTTGGTCGTGTAGAGTTCGAGCGGCTCCAACACGGGGGCGTCATATTCCTCGAACCCAAAGCGGGTGGCCGCCCGGCGCCAATTGCCAAAAATATGCTGACGGCGGGAAAAATCCTCCGGATAGAAATCCCGGAAGCCGGGGAGCGACTGAAAACCGGCCATGCCGTGACGACCGGCCGCTCAGTCAGCCGAGGCCGGCGGCGGCGGATTGCTGCGCAATTTCTCGAGGCTCAGCTGCTTGATCTTCTGCTTGAGAATCTTGCCCGACTTGAACTTCACCACGGCCCGCTCCGGGATAACGACTTCCGTCTCCGGCTTGTTCGGGTTGCGACCGACCCGCGCTTTGCGGACCTGGACCTCAAGTACGCCGAAGTTGCGGAGCTCGACGTTGCGGCCGGCGGCCAGCGCATCCATCACGATATCAAGGGTCATCTGGACCGTGTCTTGGATTTGTTTCTGCGGGAATCCGGTCTTCTCGTAGATTTCCAGAACGATCTCACGCTTGGTCAGGTTGGTCGACATGGCTGGGCGGGGGTTAAAAATTTGGTGCCTAGGGTTTCGGGCACAAATAATTCACCACCCAGTGCTTGCGTCAATCGCAAAGCCGCACAGAGGTTGAGCTCATCCGATGCCCGATCCGAAGGCCGTAAACACCATGTTTGCCCGCATTGCGGGACGCTATGACCTAGCTAATCACTTACTTAGCGGAGGTGTGGATTTCTGGTGGCGGCAGAAACTGGTCCGTGCCGTGCACGATGCCAAGCCGATTGATGTGATGGATCTCGCTACTGGTAGCGGAGATGTAGCATTCGCCTTGGCGGATGGCCTGCCCGCTAGCGTGAAGGTGACGGGAATGGATTTCTGCCAGCCGATGTTAGATGAGGCCGTTGCCAAGCGGGCGGCCAATCCGCGTTGGGCCGGCATAGAATTCAAGCAAGGAGACGGCCTCGCCCTGCCCTTGGCCGATCATTGCGTCGATGCGGTCACCATCAGCTTTGGTTTGCGCAACATGGCCGACCGCCACCGAGCCTTAAGCGAGATGCGCCGGGTGCTTCGTCCAGGCGGCCGCGTGTTCGTGTTGGAATTCTCCCAGCCTGTCTTCTGGTTTCGTCCGTTCTACTATGCCTACTTGAAATTTGTCCTGCCGTTCGTTGCCGGCATCGTCACCGGGGATCGCTCGGCCTACGAATACCTGTGCGGGTCGATCGAGCTGTTTCCGGATCGGGCGGCCATGACGGAGGAAATCCGCCGCGCCGGCTATCATTCCGTGCGGGGCACGTCCTTCACGTTCGGGATTGTTGCCTTGCACGAAGCCGTGGCCTGAAACGCGCCGGCCCCAACGGGGCTCTCCCGCGCGTTTCAATTAAACGATTTCCCGCAACCGCACGTGCTCTGCGCGTTGGGATTGCGGATCTCAAAGCCCTTGCCCTGCAGGCCGTCGTCGAAATCGATGCTCGTGCCGTCGAGGTAGGCGAGACTGGCCGGATCGATCAGCACCTGCACGCCTTCGCTCTCAAAAGTGCGGTCATCGGCCTTGGGCAGGTCAAACGACATCCCATACTGGAAGCCGGAGCAGCCGCCGCCCTCCACGAAGACGCGGAGTCGTTTCTGTCCGTCGCCCTGCGCCGCGTGCATCGTCTGCACCTGGCGGGCGGCGCGTGAAGTGAGGGAGATCATGCGGCGCAAACTACGCCCGGCCCCGGTCCTGTCAACCCGCCCACTCCCGGTCAAAATCAAGCGTGAAGCAGGAAGCGTGCAATATTCCCTCAGAGTTCTTGCCACGCACGGAAGCGACGGTTTTTCTCAGTTCCGTGCCAACGACCGCTCTCAAGCACATCTTCAACGAATTACAGTACGAACTCACCCGCAAGCTCGCGGAGGGTGGCATGGGCTTGGTCTACGAAGCGGTCCAGAAAGGCTCCGGAAATTTCCGCAAGGTCGTGGCCATCAAGCTCATTCGCGAAGAGTATTCGAGCATCCCCGAGTTCCAGAAGAATTTCATCGGCGAGGCGCGGTTGGTGGCCGACCTGATCCATACCAACATCGTCCAGACCTACCACCTCGGCCAGATTGGCGGGCAGTATTTCATGACGATGGAGTTCGTGCGCGGCGTAAATCTCGAGCAGTTCATCGAGCGCCATGCCGAGCTCGGCCGCCAAGTGCCGGTCGACATGGCCGTGTTCATCGCCTCCCGCGTTTGCCGCGGCCTCAGCTACGCCCACAACAAGCGCGACATGGACGGCCGCCTGCTCGGCATCGTCCACCGCGACGTCAACCCGAAGAACGTCATGCTCGCGATCGAAGGCGACGTGAAGCTCACGGACTTCGGCATCGCGAAGGCCCTCGACCTGATGTACAACGAGGAGGGCAAGGTGATCCCGGGCAAGGACGAGTACCTTTCCACCGAGGGCGCGAGCTACGCCGTGACCGACGGCCGCTCCGATCTCTTCTCCCTCGGCATCGTGCTGACCGAAATCCTGCTCGGGCGAAACATCTTCCGCGGCTCCAGCCGGCTGGAGTCGCGGCGCAACATCCTCACGATGCCGCTGCCCAAATTCTCCTCCTTGCGCGCCGACATCGACCCCAAGCTCGAGGTCATCCTGCAAAAAGCCCTGCAGCGCGACCGCGAGCAGCGCTACCAGTCGGCCTACGAGATGCTGACCGACCTCGAGATGTACCTTTACAGCGACCGTTACGGGCCCACCAACGAGAAACTCGCCGTCTACCTCACCGAGATCTTCCCGCCGGAGAAACCTGGCTCGACGCCGTCGATCCCGGGCTCCTCCCTCTCGTCCCGCCTTTAACGGAGGTCGCTCGCGCACGTCATGAGCGGCCCCGGACTCAACCAGAGTTTCCAGCAGCGGCAGACGCAGCAGCTCATGCTGGCGCCGCAGATGCGGCAGTCGCTCAAGATCCTGCAGGTCGCGGCCCTCGATCTCCGCGCCACCATCCAGGAGGAACTGCAGGCCAATCCCGCCCTCGAGGAAATGCCGATGGACGACGTCAGTCTCGAGAAGAGCGCCGCCAGCGGGGATGAAAAATCGGCACCCGACGACGACCCGCGCGAGGAGATGGATTTTTCGAAGGACCAGCAGATGCTCGAGCGCATCGGCCAGGACTGGCGCGACCACATGTCCGACACCGGCGGCGTGCGCCAGACGACCGGCGAGGAGGACGAGCGCCGCCAACATTTCTTCGACTCGCTGACCACCGACACCTCCCTGCAGCAGCACCTGATGCAGCAGGCCGAGCTCGCCGGCACCACGCCCAAGGTCCTCGAGGCGCTGCGCTACCTGATCGGCAGCCTCGATGACCGCGGCTACCTGACCTCCACCCTGCCCGACCTGGCCCTGCTGACCAACCTGCCGCTTGAAACCGTGCAGGAAGCCGCGCGCGTGCTGAAGACCTTTGAACCGCCGGGTATCGGGGCGGAAAGCCTGGCGGACTGCCTGCTGATCCAGCTCAATCACCAGAACCGCGGGAAATCCGTCGCCGCGCGCATCGTGCGCGACCACTTCGAGCTGCTGGTGCGCCGCCGGATTCCCGACCTGTCGCGCAAGATGGGCCTCGCCCCCGAGATCATCCAGGACGCGATCGAGATCATCGGCACGCTCGACCCGGCGCCGGGCCGCCGCTTCGCCGACGATTCCAATCGCGTCGTCGTGCCGGATGTCACGGTGGAAAAGGACAATGGCGAGTGGCAGATCATCCTCAACCAGGACTACATTCCCCGGCTGCGCCTCAGCGGCACCTACAAGGATCTTATTGCAAAGGGCAAACTCTCCAAGCAGGAGAGCGACTACCTCCGGGAAAAGCTTCGCTCCGGCAAATTCATCATCAACGCCATCGAGCAGCGCCAGCGCACCATCGAGCGCATCACCCGGGAAATCCTCAAGCACCAGCAGGAATTCTTCAAGGAGGGCGTCTCCAAGCTGAAGCCGCTGACGATGACCCAGATTGCCGACATCATCGGCGTGCACGAGACCACGGTCAGCCGCGCGCTCGCGAACAAGTACATCAAGACCCCCTACGGTGTCTTTGAAATGAAGTATTTCTTCACCTCCGGCTACCAGTCCCAGGCGGGGGAATCGGTCGCCAACACCAGCGTGAAGGAGATGATCGCCGACATCATCGCCGGCGAGGATCCCGGCCAGCCGCGCAGCGACCAGGAGATCGTGGGCCTGCTGGGGGAGAAGGGCCTCAAGATCGCGCGCCGCACCGTGGCGAAATACCGCGAGGAACTCGGCCTGCTGCCGAGCAACCTCCGCCGCCGCTACGACTGAACCCGGGCGGCCGCCGGCTTACTTCTGCGCCGCGACGCTTTGGTCGTGGAGCTTGGCCGCCTCCTGCACCGTCTTGACCAGCTCGGGCAGCGAAACCGGCTTGAGCAGGTAGCGATAAAGCGCGGCCTCGTTGACGCTGCGCAGCAGCATTTCCGGCTTCATGTAGCCGGTCACCAGCACCCGCTGCATGTCGGGATATTCCTCCCGGGCGTCGACCAGGAAGCTGAGACCGTTTCCGCCCGGCATCAAGTGGTCGGACACGACCACCTTGAACGCCTTCTTGTGCAGGATGAACCCGGCTTCCTTGGCGCTCGTCGCGACGGCGACGTCAAAATACGGCGACAGCGCCTCGGCATACAGATCCAGCAGCGGCTTCTCATCGTCCACCAACAAGACCGCTCCAAGTTTGGCGTGGGCGGCATCGGCGGGGTCAGTCGGGGCGGTCATTGGCGTGACATGGTGCTGCGCCCCCGGGGGTTGGCAAACCCAAATCCTCCATGAAACAAGCACATCAACCTGCGGTATTTGCACGATGATTGCTTGCCACGCCGGCTGCGGTTTTTTTGAGTGTCCGCGGCATGGATCAAATCGATTTTCACGCGGCCGCGCGCGAGGGTTCCTTGGGGCAGCTGCCCCCGGCCATGCTTGTTGCAGAGAACCTGACAAAGCGAAATTCCTCGGGCAACACCCCGCTCCACCTCGCCGCCAAATACGGCACCCTCGGCCAGCTGCCGGCGGGTTTGCTCACGCCGGCGTTGCTCCTGATCAAGAACGATGCCGGCTACACGCCGCTCCACCTCGCCGCACGCGAAGGCACGCTGACCCAGTTCCCCGCGGCGCTGCTGACGCGCGACTACCTGCTGACCCGCTCCAACAGCGGCCTCACGCCGCTGCACCAAGCCGCCGCCGCCGGCACGCTGGCGCAGCTGCCGCCCGGCCTGTTCACCGCCGAGCTCGTGCTCACAAAAAGCGACACCGGCAACACGCTGCTGCACGAAGCCGCAGAGAATGGCGCCCTCGACCGGTTTCCGGCACAGTTCATCACGCGCAGCGCGCTCACCTCGACCAACATCAGCGGTGAAACCGCGCTGCACACCGCGGCCCTCAACGGGCACCTCGATCAGATCCCGCCCCAGTTCCTCACGGCGGAAACGCTGCTGCTGAAAACCACCAATCATGACACCTGCCTGCATGCCGCCGCGATCTCCGGCCACCTCGACCAGATTCCCGCGGCGCTGCTCACCCACGACAACCTGGTGCTCGCCAGCAAATCCGGGCACACGCCGATCCATGCCGCCGCCGAATCCGGCTACCTCGGGCAAATCCCGCCCGACCGGCTGACGCTCGACCTGCTCATCAGCCGCAACGACTTTGGCGACACCCCGCTGCACGCCGCCGCGGTCGAGGGTCATCTCAAGGACGTGCCGCGCGAATTCCTGAACGGCGCCACGCTCACGATCCGCAATTATACCGGCGGCACGCCCATCGGTGCCGCCATCCACAACGGACATGCCGACCAGCTGCCCGCCGAGTTCCAGCCCAAGCCGCCCACCCTGGTGCAAAAGATCCTTTATCGCACCGGTTTCTCCCGCCCGCCTTACGCCTAGACAGCCGGCGGCGGTTCTGCCACATCCGGCGACCACCCTCGCCTTTCCCCCCTTTCCTGAATGAATACCAGCATCACCGCCATCACCGCCCGCGAGATCATTGATTCCCGCGGCAATCCAACCGTCGAGGTCGATGTCCGCCTCGCCTCCGGCCACTTTGGCCGCGCCGCCGTGCCCTCGGGCGCGTCCACCGGCGAACACGAGGCCATCGAGCTGCGTGACGACGACAAGGCCCGCTACGGCGGCAAGGGCACGCTCAAGGCCGTCGGCAACGTGAAGGCCAAGATCGCCCCCGCGCTCATCGGCTACGACGCCTTCGACCAGATCGGCATCGACCACGCCATGCTGAAGCTCGACGGCACCTCCACCAAGGCGAAGCTCGGCGCCAACGCCATCCTCGGCGTTTCCATGGCCGCCGCGAAGGCCGCCGCCGCCGCCGCCGGCCTGCCGCTCTACAAGTACCTCGGCGGCCCGAACGCCAAGGTCCTGCCCGTGCCGCTCATGAACATCATGAACGGCGGCGCGCACTCCGACGCCCCGATCGACTTCCAGGAATTCATGATCGTGCCGCGGAACTTCACCTCCTTCTCCGAGGCGCTTCGCGCCGGCGCCGAGGTCTTCCACTCCCTCAAGAAGGTCCTCAAGGCGAAGGGCCTCCAGACCGCGGTCGGCGACGAGGGCGGCTTCGCCCCCAACCTCGCCTCCACCACCGACGCGCTCGACGCCATCTCCGACGCCGTCAAGGGCGCGGGCTACAAACTCGGCAAGGACATCTTCCTCGCCCTCGACGTCGCCTCCTCCGAATTCTACGTGAAGGAAAAGAAGACCTACGTCTTCAAGAAATCCTCCGGGCAGTCCTTCACGGGCGACCAGTTCGTCGCCTACTACAAGGACCTCGTCGCCAAATACCCGATCGTCTCGATCGAGGACGGCTGCGCCGAGGGCGACTGGACGACCTGGAAGAAGCTCACCGACGCCATCGGCGGCAAGGTGCAGCTCGTCGGCGACGATCTCTTCGTCACCAACGTCGAGTTCCTCAAGAAGGGCATCGCGACCGGCACCGCCAACTCGATCCTCGTCAAGGTGAACCAGATCGGCTCCCTCACCGAGACCTTCGACGCCATCGAGCTCGCCCAGAAGAACAGCTACACGACCATCATCTCGCACCGTTCGGGCGAGACCGAGGACGTCACGATCGCCGACATCGCGGTCGCCACCAACGCCGGCCAGATCAAGACCGGCTCCGCTTCCCGCACCGACCGCGTCGCCAAGTACAACCAGCTCCTCCGCATCGAGGAGGAACTCGGCGCCAGCGCGATCTACGGCGGCCAGCTCTGAGAATTGCGCAGCTGCCTGACCCCGACAGCTCCGTAAGAACACACACCAAGGGAAGGCCGGACGCCGCCAGGCGCCCGGCCTTTTCTTTGGTGGAACTTGCGCGGGTTTCAGGCATCTACTTGCGCACCGCGCCCGGCTGCACACTCTCTCTTCCTGTGAACTCCACTGCTTTCCGTACCTTCGCCCTCGTGCTGGGCCTCACCGCCGGCCTTTGCGCCGCTGACGAAAAACCCACCTCCCCGATGGCCGACAAGGCCGCCGCCCCGATGAAACCCGCCGCGCCACCGGCTGATCCGACGCTCGAGTTGCCGAAAATCCAGGTCACCGCCCAACGTGCCAAGAAAATCGACAAGGAAATCGCCCGCCTCGACAAGCTGATCGTCCGGGCGCAGGCCAAGGTGCAGTCCACCGACCTCGACAAGGCCCTGAACAACGAGAAGCTCGCCAAGGCCGCCATGATCTTCGGCGGCAATTCCGCCGAGCACCTTTCCGCCGTCGAGGCGAGCCGCGTCATGCTGCTCGAACAGGAGCGCGACGTGCTCGAGGCGATGAAGCGGCCTGCGACGCTCGACGAGTTGAAAATGATGGAAGCCGAGGTCGAACAGCTGCGCACCACCCGCCGCAACCTCGACGACGCGGCCAAGCAGCGGTGAGGGCGGATCGATCATTGCAGGGCCCAGCTCCCGCTGAGCCGCGGCCCAGTAGGAGCTGGGCCCTCCACCAAACCTCCCTCACTCCACGCGCAGGATGTAGCCGCGCAGGTACTCGCTCTCGGGCATCGTTACCAGCACCGGGTGGTCCGGCGGCTGGTGGCAGAATTCCAGCACGTGCACGCGGCGCTTTGCGTCGGCCGCCGCCGCCGCCAGCACTTCGCGCAGCTGCGCGTCCTGCATGTGGTGCGAACAGGTGTAGGTCGCCAGCACGCCGCCGGGCGCCAGCGCCTTCATGGCGCGGAGATTCAGCTCCGTGTAGCCGCGCAGCGCGCCCTCCAGCGCCGACTTGGACTTCGCGAACGGCGGCGGATCCAAAATGACGAGGTCCCACGCCGGCGCCGCGTCGCGCTGCGCCGTGAACCAGTCGAAGACGTTCACGCCCTGGAAATCGGCCGCCACCTTGTTGCGATCCGCGTTCTTCCTGGCCTGCGCGATCGCGTCGAAGGCACTGTCGAGCCCGAGCACGCTCGCCGCCCCGGCCCGGGCCGCATGCAGCGCGAACGAACCCTGGTTGCAGAACGCATCGAGTACGCGCTTGCCCGCGGCGTGCTTCGCCACCACGGCATGCTGTTCGCGCTGGTCGAGGTAGAACCCGGTCTTCTGGCCGTTCTGCAGGTCGAGCCAATAGTCGAAGCCGTCAATGGTCGCCCAACCCGGGGCGACCGGCTGCCCTGATCGCGTGTGCACCTCCACCGACAGGCCCTCGAGTTTGCGGATGTTGGCGTCGTTGCGAAAAACAATCTCCTTCGCGCCGGTCAGCTTCGCCAGCAGGTCGCCGATGATGGCGCTGCGCTTCTCCAGCGCCAGCGTCTGGATCTGCGCGACCAAGGTGTCGCCAAACTGGTCCACCACGACGCCCGGCAGGTCGTCGGACTCCGACCAAACCAGCCGCTTGAAATTTCCCATTCCGTCCCGGCGCGCAATCGCGCGCTCCAGCGCGCCGCTCAGATACGGCTCATCGAGGGCCACGCGATCCCGACTGAGGCGCCGCCACACGATCTGCGACTTCGAATTGTAGATGCCGGTGCCGAGCAGGCGCCCCGTGCGGTCGCGACATTCCACCACCTCGCCGTCATGCTCCGCCGGCAGGAGCGTCTCGCATTCGTTGGCGAAGACCCATGGGTGGCCGGAAAGGACCCGCGCGCTGGCGGCGTTGGGCTTGAGTTTCAGGCTGACAGACATGCCCGGACTGTTTCCGGGTTGCCAGGGCCTTGGAAGCCAAAACCTCGCGTGAAATCACTCTCATGCCGCTGGCCAACTCTGGGCTTCCCCTGCCGGTCGGAACGTGTTCAGTCGTGCCCTTCATGCCCACGCCCGCCCAGGAAATTGCCCGCCGCCGCACCTTTGCGATCATCTCGCATCCGGACGCGGGCAAGACGACGCTGACCGAGAAGTTCCTGCTCTACGGCAACGCCATCCACCTCGCCGGCGCGGTGAAGGACCGCAAGAACCAGCGCGCCACGGCCTCCGACTGGATGGAGCTGGAGAAGCAGCGCGGCATCTCGATCAGCTCGACCGTCCTGCAGTTCGATTTCGCCGGCTGTGCCGTCAACCTGCTCGACACGCCCGGCCACAAGGACTTCTCCGAGGACACCTACCGCGTGCTGACCGCGGTGGACGCGGCGGTCATGGTCATCGACGCCGGCAAGGGCATCGAGAGCCAGACGCGCAAGCTCTTCGAGGTGTGCCGCCTGCGCGGCATCCCGATCCTGACCTTCATGAACAAGCTGGACCGCGAGACGCGGGACCTCCTGGAGCTGATGGACGAGATCGAGAGCACGCTCCAGATCCACGCCTTCCCCGTGAACTGGCCCATGGGCGTGGGCGAGCGCTTCAAGGGCGTGTACGACCGCGTGATGCGGCAGGCCCACCTGTACGAGCGCACCGCGCGCGGCGCCTACAAGGCGCCCGTGGAGGTGGCCGGCATCGGAGACGCCGCGGTCAAGGACGCGCTCGACGCGGACTCCTACGAGCGCTTCGTCGAGCAGCTGGGACTGATCGAGGCGACCAGCCCCGGCTTCGACCGGGCCGACGCGCTCAAGGGGGGCACCACGCCGGTGTTCTTCGGCAGCGCGGTCAACAACTACGGCGTGCAGCTCCTGCTGGACGCCCTCGTGGAGCTGGCGCCGCCCCCGGCGCCGCGCCCCTCCGCGGCCGGCGTGGTGGAGCCCGCGAAGGACTCCTTCTCCGGCTTCGTGTTCAAGATCCAGGGCAACATGGACCCCAAGCACCGCGACCGCGTGGCGTTCGTGCGCGTGGTCTCGGGGAAGTTCACGCGCGACCTGTCGGTCGTCCACTCGCGC
>CAYZSN010000032.1:0-6259 GCA_964481095.1 uncultured Oleiharenicola sp. | reverse complement strand
CGGGACGAAGAAGTGGGATCTGTACGTCGGCGGCACCATGGTGGCGGCGGACATCGGTTTTTCCGATGCGACGCAAAGCGACCTGGGCTCGTTCACACTTACCGGACAGACCGCGGCGCCGACGCTGCTGGATGATTTTCTGGCCAGCTCGACCAACCCTCTGTTCACCGACGCGGACAAGGACGGGATGGATGATGCCTGGGAAACCGCGCATGGGCTCGATCCCAGCATCAATGATCGAGGCGGCGATGCAGACGGAGACGGCATCACCAACCTGCAGGAGATGCAGCAAGGATCCGATCCGGGGAACTATTACAACGGGATCCTGCCCGTAATGACGTCATTGGTGGCGGAGGATGGCACCCTGGGCCCGGACGATACCTTGAGCGTGCGCATCACCAATGCGGCGGGTGCACCCTTGGTCAACGCTCCGGTCACGGTCACCGCCACGGAGGGCGGACACCTGTTGTCGGCCACGCTGGATGGGGAAAAACTCGTGACCGTGACGGTGCGCACGGGAACAGACGGGATTGCGACCGTATACGTTCGCTCGACGGAGGAATGAGATGAGAACCGCCTCTCGGGTTATTATTCTCCGGGTAGCCGCTTTGGGAGTGGGGTGTCTCATGGCCGTTCCGGTCGCGGCGAACAAGAGCAAGTTTGACACCAAGCAAATCGGCCCAAACCAGAACTTCGAGGTTACGCACGATCCATCGTCCCGCGGTGGTCAGCCACCGTTGGCTCCCGGCGGCCTTTTCATTGCCGGGAGCAGTGGCGATTCCCTGACCTTGCAGTGGAGCGCGGCGACTCCCGGCCCCGGCCGGTCCGTCGACCATTACGAAATTTGGCGCAATGGCGTCAAGATAGGCGCGACTTCCTCGCTGGCGGTGACGATAACTTATGCGCCGACCGGGAATTCATGGGAATTCTTTTCGGTTCTGGCCGTCGATGACAAGGGCAGGGCCTCGGCACTTAGTTCCGAGGTGCTCGCGCCGCACCCGAACGCAGCCAACAGCACCGGCGGTTTCGGCACGGAAGCTAGGCAGGCCTCGGTGTCCGGCAGGAAGCAGGGGTTCACGTCATTAGTTCCCGTCGCGGTCGCCAAGTACTACCTCAAGGGCGAATATCAGGACAATTACAGCCGGATCGGCCGGTACGAGGCGGCCCCGATCAACATCGTGCAGGATTTCTCCGTGGCGATGACTTACGATCCCGGAACTGAAAAATGGAGTTATTCCGCCAGCGGCAGCTACGTTGATGCCGTGGCCGGAGTTTCGGCAACCTGGGCCATGGGGGCTTCGCCCAACGACTCGGTGGCGGAATTAAGGACGGCGTCCGGGCAAAGACTGGCCACCTTCTCGCTCGATCCGACCCGGCCCCGTGCGGCGATTTCGAGCCCCACCTCGGCCAGCGAAACTGAAATCAGCCTGGATATTGACCAGGACAATTATGATCCCTTCTGGGATTCCACGTATCACTACAACCGCCAGCAAAAGCTGACGATTTCCGGGGAGTTCGAGAATAGCGCGCTGACTTCGGCGGTGGAGGAACACTACACGGAGATTTCGGGGCAGCTGGATGGCATTCCTTGGAACACACAGCTCACCTACACCAATGGCCAGATTTATGGACCTTTCGAGCCCGGGGACGGTGGCGTGTCTGCTTTTGGTGAACGCGCGGAGGAATACAACGGCCAGAACCTTGTTTCCCTGGCCCTGACAGGCTCGCAATATCGCGGCCATGTTTCCGGAGGCCAGAAGCTGCGCTGGGCCGAGATTTTCACGCCCGCCGATTTCGGCCCCGGGCAGGTCGTGGGGACACACGAGGTTTCTGTCGATGCGGGTGCCGGGAATACGGTGATCGGTCCCTTTACCATCGATCCCCCGGGAACCGCCGGCACTGTGCAACTGCAGGCGCTCGGCTATAGCGCCGATGCCAGCCCTTCGCTCAGCGGACCGCGATTCTACGCGGTGGATACGCTGCCGACCCGCGGCACCTTGGAGTTGTCCTACGCCACCGATCTGCCCACCGACGCCTTTGGCAGCGTGCGGGCGATTGTGAGCTATCCTGCGGACAAAATCCATTTGATTGCCATCGACCCGGGCGTCGAGCAGAGTCAGGGCCTCGATTATGCCATGGCGCACGGCTACACAGTGTCGCCCGGCGCCGATCTTTACAACGATCCCAACTGGCCCGGCGTCGGCGGCTGGAAGCTCCTTGCGTTGGGTTTGGCTCCCGGCGAGGCTGTCATCGAGGTGAAATTCGCCAGCCAGTACGAGAATTTCACGGCGACCCGGACGCTGCATGTGGTTGCCGCGCCCGAGCTCGCCGTAGACTCCAACCGCGACGGGCAGATCAAACTCGTCAGCGAGGATGCCTCGGATGTTACTTCCGTGGCCAAACCATATAGGTTTTGGATCAATAATGATGATGACACTGAATTGACTACCGTTACGGCACCTCCACTTGGAACCCCACTCTACGATATTCCGAGCGAGACAGAGAAAATTCCTGTGCAAACGCCCGATTACTCCAAACACCAGATTGTCTCGCTCCGCAATCAAGAGGATTTCACACGACTTTGGATCAATCTAAACGGATTGGAATCAACCATCAACGCGCCGAATAACGGTCTCCAGATTGGGCTGAAATGGGCAAACACGAATGGAACTCATCCAGCGATCAATATTTATTTATCAGCGGATCCTGAAGGTGCCAACGGACATTTAACAAGTACCTCGATTGCTCAGGGGCAGCTAGCTGGCGGATTCAATAATGCAATTGTTGACAGCAACAATAAGCAGACGCTCGACTCGAATGGAGTCTTTATTTTTCCCAATGGTTATTGGTCGAGTTTAACATCGAATAATCACACCCTGCATCTGATCTTTGAAGGAGCCAGCGCAGGAACAGGTCAATTAATGCCAGTGATTTTGGATCAAAATGGTCGCGAGCTTGGTACAGGATCAGGTGTTTGGGTAGACCTACGAAATATAAAGTCTATGTATCAGAGGGTAAAAGTTCTACCGCGTGACCCAAATGGAATCCCAGAGCCATATCTTTCCCCAAGTACATTTAATGCCCAAAATGGTAATGTGGAATCTGCTGAGGACGGGATTCCATTTGTAGGACCGGCTGATGAAGCACCAACGGCATTAGTTTTTGTTCATGGTTCGAACATCTTTTACGAAGAGGCCATCTGGAACGGGGAAACAATGTTCAAGAGATTGTATCAACAAGGCTTCAATGGGCGGTTCATACTATTCTACTGGGACACTTTGGTGGGTCCTTCTCTTCCATTGCCTGAGCCGTTAAACCAGATTCCAGCACCCTATAATCTCAACGAGTATCGTGCTTGGAAGTATGGCGCCGCACTCAGGACGTATGTCGCAACGGAGCTTCCAGATGGGTATCGGAAAAATCTCGCAGGGCACAGCTTGGGGAACGGTGTAGTGTTTTCTGCCCTTCGCGAGGGGATGGTAGCAAAAAATGTCATTCTTATGCAGGCGTCCATGGCGTCTAGCTGCTTAGATGTGAATGCGCCATTATTGCCCGAGCTTGCGGAATTAGAATCACCTCAAAGCACGCCAGACACTGCGGATCAACTTGGATACCGAGGCATTTTAGCAGCAAATGTTCATGCGAGGCTTTTCAATTTGTATAATCCGACCGATTTCGCCTTGGGATTGTGGATCTTCAACCAAAAGGGCCTACAACTAGGCGTAAACTTACTCACCTTTAAACCGGAGGATTTTAGTCAAGCTTTGAGAGGTCCACTCAATCTCGGTGTGCATTTTAGAAAGTACGTTTGGGAAACAGATGTCACTTCTAGAGGTACTCTTTGGCAAACGGGAATTATAGCTGGGGCCATTCGCTCGATTGATGATCCTCATGAATCCATGGCATTCATTGCTCGGTCGCGGTCTGAGGCCACAGGGCGTATTATTGTTCGTGGCGCTGTAGCGGAAGCTGACAATGAAAACATAGGCCCAGGATCCGTAACGAATCTCGGGACTAGCCGCCCTGATCATAGCGGGGAATTCACCCGATCAATCCAAGAAGTAAGCCCGATGTATCGCTACATCTTTGAACGCATTCGTTGATCGCTAACCACTATGATCTCAACAAATCGCAATTGGATATTCCTTGGCGCGATCCTGCTCTCAAGTGTTATTCTTCTTTTAACGCAATGCGAACGCTCAAAAGACAATACGGCGGAATTCCTTCAGAAACCTTCTGCAAGACTATCGCAGGGCGCCGATTGGGTTCATCAACTGAGGCAGCCCCCACCGGACGCTTCCGACACCGAGAAGTGGAAGTGGTGGCATGAAATGGAGAGGAATGATCCGGCCTTTTCGTTTAAAATCCCGATGGAATTCTACGGAAAAGTCGTCGATGAAGGGAGCAATCCCGTCGCTGACGCCGCGATAGAGTTTTCCTGGACAACCGCAAACGCGGAGGGATCGCTGGCAAAGAGCACGGTCTCAAATGGCGGCGGGCTTTTCCAGCTGGTCGGCGAGCGAGGAGGGACCTTGGTGGTCAACGTTCGCAAGGAAGGATATGAGCGTTCGTTGACGCGAAACAAATTCAGTTTCGAGTATGCCAGATTTTCAGATTCCACGTATCACGTGCCCGATGCCAGCCGCCCCGTCATCTTTATTTTGCACAAAAAGCGCACTGCCGAGCCCTTGGTTGTCCGTGAGAACCAAGAGCGCGAAGTGGCTGCAGGTGGCACCGGGACTTTCCCCATTGCAAAGGGGGTCGAGCTGGTCGTGAAACGCCCGCCGTCAGCAGGCACGCGGGACGACTGGAACGCGCAGATCAGCATCGAGGAAGGCGAGCTGGCCCTTGCGCTTGAGGAATTTCCGATTCTGGCGCCAGAAACCGGTTACCGCCCTTCTTGGGAGATCAACAAAGACACCCCGAAGCCTCCAGTTTGGCATGGTGACAATGGCACGGCTTTCTATTTCAAGACCGCGAAGGGATTCGGGCGCATCGTTGTTCGCAACACTCCTGGAATGAACTGGGTGTATGTTTCCTCATATTTTAATCCGAATCCCGGCTCTCGGATTTTGGAATATGATCCGGGAAGAATTGTCCGGGAAGGACAGTAATAGCCGAGCAAAGAGGCCATGTTGTTCCTTAGATGAACCAACGCGCCAACCATAACGGGGCGCGTGCCGTGTGCCAACACGCGCGGTCTTTTTTGGATAATCGTCACTGGGCAGCTTCTCGGCTATTGAACCTTCACCGATCGAAGGGCAGCAAAGGGGTCATGCTAGGGTTGCCCTGATTTGACGGACAGGCTGTTCCGCTTCAGGCGCCGCCCATCGGCGGCACCGTGCCCACGGGCGGACGCGGCTTGCGGCGATCGATGCCGTCCCACGGCGCCCGGGGTGGTTGAAGTGCTGGGTGCGGCGCAGGCGGATGCGACCGTGACGGTCATGGCGCCGGCCACCAGCGGCCCGGTGTATCCGGTGACCCGCCAGGGTGAACTCTACTTCAAGCAGGTGCCGGTGAACAATGCCGCCGGTGCACAATACGCGTCGGTCAAGGTCACGGGGGTGAAGAACAACGTCGGGGTCAACGGCGAGGATGCCGTTGGCGAGGAGACCCGGCAGGTGCTGGTCTCCGGCACGCCGGAAATCTTCACCCACGATGCCGATGGCAACCTGACCGATGATGCCCGGTGGCACTACACGTGGGATGGCGAGAACCGCCTCGTGGCGATGGAGACCAGTTCGGCCGCCGTCACCGCCGGGGTGACGAAGCAGAGATTGGAATTTGCCTACGACAGCCAGTCCCGGCGCTTCGCGAAGAAAGTGTATAGTTGGAGCGGCAGCGCCTGGGTGCTGGCCGGACACAGCCTGTTCCTCTACGATGGCTGGAACCTGATCTCTGAATTGTCCTTCAACTTTCAGCTTTCAACTTTCAACCAATCCCGCTCCTACGCTTGGGGCTTGGATCTCAGCGGCTCGCTGCAAGGCGCTGGCGGCGTCGGCGGCCTGCTCTTCGCCAACTCCCATCTCCCAACTCCGAACTCCGCCGTTTATGCGCCCGCGTATGACGGCAACGGCAACGTCATTGCCTGGATGGATCTCGCGAGCGGGACGACAGTCGCCACCTACGAGTACGGCGCCTTCGGTGAAACGCTCATTGCCGACGGTCCTGCCGCCGCGGCAAATCCCTTCCGCTTCTCGACCAAGTTCACGGATGATGAAACCGGACTGCTCTATTACGGCCTAAGATATTACAGTCC
>CAYZSN010000031.1:0-11445 GCA_964481095.1 uncultured Oleiharenicola sp. | reverse complement strand
CATGCGGGCGCGCGCCAGGGCCCTCGGCGGCAGCCTCGAGGTGGAATCCAGCCCGGCCAGGGGCACGCTCGTGATCCTCACCCTGCCGGTGCCCGCGCTTGCATGACCCCCTCCGCCGCCAAAACCATCCGCGTGCTGCTGGTGGACGACAGCCCGATCATCCGGCTCGGCCTCCGCAGCGCCCTCGAGGATCACGCCGACATCAGCATCGCCGGCGAGGCCGGCACCGCCGCGGCGGGCCTGGAAGCGCTGCACAAGCTCAAGCCCGACGTTGTCATGCTCGACCTCCATCTGCCGGACAAGTCGGGCCTGCTGGCTTGCCGGGATTTCCTGAAGGCCCGGCCGGCACTCCCCGTGCTGATCCTCCCGTCGAGCAGCAGCGAGCGCCACATGCACGATGCGATCGCCGCCGGGGCCAAGGGCTACCTGCTCAAGGAAAACGACGGCGCCGCCCTCGCCGCCGCCCTGCGCGCGGTCTGCCGCGGCGACTCGGTGCTCGATCCCTCGATGGCCGGCCAGGTGCTGAACCTGGTCAAGAACCGGGGCACCCCGACACCGGCCGAGAAGCTGAGCCAGCTCTCCCCGCAGGAACGCCGCGTGGTGGCCCTGCTCGCCGGCGGCCGCACCAACAAGGAAATCGGCGACCAGCTCGGCCTGACGGAGAAAACCGTGAAGAACTACCTGGCGACCATTTTCAGCAAGCTGAACATCACCCGCCGCACCCAGGCGGCCGCGCTCTACGTCGAGGCGGGGCACGTCGCCGAGTAAGGCGGAAGGCGACTAGGGCCGTTCGGCCCTACCGGGACTAGAGGCCAATCACCAGACTTAGGCCCTTTCCCTTCCGGCGGGAAATACCCCATACTGGCGGCGCAATGTTGCCACACCTCCATCCCACGATCCCGTCCGGCCGCGCGCCGGACCGCCTGCCCCAGGCCGACCGTCGTCCCACTCCCGACCGCATCCGGCGCACCGGTGGCTTGACCCTCGTGGAGGTCATGTGCGCCCTCTTCATCCTCGCGCTGTTCATGCTCGGGTTCATCTCCACGATGATCCAGTCGCGCCGCATCACGGAATCCGCCGTCATCCAATCGGCCGCGACCAGCACAATCTACGGCCTCCTCGAGCAGATGAAGGGCCTCGATTATTCCACGCAGATCCCGTGGTACGATTCCAGCGACAGCACCTACAAGATCACGCTGCGCCAGGACCAGGACACGGATTTCGTCATCCCTGTCCGCTATACGTCGAGCGAGAGCGGCAGCACCCCCAAGGCCCCGACGGTTTGCCCGGACATCGGCGTCGCCGCCGTGGACGCCGGCGCCAGCCCGGGCGCCCTCGATTACAACACCGGCGACATCACGATGTCGACCGTCACGGGCACCAAGTCGCAGAAGCTGAAGCTGCAGGTTTGGGTTTGGATCGATGAAATTCCCGACACCACCAAGGACGTGAGCGACGTGAAGCGCATCACGGTGGTTTACACCTACAGCTTCAACGACGGCAGCAACGTCAAGACGATCCGCGACATGGAGGTCTTCCTCCGCACCAACTACGACCTATGAAAATCCCGCGCAAAAATCCCCTGCATTCCGACCGCGGCTTCACGCTGGTCGAAGTGATGATCAGCATGGCGGTGTGCGTGTCCGTGCTCGCCATGGCCCTCAGCACCTTCCTCTTCGGCCTGCGCACGATGTACAAGGACACGATCCGCATCCAGACGAACGCCGCGATGCGCTATTTCACCGCCCAGATGGCCAAGGAAACCGTCGACGCCTCGGAGTTCTATCTCTTCCCCGACTACAAGAAGCTGGATGGCTCCGTCGACATCGCCGACATCGTGCCGATCACCCACCCGACCAATGACCTGGCCGTGATCGACGGCTCGGGCAACGCCAGCGGCGACTGCATCGTGCTCGTGACGCGCACCTCGCTCGCCACCGGCGGCAAGATCAAGCAGATCCGCGTGTATTTCCGCGTGGTGGCGGCGGCCAACGTCGCCGACACCGCGCCCATCCGCTACTATGAGGGCCAGGACTACGATCCCAACAACGACGGCAGCGGCGGCTCGTCCACCGCCCTGACCACGCTGCTCAACGCGATCAACATCGCGACCAACGAAAAATACGCCGCCAGCGGCGCGACCAACCGGCAGATCACGGACGCCGCCAAGGGGCGCAAGTCCGACAGCACCTCGACCTATTACCCGATGTTTTGCAGCGACAGCCCCTACCTCACGGCCGTCAACCAGAGTTTCTCGATCAACGTCGAGTTCGTGAAGGGCAACTCGGTCATCAACATGGTCTCGAGCAGCAGCTTCAACTACACCGTCTCACCCCGCAGGTAATCCCATGAAAACCATCCTCCTCCAACGCCGTCGCGGTTCCGCGCTGATCACCGTCGTGTTGCTCATGGCCATGATGGCCGTGCTGACCGCGAGCCTGCTCAATTACACGATGACCGAGAAGCGGGGCAACATCCGCAACATCCTGCTGCTCCGCGCCAAAAACATGGCGGAGAACATCACGGTCTACGCCGCCGAGCAGCTCAGCACCCGGTTCTACCGCTCCAAGCCCACCGCCGCCGCGCCGTTCACCGGCAGCACGGCGTTGAAGATGCCTGATTCCACCGGCGGCACCGGTACCAACAACGTGCTCGGCACCTCCAAGTGGGCGGTGCCCGGGAACATGGAGCTCTACGCCGGCGTGGAGGCGCCCACCGCGATGGCCGCCGTGACCGACCCAACCGACACCAACTACGGCCTGTATGTGTCGACCGTCACGGTGCCGATCATCGCCAAGGGTACCGTGACCCATGCGGTCAACGGCACGTTCAACTCCTACGTGCTCCAGGAAATGAAGGTGTCGATGGCGCCGCTCTTCCAGTTCGGCATGTTCTACAACATGGACATGGAGCTGTACCCCAGCGCCGCGTTCACCGTGGCGGGCCCGGTGCATACCAACGGCAACTTGATCGCCCATTCCGACGGCTCCACCAACATCGACATCCGCTTCACCGATCGCGTCACGGCGGCCGGCGGCCTGTACTGGCAGACCTCCCTCAAGGCGGCGCCGCGCACCGCCGCCGGCGCCGAGAACCTGCCTTCCGAAAGCGCCGGCAACGTCTTCTTCACCCACACCAACGGCACCACGACCGCCAACCTCAAGGGTTCGTCCGGCACGATGACGAACAAGTGGTACGACCACAAGTACGGCCAGACGACCGAGACGGCCACGACCATCAGCCAGTTCAAGACCAACGCCACGAGCGTATGGAACGGCAATGTCCGCACCAGCGCCCACGGCGTGACCAAGCTCCAGCTCCCGGGCATCGGCGGCTACAATGAAACCAACCTCACCTCCACGCCGGAGGACGACCGCAACAACGGGCGCCAGCTCATCGATCCGCCGAACCCCCGCAAGTGGCAGAAGACCCCCCCGGCCACCGTCTATTCGTGGGAAAGCACCACCGACGACGCCGACGCCAAGGAGACCAAGATCGCCTGGAAGGCCGGCCTGTTCATCATGGCCAATCCCGACGCGTCGCCCACCCCGCGCAGCGGCACCCTGCCCGACGGCACCACGGCGTACGTCCTGCCCCGTTCCTATCGTGCCTGGCTGAACACGATCAACACTTCGACGGGCGTGCACACGGTCACCGAGGTGGTTCTCCCCGGCCAGCCGTCCTATGGCTACAATGCCGGCGGTGACGGCACCCTTGGCACGTCCGATGACTACATGTACCACAACCTGCTGCCCAATCGCTTCACCGCCACCACCGTGGCCGGCGATGGGGGCAACGCGGTGCTGCGCATCCCGCAACAGGGCCTCAGCGCCGCGTCGGGCTACCTGATCAACAACGCCTCGGGCTATGCCATCGGCGCCACCGCGCTCGCCCTCGACACCGGCACCGGCCAGATTCTCCCCGGCCAGAACATCACGATCGGCTCCTTCTCCTACCTTGTGACCGCCGGCAACGCGTCGGGCGGCGCCGGCACCATCAACATCGCCTCGCCCGGCCTGCGCGCCGCCGTGACCGACAACACCGCGGTCACCATCGGCAATCCCGCCAATGGCACGGCCTCGGGCTACCTGATCAACAACAGCGGCGGCTACGCCATCGGCGCGCAGACCCTGACGCTCGACACCGGCTCCGGCACCATCTACCCCGGCGACACCGTCACGATCGGCACCCGCCAGTATGTCGTCGCCTCGGGACTCGCCAGCAACCAGATCACCCTCGCCACCGGCATCCGCGTCGCGACCGTCGCCGACAACGCCGCCGTGACCCTTGAGAATCGCGAAAACACGCTCGGCACGGGCATCAATTATTTCGCGAACGGCGCGGTCGCCGCCAACGGCACCACCATCACCGTGGACGGCGGCAGCGGCACAGCCACCGGCACCATCCTCGCCGGCAATATCATCGCCATCGGTTCCCGCCAGTACGTGGTGACCACACCGCTGAGCGCCGGCTCGTTCACCATCGCCAATCCCGGCATCATTGACCCGGTCCTGGACAACACCCCGATCATCGTCGATCCCTTTGTCTTCAGCGGCTACTCCGTGGACGTGGCGGCCCCCAGTGGCGCGATCAGCTCGGGTACGACTTACCCGGCGGACAACCTGTCCGCGCCGTACTCCTACTTCCCGGCCGACGCCTACTTCTTCGACATCCGCCGCGCCACCAGCAACCGCGGCGTCATCAGCACCTCCGGCACGACGGCCCTCTACAACCGTTATGCGGTGAATTACGTGCCGCGCGCCTGCGCCAAGATCGATTTCGACATGGCGCGCTTCAAGATGATGGTCCGCCGCACCATCAACAGCGACACCACGCTCGTGATGTACGACCTGCGCACCCCCACCGGCAGCGTCAATGCCAACAATGCGACCTGGGCGAATTCCATCTACAAATCGGATGCAACCCTCCCCGGCACCGGTTTCGGCCTCGGCATGGGCGCCACGTTCAGCGTGTTCCCCGCCGCCACCGACATCTATACCAAGATGCGGCAGGATCCCTTCCACATGTATTTCGCGCCGGCGGACCCGTCGGATACCACGGCCATCGACCGCATCACCGGCGTGTCCGGCGGCAACAACCCCATCTATTACGAGGTGGCCGCCGGCGACCTCTATGACGGCACCGCGCCGGACGCGTGGTACGACGGCATCGCCGTGTACATCAACTCCGTCGACGCCGAAAAGAAGGCCCAGACCTCCGGCGTGCCCAATCGCATCGACTCCGGCGTGCGCATGTGGAATGGCCGCGGCAACGCGGTCTCCCTCTCCGCCAAGCCGGGCTTCACCCTCGTGACCAATGACGCCATGTATGTCATCGGCCATTTCAATGCCGACGGCACCATCAACTCGGTCGTGACGAGTTCCACCGCCACGGGCGGTTACAGCGCCCGCTATCCGGACAACACCTCCGAGGACCTTTGCGCCCTGATGGGCGACGCCGTCACCATCGTCTCCCAGCCGGTCTGGGGTGACGCCACCGGCGGCCAGGACAACGGCTGGAATGACTCCCTCAGCGCCCTGCCGGTGGTCGCCAGCACGGCTGGCTGGCGCACCGGTTCCAGCGCGACCGACACCCTCGACGGCTCGGACGACGGCGTCACGCTGACGGCCGCCAACGGTCCCAAGCCCGGTCTCCTCCCCAACCGCAGCTATCCCGCGACCACCTCGGGCGTCGGCACTGCCACAAACATCAAGCTTACGGGCGTCAGTACGGAAGTGTCCGCGGCGCTGCTGTGCGGCATCGTGCCCAGCAATCACAATCCCACGAACCTGACCGACGGGCCGGTGGAATCATCTTATTCCACCTGGGGCACCGCGCCCTTCAACAAGGCGGGCAACGGCGTGCAAAGCGGCGGCGCGAACAACTTCCCCCGCCTGCTCGACAACTGGAACGGCAACGGCCTGTACATCCGCGGCTCGATCGTGGCGCTCTTCGAGAGCCGCGTGGCGATGGAGCCGTTCACGAACAGCCGCAATTATCGCGCGCCCGGCCGCTTCTGGGGCTTGCACCAGGGACTGCGGGACCAGGACCACCATATCCCGCTCGAGCCCGTGCTCATCGGCTGCAATCGCAACCGCTACCTCGAGCTGACGCCGGCCCAGTACGAGGCCAAGAAGACCGCCATCGCGGCCCTACACTGACCGGCGCCGCGCCAGATATTCCGCCAGAATCAGCCATGCGCGACCGCGGTGGCTGATTTTGCTTTTGGCGGTTTCATCCAGCTGCGCGTAGGTGCAGGCGTACCCATCGGGGATGAACAGCGGGTCGTAGCCAAAGCCCCGCCCGCCCGCCGGCTCGCGCGCCAGCACGCCGGCGCAGCGGCCTTCGAACATCTCCTCCAATCCGCCGGGACCGCGGAGCAGCAGCACGCACAGGAAATACGCGCCCCGTTTCCCGTCGGGCACCGGCCGCATGACCTCGGTGAGCTTGCGCAGGTTGGCCGCGCTGTCGTGCTGCGGACCGGCATAATAGGCCGACTCCACGCCCGGAGCCCCGCCCAGGGCGTCGACGCACACCCCGCTGTCGTCGGCCAGGACCCAGGCGTCCGGCGGCAGCCGCGCCTGCAGCGCCCGGGCCTTCTTCCGCGCGTTGCCGACGAACGTACCCGCATCCTCGGCCACCTCCGGCATGGGATCGGCCGGGACGATGTGCAGCGCGAGGCCCGAGGCGTCGGCGAGCCGCTGGAATTCCCGGACCTTGTGGGCATTCCCACTGGCGAGGTGGATCGTCCCCGGGCCCATCAGCTGTAAACCTTCCGGTTGAACGTCGCCTCGTCGACGAACATCTTTTCCGGATAACGCACGAAGCCGCGCATCAGGGCGTCGTCGCCGTGCACCTCGTGGCGCACGCGGTCGAGGCGGATGGCGTTTTCCAGCGTCTCGGTGCGCAGGCCCCGCAGGATGGCCTTGCCCTTGTCGTCGGCGAACAGCACCGGCGCATGGTAGGTGAACAGGTAGTCAAGTTCCCGCGCCTGCAGCAGTTCGCTGAGCAGCTGGGCCCCGCCCTCGAAGAAAACGCCGGGGATGTTTTCCTGCACGCAGCGCGCGCGGAAATCGTGGAAGTTCACCTTGGGCGTGGACGAGTTGATCACCCAGGCCTTCACGCCCATGGCGTTGAGCTTGCGGACATAGCCGAGGCCGCCGTGCGGGGTCGTCACGACGATGGTGCGCTCGCGGAACTCGTCGGTGTAGACGCCGGGCATGGACTTGTCGGTCACCGAGCGCAGCAAACCGTCGAACACGAAGCGCCACGGGCACCACTCCACGCCGTTCACGCGGGACGTGAGGCGGGGATTGTCGGCGCGCAGCGTCCCGGCGCCGACCGCGATGGCCGGGAAATAGCGGCGCCAGACGTGGCCGTTGGCGCGCGCGGCCTCGCCAGTGATCCATTTCGAATCGCCCGTGCGGGTCGCGACCTTGCCGTCGAGCGTGACGCCGGATTTCGCCGCGAAGAGCGGCTGCCCGGTGGTGATCCAGTGGTTGAAAATGAGGTTCAGGTCCGCGCATTCCCCCGCGAGCACGCCGCTGACCACGTCGATGCCCGCCTCCCGCAGCAGCGCGTAACCCTTGCCTTCGTGCGCCGGGTTCGGATCGGTGGCGCCCACCACCACCCGGGCGAGGCCGGCGGCGATGATGGCGTCGGTGCACGGTGGCGTCCGGCCGTGCGTGCAGCACGGCTCGAGTGTCACATACATCGTCGCCCCGGGGCGCGGCTTGCGGCCGAGCGCCTTGAGCGCGCCGACCTCGGCGTGCGGACCGCCGGCGGGCGCCGTGGCGCCTTCGGCGACGACCTGGCCGTCCTCGACGATCACGGCGCCGACCATGGGATTCGGATGTGTCGTCCCCCAGACGCTGCGGGCCAGCGCGATTGCGCGGCGCATGAAGACCTCGTGCAGTTCCTGGCTCATGGGATCACGGCCGACACGTAAGGGTTGGTCTCCTTCTCGTCGCCGACGGTCGTGCGGGGGCCGTGGCCGGGAAACACGATGGTTTCGTCGGGCAGCGAGTAGATCTGCTCGCGGATCGAGCGCGCCAGCAGGTCGAAGTCGCCGCCGGGCAGGTCCCAGCGGCCGACGCCGCCGTTGAAGAGCGCATCGCCGACGAAGGCGACACCGGCCGCATAAAAGAGCACGTTGCCCGGACAGTGGCCCGGCACGTGGCGAACCTCAAACTCACGCCCCAGCGCCTTGAACCGGTCGCCCTGCGCCACCCACGCGTCCACCTTGGCGCCTTGGAGGCCCATTTTCTGGCCCATGAATCCTTCCATGATTTCCGGCGTCTCGATCAACGGCCGGTCGGCCTCGTGGGCCCGGATGAGCGCGCCGGTCGCCGCCTTGATCGCCGCGGCATCCTGCATGTGGTCCCAATGACCGTGCGTCAGCCAAAGTTCCGCCAGCTTGCAACCCTCCTTGTCCAGGATCGGCTGCACCTTGGCCAGGATGCCGCCGGGGGCATCGATCAGCACGGCCGCGGCGGACTTTGCGTCGGTCAGCAGGTAACCCACGGTCTGGATGGGGCCGGACGGCAGAACGTGGATTTTCACCCGCCCTAGATGCGGGCGAGCCGCGCTGCCGGCAAATGCAAACTCACGGCTCCGGTCGATCCAGGTGGCGGCGCACCGCCGCGAGCAGGAGCGGCGGCGGGCATGGCTTCAGCAGGAGCTCCGTGACTCCCAGCTCAGCCAGCTCTGCCTTCTTGGACTCATGGTCCAATCCGGTCGTCGCAATGATCCTGAGGTCCGGTTTCATGGTCCGCAAGGCGCGGATCAGTGCAATGCCGCTCATGACGGGCATCATCAGGTCGGTCAGCACCAGCTTGATGTCCTCCTGGTTCTCGAGGAAACGGGCGATGGCCTCCCGGCCGTTTGCCGCGGTCACCACGCGGTAGTTGTCCTGTTCCAGCAACAGGTGGGTCGCCATGCTGATATGCGCTTCGTCCTCGACCACGAGGATCGTCTCCGCCCGGCCCGTGGCCGGCCCTGCCGCCGCCGGCGGGGCGGCCGTGGCGTCGCCAGTCACGGTCGCCGGCAGGTAAACGTCGAAGGCGGCCCCCTTGCCCGCTTCGCTGCGGACCAGGACAAAGCCGCCGTGGCTCTTGGCGATGCCTAGCACGGTGGACAACCCGAGGCCGGTGCCCTTGCCGAGGGCCTTGGTGGTGAAGAAGGGATCGAAGATTCGCTCGATGATCGCGGCGGGGATGCCGTGGCCGGTATCCTGGACGGTCAGCCGCACATACCGGCCCGCATGGGCCTGGGGATGGACTGCCGCGCCGGCCGCCGTCAGTTCCATGTTTTCCGCCGCCAGGCTCAGCTGCCCTCCCTCCGGCATCGCGTCGCGGGCGTTCACGCACAAATTCATGAGCACCTGGTGCAGTTGTGTGGCATCCCCCATGACCGGCCAGAGTCCCGACGGGATGACCTCCACGATGGCGATGTCCCGCGGGAACGTTTCCCGCATGATGCCGATCATTTCCTTCAGCAGATGCCGCAATTGCACGATCACGCGCTCGCCCGCCACCCCGCGGCTGAACATCAGCAGCTGGCGGATGATGGCGGCCCCCCGCTGTGCGCTGCTCTCCACCATGCCCAGCAGGGACAGGTCGTGCGGCGTGGTCAGCTTGTCCTTGAGCAGGCCGGCCGCCATCATCACCGGCGAAAGGATGTTGTTCAGGTCGTGGGCCACGCCGCCGGCAAGGGTGCCGATTGCTTCCAGCCGCTGGGCGCGGAGAAACTGCTCCTCGAGTTGCTTGCGCTCCGTGACATCCACCGCCACGCCCACCACGCGATGGACCAGGCCGGCGGCATCCTTGATCGGAAAGGCGCGGTCGTGGATCCAGCGGATCGTGCCGTCCGGGCGCTGGATGCGGTACTCCTCCCGGTACTCGCCCGCGGTTTGTTTGGTTGCCGCGGCCGCCAGCACCCGGGCGCGGTCTTCCGGCACGATGGCTCCGGCCCAGGTATCGGGGTTGGCGTAGAGTTCCGCGCAATGCCGGCCCCAGATCTTCTCATAACCCGGGCTCACATAGAGTATCCGTTTTTGAGCGGTATCGGTCATCCAGAAAACCTCGTCGATGCTGGCCGCCATCTCGCGGAAACGTTCCTCGCTCTCCCGCAGGCTGGCCATGGCCCGCTGTTCATCCTCCAGCGCCCCGAGGAGCGCGCGCCGGGATTTCTCGGCCAGCTCCAGCATGCGGGATGCCTCCTGCTGCTTTTGCAACAGCACCCGCGCCTGGCGCCGCAACTCCAACTGGTCCACGACCCGCCGCCCCAGGGCCTGGAGGGCGGTAAGTTGCTCGGGCGTGAGGGCCCGGGGCGCATTGTCCATCACGCACAACGCCCCGAGCGCGAAGCCGCCCGGCGTCACAAGCGGGGCGCCGGCATAAAACCGCACATGCGGATCGGTGGTCACGAGCGGACTGTCCGCAAACCGCGGATCCGCCAGCGCGTCGCGCACTTCCAGCACCTGGTCCGCATGCAGGATCGTGTGGGCGCAGAAGGCGATGTCCCGCGCCGTTTCCGTCGCGCTCATGCCCAGTTTCGATTTGAACCACTGCCGGTCCTGGTCCACCAGGGAGACCATGGCGGTCGGCACCCCGCAGATGTGGGCGGCGAGGAGCGTGAGGTCGTCAAAGGCCTGTTCCGGGGCGGAATCAAGAATCTCGTATTGCCGCAGCGCCTCCAGCCGCTGGGCCTCGTCGTCAGGGAGCGGGGCTTTCATGGCGGAGGGATGTCGCCGCCCTGGCCGTAGCGGGGCGGTTGCTTCAGCTGGGCCAGCAGGTCGTTGACCTCGGCCTTGAGCGCCTGGACGCGATCCTCGCGCCCGAGCATGATCTCCTGCCAGCGCAACAGCTCGGCCAGCTGCTCGCGCATCTTTTGTTCGCCCTCCCGGTTCTGCCGCCGCAACCGTCCCTTTTCCAGGGCTTGGTTCACCGCCTCGCCGAGACGGGCCAGACGGTCCTTCATCAGGTAGTCCATGGCGCCATTGCGCATGGCCGCCACGGCCGTTTCCTCCCCGATCGTACCCGAAACGATGATAAACGGAATCTCCGGGCAATGCAGCTTCACCAGTTGCAAGGCCCACAAGCCGGTGAACTGCGGCATTTCGTAATCTGAAACCACGATGTCCAGGTCCGGCCGAAGCGAGCTGAGAAAATCGGCCTCGGTATCGACCCTTTTCCAATCGGGGTCGAAGTCCGAGCGGCGCAGGGCCCGGACCAGCAGTTCCGCGTCGGCGGGATTGTCCTCCACGATCAGGATTTTGAGCGGTTGCGGCATGTTATTCCTCCATCTTGGGCGGCTGGTTGAGCACCAGCCAGTAGAGTCCCAGATCCCGCACCGCGCCGGCAAATTGCTCGAAGTTGACGGGCTTCACGATGTAACTGTTCACGCCGAGTTCGTAGCTCTCGATCACGTCACGTTGTTCCCGGG